>JAVEEN010000390.1 GCA_030840445.1 Pseudonocardiales bacterium
TCGTCAGTACCAGACGCCGCCGCCGGAATGCGAAGTGCGCGAGTCGATAGAGGTAGTTGGACATGGCCGATCTCCACTGCTCCAGTGTTGATATTGAACCCGGTGTAGGTATCGAACTTCAACCGACGCTAGGACACTCACTAGCCGCATGTCAAGTGAACTACTAGCCACGCGTAAGGTGAGTCACTCGCCGATTAGCCAGTGACTCACTTGCCGTCGGCTTGTATGCTGCGGTGCGATCTACCAACAAGGAGCACACCTATGGCGACGCCGGTCAAAGGCATATCCACCCGCGCAGCCCAGGCCGAGCAGACCAAGCAGCAGATCCTGGACACTGCGCAGCGGCTGTTCGCCGAACTCGGCTACGACGCCACCTCGTTACAGATGATCGCCGACGAGATGGGCCTTACCAAGGCCGCCGTTTATTACCACTTCCGCGCGAAGAGCGACATCCTGCACGCGGCCATGCTGCCCGGGATCCGGCGGATAGAGGCGCTGCTCGACGAAGCGGCCGCGATGCGCGGGCGGCGCGCCCGGATCGAGCACCTCGTAAACGGCTTCGTCGACTTCCTTGTTCAGAACCGCCAGTACGCGGTGATGGCATCCACTGATCCGGCTGCCAAGCGGCACAAGCTGGAAGACGAGGCCGCGACACTCCGGCGGCGTGCCCTCGCGCTGTTCTTCGGCGAAAATCCGACCGGTGGCGAGCGCCTGTCGTACTACGCGGTGTTCTACCTCTCCGAGAGCTTGCCCGATTTGGTCGACCTCACCGACGAGGAACTGCGCGAAGCCCTGAAGACGACCATGCTGCGCATCCTCCGGGTCACGCCCTCGTCCTTGCCGCCGCGACCTGATCGGAACTAGTAAGCCGTACCTTATTAGTCTAGCCTTCTGATCATGCGCGCAGAAGATGATGCCGATGAGATCGCACGCGTTGCTGGGGCGTTGATGGTGAGTATGGGATTGTTCAGCCGACGACTCAAGCAGGCCTACGTCGAAGGTGACGCAAGAATCCCGGAGATCATGGCGTTGGCCCGACTCGAACGGGAGGGCCAGTCCACCCCGGGCGCTCTCGCCGCCTTGGAGCAGATCAGTCCCCAGTCAATGGGCGCCACGCTAAGGGCCTTGGAGTCTCGCAAGCTGGTGAGCCGGGGCCCGGACGCCATGGACGGCCGCCGCGTCGTCTTCTCGATCACCGAAGCGGGCCGCCAGACCCTGCTCGGTCGTCGACGGCTGCGGACCGAACAGGTCGCTCAGGCGCTGACCAGGTCTTTCACGGGGTCCGAGCGAAAGCAGCTCATGGCAGCTACCCCATTGATCGAGCGCCTCGCCCAGGCCCTATGAATCCGTTCTCGGCCAGTGGCCGCGGTGGGCTTGCGGAGCGACGTGATCGGCGATGGAGAGCGCGATAATTGTCTGAGAACCTAGACACCAGACCTGTCTCGACTGGTGACCGATACAAGTGGGTCGCGCTATCGAACACCACTCTCGGCGTGTTCATGTCCACCCTGGACGGCTCGATCGTCATCATCTCGCTGCCGGCGATCTTCCGCGGCATCCACCTCGATCCGTTGGCGCCAGGGAACATTGTCTATCTGCTGTGGATGATCATGGGCTACCAGCTCGTTCAGGCGGTTCTCGTCGTCACGCTAGGGCGACTGGGCGACATGTACGGCAGGGTCAGGATCTACAACGCCGGCTTCTCGGTGTTCTCCGCAGCATCGATCTTCTTGTCGTTCGACCCGTTTCAGGGTGGCCACGGCGCTATCTGGCTCATCGGCTGGCGGCTGATACAGGCGCTGGGTGGAGCGATGTTGACGGCGAACTCGGCCGCGATCATCACTGACGTCTTTCCGGCTGACCAGCGCGGGCTCGCCTTGGGCATCAACACCATGGCCGCGCTCGCCGGCCAGTTCGTCGGACTGGTGGCCGGTGGCGTTCTTGCTGCCTGGGATTGGCGAGCGGTCTTCTGGGTAAACGTGCCGATCGGCGTCATCGGCACAGTGTGGGCGTACCGAAGTCTGCGAGACTCGGGTGAGCGCCGCCGTTCCACAATCGACTGGTGGGGCAACATAACGTTCGCGGCCGGGTTGGCCATCCTGCTTGGCTCGATCACAACCGGGATCCAGCCACACGGCGGCCATTCGATGGGTTGGCAAAGCCCGAAAGTCCTTGTCGGGCTGGCCTTGGGCGCCGTATTGCTTGCGACCTTCTGCTTGATCGAAAGCCGAATCGCCGAACCGATGTTCAACCTCGCGCTGTTCCGCATCCGAGCATTCGCAGCCGGGAACGCGGCAGGTCTGTTCACCGCGGTTTCGCGAGGCGGCCTGCAGTTCATGCTCATCATCTGGCTGCAGGGGATCTGGCTTCCGCTACATGGCTACGATTACGCCGACACCCCGCTGTGGGCGGGCATCTTCCTGCTTCCGCTCACCCTTGGATTTCTCATTTCCGGACCGATTGCCGGCTACTTGTCGGATCGCTTCGGCGCCCGCGCCTTCGCCTCGGCCGGGATGGTGGTCTTCGGTGCGAGCTTCGTGGGTCTGATGGCGTTGCCGATCGACTTCCCCTACTGGGCCTTCGCCGTGCTGATCGCCTGCAACGGCGTCGGTAGCGGCATGTTCGGAGCACCTAACGGCGCCGCTGTCATGAGCAGCGTGCCTGCTCAGCAGCGCGGCGCGGCATCGGGTATGCGGTCCACGTTCCAGAACTCCGGAAGCTCGCTGTCCATCGGTATTTTCTTCTCGTTGATGATCGCTGGACTGGCCGGCACGCTGCCTGACGCCTTGAGCAGCGGACTGCAACAGCAGGGGGTACCCGGAAACGTGGCACATCAGGTGGGCCAGCTGCCTCCGGTGTCCACCCTCTTTGCCTCGTTTCTGGGCATCAACCCGATTCGGCAGTTGCTGGCTCCGAGCGGCGTGCTCAACGGCTTGCCCGAGGCGAACGTCGATGTCCTGACTGGGCGCGAATTCTTTCCGCATTTGATCTCGCAGCCCTTCCATCACGGGCTGATTATCGTCTTCAGCACCGCGGTCGTGTTGTCCGTCCTCGGCGCCGTCGCCTCATTGTTGCGCGGTACGAGAGACAACCGCGGCCATATTCTCGAGACGATGACAGCACCTGGCGCGTTCCAAGCCGAGGAGTAGTGGCGAAGGTTAGCGACCCAACACTTGGCCATATTGAGAACAGCGCGACGATGCGATGGGTACTCTCGCCACGGAGCACCAACTTACCTAAGGAGCGATCAGTGGCCACGGAGACCATCACCCGTCTCGTCGACGACCTCGATGGGGGAACGGCTGAGCGGACCGTCTCGTTCGCCTGGGACCGCAAGAGCTATGAAATAGATCTGAGCAAGAAGAACATCGCCGCTTTCGAAAGAGCGATAAGGCCGTACCTAACGGCTGCCCGCACGCCTCGAGCAACGAGCGGTGGTGGTCCCCGCCAGGGCAGGCGTGCCGTGTCGACCAGGCGGACCGGCCTATCCGCGATTCGCGACTGGGCGCGGGCCAACGGTCACGAGGTATCCGATCGTGGTCGGATTGCCGCCAACGTAGTCGAGGCCTATGAAGCCTCCCGCTAGCTTGAAGGCGGTCAGCGCTCGCCAGAAGCCGGTGGGACGTCGGCGCTGTCGAAGCTACTGACGAGCCGGTCATAGGTGTCCGACAGGTGTACGCGGATCGCCTTCTCGCATGCTCGGGCATCCCTGGAACTGATCACTCGAAGCAGCTCCTCGTGTTCTGCGATAACGAGATCCCGGTAGTACTCGTTGGAGGCGTGCCGTTTCGTCAGCAGTGAGAGCAGGACCTGCGACCTTATCGAACTCCAGGCGTTCCACAGCCGTTCGTGGTGCGCGCTGCGGTAGAGCGCGTCGTGGAACTCGACATCGAGTTGGATCAGCACGTAATCGTTCTGGTCTACGAACGCCTTCGACAGCGCCTTGACCGCTGCGGCCAGATTGTCCAGGTCGGCTTGGGTTGCAGCAGCGGCGGCCTGCCTGATTGCAAAAACCTCGAGGACGGTTCGCAGGCCCGCAAGCTCACGAAAGTCATCCGCCGACAGCTGCACGATGAATGCGCCCCGATGCCATTCCATCGTGACGATGCCTTCTTGTTTGAGCTGTACCAAGGCTTCGCGGACCGGTCCGCGACTGACCTGTAGGCGGTCGGCGATATCGACTTCGTTCAGGCGTTCGCCGAGTTCGAGGGATCCGTCGAAGATAGCCTGGCGAATGTTCTCCGCAACCTCATCGGTCAGACCCCGGCGCCGGGCCGGTTGGATCTCCAGCCCACCACTCATCTCCGCACCCCTCGGTCGAATTGTTGACATGGTCTATTTGTTGACATCATGAATGTTAGCAAGCTAGGGTAGCGCTGTCCAGCCTGGCGCTGAGTGCCAGCAATTCAGGCTCGCCGGGCGATGCCCGCAGTCAAGGATCCATTGTGTTCCAGATCAACTGAGCTCCAGCTCAACCCGCCGCCGACCGCCGCGGCGAGTCTTGCGCGCTGTAAGGCGACCTGGCCGGCCCTCGGAGGCGCTGTCGTTGACACACCACTTTCTGAAACCCGTCTACGGCGTGGTCCACGACTATTTCAGCCGTGCTCTTGCCCCGGCTTTGCACGTCGACTCCGGAGACACCGTGACGGTCACCTCGCTGGATGCCCGCGGCTACCTGCGGGAGCCGTCGGCCCCGGGCGCTTTCGGTGAGACCTTTCTTCCTGGTGCTCGCGGACACGCACTGTGCGGGCCGATCTTTGTCCGGGGCGCTCGCCCCGGCGACGCGCTCGCCGTCAGACTGGTGGACCTGAGACCGGGCAGTTGGGGTTGGACGGTCGCTGGTGATCCCGAAGAGCGGTTCACGGACTGCCTCGGTGGTCTACACGATGGGTCGATAGCCCTGCACTGGCGGTTGGACGTCGATGCCGGGGTCGGCACCAATGATCTCGGGTTCACGGTGGACCTGCGGCCCTTCTTGGGGGTAATAGGCGTGGCACCGGCCGAGGGTGGCGAGTTTTCCACTACGCCACCGCGTTATTGCGGCGGAAACATCGATTGTAAGGATCTGGTCGAGGGCAGCGTGCTGTACCTCCCGGTCTCGGTCGAGGGGGCGTTGCTATCCATTGGTGACGGTCACGCGCGCCAAGGCGACGGAGAGGTTTCCGGCACCGCCATCGAATGCCCGATGACGACCGAACTGGAGTTGACCGTGGTTGCGGACCCGGTGGTGGTGACGCCATACGCGAAGACGCCAACTGGCCGGATCACCTTCGGTTTCGACGCGACGCTGGACAACGCCGCCGCGGCAGCATTGAACGCAATGCTGACGTGGATGGAGAAGCTCTTCACGGTGACCAGAACACAGGCGCTGGCGCTGGCGAGCACAGTCGTCGATCTCCGGATCACCCAAGTGGCGAACGGCGTGTGGGGTGTCCACGCGGTGCTCGCTGATGGTGCAATCCGATCCGAGAGTGCCGGGGCGTTCCGGGGCTAGCCTCGACGCGATGTCCTCGCTGACCAGCTTCGCCCTGCCGTTCAGAGGTCGTTCAACACGGCCTCGATGCGATCAAGGCCTCCCTCGAGTGTTTCCAGGCTGGCCGCGAATGACAGGCGCAGGTGGCCTTCACCCGATGGGCCGAATTCGGGACCCGAGCGGACGGCCACACCTCCGGCCAGCAGGCGATCGGTGACCTCGGCTGCAGGCAGCGCGCTCAGGTAACGGGCGAAGATGTAAAACGCACCAGCTGGCTCAATGGCGTCGAGCCGCTCCATCTTCGCAATGCGTGCGGTGAGGTAATCCCGCCGTTCCTGGTAGGCGGCGAGCATCGGTGCGGCCAGGTCGGGTCCTAGCCTGATCGCTGCCAAGGCGGCCCGCTGTACGGCAGCGTTCACCGAACTGTTCATGGTGCGATGGACATGCCGGATGGCTGCCGTGATCGGCTCAGCGGCAACGAGATAACCGATCCGCCAGCCGGTCATGGCGTAAGTCTTGGAAAGAGTCTGGGTGTAGATGAGCCGATCCCGCAGAGATTCCACGGCCAGCGTGGAGGTGAAGGGCTGACCGTCATAGACGATGTCGGCATATGCCTCGTCGGCAAGTAACAAGGTTTGGGTACCGGCGAGGTGTTCGGCAAGTCGTTGGAGTTCCGCCGATCCGAACACCGCCCCCGTCGGGTTGACGGGATTGCAAAGAATCACCATTCGGGCGCCGGCCAGTGACATCGCCAGCCGGTCGAAGTCGAGATGGTGATCGTCCAGAGTAGGTACGAAGACCGGATGTCCGCCCGCCAGTTCAACTGCGTCCAGATAGAGCGAATACGTGGGTTCGGGGATCACGACCTTGTCGCCGGGATTCACGGTCGCCAGGATCGCGGCAGTGATGGCGCCCGCCCCGCCATGACTCACCAGGACGGAGCGATCAGAGTACGGAGCCCCAGACACCTGGGTCGCGGATTCGGCGATCGCCTCGCGCAGCTCCGGGTCGCCGTTCATATCGCCATATCGCGTGTAACCGTCACGGACAGCACGCTGCAACGCCTCGACGATCGGCTCAGGGGTCGGAAAATCCGGCTCGCCCTGTGCGAGCGAGAGCGTCCCCGGCGGCTGCAAGCCGCCTGCAGGCCTGAGAGAGGCCCGAGCTACTCGTTCTATTGCCTGCGACTGCCGAAACTGCATGTCCTCATACCTTCAATCTCTGGGTGGGCAATCTCTGGGTGGGCCAGTGCGGAGCGTAGCGATGCCATCATCGGTCAGCCATGCGGCCACGGTCGGTGCCGGAATCGGGCACCGCCGGACGCGGGCTGACCGGCCGAGGCAGCTCTCTTGTGGATGGGGTACGCCGCGCCGGTGTCTTGACCTGATGAAGTCAACTCACTAACATTCCGAATGTCAACAATGTGGTTGGTCCGCCGGCTGCGTCGAGCCGGAGTAGCGGGCGTTCCTGCTGGGAGCCCTCGTGGCCGGCGGCGCGGTTATTTCGTAAGGCAATCCATGAGATTCGTTGCACTGGTTTGGTGGCTGTGCCACCGGAAACAGGAGAGGCCGACACTGTGCCTAGATATCGCCGCTGGACCGCAGGCATTGCAGCTTTGACCGCATTCGGACTCCTGGTCACCGCGTGTACCGGGAAATCGTCCTCGTCATCAGCCACTCCGCACGCCGGTGGCACCCTCACCTTGGGCGGTGTGGGAGACATCGACTTCATGGATCCCACAGCTGGTTACAACACCGATACGCACACCGAGGAGCGAGCCTGGACCCGGCAGCTGTTCAGCTACCCGGCCAGCAAGGACGCCAAGACGGTGAGCACCCCGGTTGGTGATGTGGCCAGCGAGGTTCCGACCGAGGCCAACGGAGGAATCACCGACGGCGGCAACACCTACACCATTCACCTCCGTGGCGATGTGATGTGGAACTCATCACCGGCGCGGGCCGTAACGGCGGCGGACTTCGTACGCAGCTTCAAGCGGATGTGCAATCCGGTGGCCCCCGTCGGCGCGACGAGCTACTTCACCACCACCATCAAGGGCATGGCTGCGTATTGCCGGGCCGAATCCAAGATCCCCGGCACCGCCACCGCAATGGCCAACTACATCAACGGCAATGAGATAGCGGGAGTTTCTGCGCCCGATGCCAAGACCATCGTCTTTCATCTCACGCATTCCACCAGCGACTTCCTGGACATCATCGCCGAGCCGTTCGCGTCCGCCGTGCCGGTCGAGTACCTGAAGTACGTCCCGAACAGCCCGGAATTCGATGCTCATCTGCTGTCCGATGGTCCTTACCAGATCAGCAAGTACACACCGGGGACCCAGATCGTCTTGGACCGCAACCCTGCGTGGAAGGCCAGCAGCGACCCGATCCGCAAGGCCTACGTCGACAAGATCATCATCAATCAGGGACAGACCCCGCAGGCGGTTCAGCAACAGATTCAGGCCGGCACCACGGACATGGGCTGGGACGTCGTCGTCCCGACCCCTGATATACCCGGGTTGACCGGAGATCCGAACCTGTCCGTCAATTCCAGCGGTGCGGTGAGCTACGCGGTGTTCAATCAGCAAAGTCCCAACCAGAACGCGGCCATGAAGAACCCGAAGGTGCGGCAGGCGCTGGAATATGCAATCGACAAGACGGCGATCGCCCAGGCCCTCGGCGGCAGCAAGATCGCGACGCCCGCGAGCCAGATTCTCACGCCGATCGACATCGGCTACAAGCCGTTCAGTACCTACCCGACGCCGGGGGACAAGGGAGACCCACAGAAGGCCAAGCAGTTGCTGGCCGCCGCCGGTTATCCCAATGGCCTCACGCTGAAGGTCCTGTTCCCGAATACATCACAGAGCCCGAAGATCGCCGAGCTGATGCAGGCCGACCTCGAGGCCGCGGGCGTGAAGGTGCAGCTGATCTCCGCTACCCAGACTGACTTCACGGTTCGCTACATCTCGGATCCGGTAAGTGGACAGCGTGGCCTGTGGGATATCGCGCTGCTGTACTGGGTGCCGGACTGGTTCGGTATCAACGGCCGGTCGGTTCTCCAGCCGATGACGGACGGGACCAACTACGGCCCCAACTCGGTCGATTACGGTGACTACAACAGCCCCATCACAAACGGACTCGTCCAGCAGGCACTGGCCCTGCCGAGCTCCCAAGCCGACAAGGTCGCTGAGCTGTGGCATCAGGTATCGGTGCAGACCATGGCGGACGCGGCGCTGATACCGCTGGCGACCGTAGACGTTCCGTTGTACACGTCCTCGCGTCTGATGAACGCCGTCTACCTTCCGATCAACGAAAACTTCGACATCACCAATGTCTGGCTGAAGAACGGATGATCTCAGTAGTGTCGGCGATGGCCGCAGAGACAGGAGCTGGTGGGTGTCGCTGCTCGAAGTAGAGGATCTGCAGGTCTCCTTCTCGACTCCGGACGGGATCTTGCGCGCGGTGCGGGGGATGAGCTTCTCGGTCGAACAGGGCGAGACCCTCGGAATCGTCGGTGAGTCGGGATCGGGCAAGAGCGTGTCGACGCAGACGATCGTAGGCCTGACCGAGGGAGCGCGGGTCTCCGGTCAGGCTCGGTTCGAGGGTCGAGATCTGCTCACCATGGGCGATCGGGATCTGCGGCGGATCCGTGGGGCCGAGATCGGCATGATCTTTCAGGATCCGCTCTCCAGCCTGCACCCGCACTACCGGGTGGGTTGGCAGATCGTGGAGATGATCCGAGCTCACGAGGCGGTCTCGAAGAAGCAGGCCAGCCTGCGAGCGATCGAATTGCTCGGCCTGGTCGGGATTCCGGCTCCGGAGAGCCGGGTGCATGACTATCCGCATCAATTCTCCGGTGGGATGCGACAACGGGCCATGATCGCCATGGCGCTGGCGCTCAATCCCAAACTCTTGATTGCCGACGAACCGACGACCGCTCTCGACGTAACCGTTCAAGCGCAGATCATCACGTTGATCAAGCGGCTGCAACAGGAGTTCGGCACGGCGGTGATCATGATTACCCATGACCTCGGCGTCATTGCCGACATAGCAGACCGGGTGGTGGTCATGTACGCCGGCAAGCCGATGGAATACGCAGACAAGCGGACGTTGTACCACCAACCGCATCATCCGTACACCGAGGGACTGATCGGTTCACTGCCCCAAACGGGTGGTCGCGGTCGCCCGCTGAAATCCATTCCCGGTCTGCCGCCCAGCATGGTGCAGGTACCCCGGGGTTGCGCGTTCCATCCCCGGTGTGGCTACGTTATGGATCGTTGCCTGGATGCCGAACCGCCGATCCGAGGAGTGAACGGTGGCATCGACCACCGTTCAGCGTGCTGGCTGCCACCTGAGGCAGTGGGTCGGAGGACGGATGATTCGGCGCTCGCTGAGCAGAGCGCTCGACGCCACGGCGGCGATGCTGTGATCGAGCCGGCTTCGGCCGCGCAAGAATCGACTTCAGCATGACCCGGCAAGTGGCACGCGAGCCTGCCTCACAAGTTGCGGCCGAACCCTTGCTGCAGTTGACCGACGTCGTCAAGCACTTTCCGCTTCGCTCAAGCGGATTGCTCGCAGGCAAGCGGGAGTATCTGCGTGCCGTCGACGGCGTCAGCCTGGAGGTACGCCGGGGTGAGACGCTGGGCCTGGTCGGTGAGACGGGGTGCGGCAAATCAACCCTTGCTCGTTGCATCACGCGGTTGTACGAGCTGACCTCTGGCACGGTGTCTTTCGGCAACGCCGACATATCCCGGCTATCTGCGCGGCGGTTGCGCCCGTACCGCCGCAAGCTGCAGATGGTGTTCCAAGACCCGTACGGCTCGCTCAACCCACGACGCCGGGTCGGCTCCATTATTGCGGACCCGTTCGCCGCCAACGGCTTGGCCAAAGGGGCAGAACGCAAGCGCAAGGTGCAGGAGCTGATGGAACTCGTCGGCCTCAATCCAGAACACTACAACCGCTTTCCAGCGGAGTTCTCCGGCGGACAACGACAACGGATCGGGCTCGCGCGGGCGCTGGCCCTTCGCCCTGAGGTGGTGGTGTGCGATGAACCGGTTTCGGCCCTCGATGTCTCCATCCAGGCCCAGATCATCAACCTGCTCGCCGAACTTCAGCACAAACTCGGGCTGACGTACATCTTCATCGCACACGATCTGTCGGTCGTCCGGCACGCCAGCGACCGGATAGCGGTGATGTATCTCGGGCGGATCGTCGAGATTGCCGACACCGAGGACTTGTTCATACGGCCCCGCCATCCCTATACGAAGGCGCTGCTGTCCGCCGCCCCCACACCGGACCCCGACCTGGTCAACGATGCCGAGCGGATAGTCCTCACCGGTGAGGTCCCGTCGCCGGTCCGGCCGCCCTCGGGCTGCCGGTTCCATCCCCGCTGTCCCCGCGCGCAGAGCCGTTGCCAGGTCGAGGACCCGGTGCTGGACAGCAAGAACATCGACGAGAGTGATCGCGCCGTTGCCTGCCACTTCCCGCTCGCCGACGGGGAATCGATGCTGCCCGAGCTGAAGGAGCCGTCGTGACTCTTACGCCACCGGCGACGGTCGAGGCGGCCGCCGTGAGGGTCGAGCCGGCCGCCGCCGACACGATAGAAGGTCGGAGCCCATGGCAGCTGGCGTTCGTCCGGCTGCGCCATGACCGGGTGGCCGTCGGATCCTCGGCTGTCATCTGCATCATCGTCTTGCTGGCTGTCTTTGCACCGGTAGTCGCCCACCTCCTCGGACACGGACCCAATCAGCAATTCCGAACAACGGGATTGAGCGCCGAGGGCATTCCCGTCGGGCCGGGCTCGACGTTTCTGTTCGGAACCGATGATCTGGGACGCGATGTTCTGGTGCGGGTCCTCTATGGCGCCCGGATATCGTTGTTGGTCGGGGTAGTAGCGTCCGGGCTCGCGGTCGTGCTCGGCGTGATCATCGGGCTCGCGGCGGGATACTTCAGCGGAGCGGTCGACACGGTGCTGTCCAGATTCATGGACGTGGTCCTGTCATTGCCCTACCTGATCTTCGCAATTGCGCTCGTTTCATTGCTCGGCCCGAGCCTGATGGTTTCGGTTGCGGTGATCGCCTTCTTCTCCTGGGCCTCGGTGGGACGGATCGTTCGGGGCCAGGTGCTGTCGATAAAGGAAAAGGAATTCGTGGAAGCAGCGCGTTCTGTCGGCGCGGGCCATCTGCGGATCATGTTCGTCGACATCCTGCCCAACGTGCTGGCACCGACAATCGTCTACGCCACGATGTTGATCCCGCTGTCGATCGTTTTCGAATCGACCTTGTCTTTCCTGGGGATCGGGGTGCTACCGCCGACGGCGACCTGGGGAAACATGTTGTCCGAGTCGATTGCCTACTACCGGGTTGCCTGGTGGTTTGTCGCCTTCCCCGGCCTGGCGCTGCTGATCACGACGATGGCATTCAACCTACTGGGGGACTGCGTGCGCGATGCGTTCGATCCCAGGGGCAACCGCTTGTTCGTCGCGGTAGAAGACTGACGACGGAGAAGGGCCTGACATGTTGCGTTTTCTGGTGCGCCGAATCCTCTTCGGCGTGGTCGTGCTGTGGCTGGTTGCCACAGCCGTGTTCGCTATGTACTTCATCGCGCCCCACGATGTGGCCCGAACCTTGGCCGGACGCCAAGCCAGCGCGGAAACGGTTGCGGCCATCCGTCACAACCTCGGGCTCGACCGGCCGCTCCTGGTCCAGTACGGCAGTTTTCTCTGGAAGGCCCTGCACGGCAACCTCGGCTACTCGTACACCAATTCGCAGCCGGTGACGACGCTGATCGGCCAAGGTTTGCCCGTGACGGCCTCGCTGGTTGCCGGCGGTGCGATCCTGTGGTTGGTGATCGGAGTAAGCACCGGCGTGCTGGCCTCGACACATCCGCGCTCGGTGATGGATCGCAGTGCCACTGCTTTCTCGCTCTTCTTCTACTCGATGCCGACCTTCCTGCTGGGCGAGGTGCTGCTGCTGGTGTTGTTCTTCCGGCTTCACCTGTCGGGTATCGATTGGTTTCCCGGTGCCGGATACGTGGCGTTGACCGAGAACCCAATGGAGTGGGCAAGGCATCTGCTGCTTCCGTGGCTCACCATCGCTCTGGTCACCGCGGCAACCTACGTCCGCCTGACTCGGGGATCGATGTTGGACGTGCTCGGTGAGGACTACATTCGCACGGCCCGCGCCAAGGGACTGAGTCGGCGCCGGGTGATCTATCGCCACGGACTGCGGGCGGCCTTGACACCGGTGGTAACCCAATTCGGAATCGATGTCGGTACGCTGCTCGGCGGGGCGATCGTGACGGAGAACGTCTTCGGGTTGCCCGGACTTGGCGAGCTCGTCATGACGGCACTGTCTAAACAGGACCTCCCGACGATCATCGGCCTCGTCCTGCTCGCGTCGGCATTCGTGGTAGTCGCGAACCTGGTCGTGGACATCCTGTACTCGGTCCTCGACGCGAGGGTTCGGCTGTCCTGAGCTGTCTGATTTCGATTGACCCGACCGACGCCTGCTGCGTCGAGTCGCAACACAGAGCACGACAACGAAGAGGGGTTTGAGCTGTATGGATCTGAAATTAGCTGGCTCGAGAGCACTGGTCACCGGGGGCACCAGGGGCATCGGCCGTGCCATCGTGGAGACCTTGCTCGCTGAGGGAGCGGCGGTATCGTTCTGCGCGCGTGACGCGGCGGCGGTCCTGGAAGCCGAACGTGAACTGTCCGATGGCGGCGGCAAGGTCATGGGCGCCAGTGTGGATGTGTCCGACGGGGCGGCGCTGGCGGCCTGGGTCGAGGAATCGGCGGCTCGGCTCGGCGGGATCGACATCGTGGTGGCAAATGTCAGCGCCATGTCGACTCCGGACATCGAGGAGAACTGGACGAAGTGCTTCGAGATCGACCTGATGGGCTCGGTACGCTTGGTCAATGCTGCGCTGCCCTATCTGGAGGACAGCACCGCCGGTTCGATTGTCACAGTGTCGAGCGTGTCCGGCCGGGAGATCGACTTCTTCGAGGGTCCGTACGGAGCGATCAAGGCAGCACTGGTCCATTACACCCAGGGAATTGCTCATCGCCTCGCGCCCAAGGGGATAAGGGCGAATACTGTCTCACCCGGCAACACGCTGTTCGACGGCGGCAGCTGGGCCAGCACGAGGCAGAACCAACCGGACATGTTCGCGGCTACCCTGGCGCTCATTCCGATGGGACGGATGGGCACCGCACAAGAGATGGCGTCCGCTGTCGCGTTCCTGGCCAGCCCGGTATCGAGTTTCACCAGCGGAACGAACCTGGTCGTTGACGGAGCGCTGACGCGCGGCGTGCAACTGTGAGTACCGACGCGCCAGTCGCGGTGCGTGCCGTCGACTCGCAGGCCGACCTCCTCGAACGCCGCAGCCAGGCAGTAATCGATGGTGTCGAGTCAATCGATCCGGACTTCGTTCTGCATCTGGCGAGCAGCACGCTCAAGATTGTGCTCGACCACTTCATAGCCGGCGACGGCGTGCGAGCGGGCCGGCAGGTTTTTGCAATGCCTCGCGAAGAGGAAGGGGTAGCCATCGCTTCCGGCCTCGAACTTGCCGGTTCACGGTCCGTTCTGATCTTTCAGGACAACGGCATAGGTAACCTGCTCACCGCGCTGCTGACGCTTCCCCAGCCCTATCACCTGCCGTTGTTCGGTGTCGTCACCCGACGTGGTGGCCTGGGTGAGTACAACTCGATGATCCACACGGTCAGCGAGCGAACCGAGGCGCTGCTCGACGCTGCTGGTGTCAGGTGGTTCCAGCTGGACGCACGCACGCCGGTCGATCGCTGGGCGGTGGAGATCAAGCGGGCGTGGGATTTCTCGCGCGCGACGCACAGGCCGATATTCGTCCTGGTGAACCTTATGGGAGGGTGAGCGCGATGGCTATTGAACGTGCAGACGTGTTGCGGCAGCTTGATGCCGGCTTCACCGATTCGCCGGTCGTGTTGAGCCTCGGCGGTACGGCACGGGAAATGCTCGCCGTGGCTGGTCGAAAGGGAAACCACCTGATCAGCCTGGACGCGATGGGCCAGACGATCTCGCTGACCTTGGGCTTGGCTCTCGGCCTGCAGGAGACTCGTCCGGACGAGAAGGTCGTCGTCGTCGATGGTGACGGGTCATTGATCATGGGCCTGTCCGTCGTGAGTACCGCGGGACACCTCAAGCCGAAGAACCTCGTGGTATTCGTGCTGGACAACGGTGTGTATCTGGCCACCGGTGGTCAGCCGACCGCTTCTGCCGACATCGACATGGTTGCCGTGGCCAAAGCTTGCGGCTGGCGCGATGCAAGAGATGTCCGGACGTCCGAGGAGTTGGCGGATGCTGTCTCGTGGGCCGCGTCGGCACCGGGGCCGGTCCTGATCCGGGTGTACATCGGCACGAAGCAACTACAGACCAATTACTTTCTCGAGGATCCAGCCGTCCTGGCCGAGGACTTTCGTCGCTGGCTTCGATCCACGCAGCCCTCGGTGTCAGTCGGCTGACCCGTCCGGCGTAGTTAGAGGAGAGACATATGCGGATCTCGGTCATTGCATCCTTCGATGAGCACGACGCAGACGTCACGGTGCTGCCGGTGCTGCGGGCGGCGGAGTTACCGCCGGTCACCCGGGCGACCGGTGCCGCACTCGGACTCGACCTCGGCAGCATTGCGCAACGGTTCGAACTCGACAAACCAGGCGAGCACTGTTGGATTCCCGACAATGGCGCACACCGGGGCGGTGATGTGCTGCTGGTGCAGGTGAGCGAGCCGGCAGACGGTAGCGTCACCGCCGACTCCCTGCGCCAGGCCGCGACCCGGGCGGCCAGAGCCATTCGCCGTCCCAGGGTCAACTGCGCGCTCACCGCGGTGGGCCTCGCCAGCGGGGACGCTGCCGGCATCGTCACCGATGCGTTCGTACTGGGTGGCTACAATTTCGACCGTTACAAGACCGCCGCGTCCGGCCGTCATCCCGCGATCGAGGAGCTCTTCCTCAGCGGCGTCAACGAATCCGACGTGGAGATCGCTCGGATCATCGCCGAGGCTACGAACTTCTCGCGGGACCTGACCAACCTTCCGGCGGGAGACCTGACCCCGCATGGCCTTGCTGATACTGCCCGTGACCAGGCCGAGGTGCACGGTTTCTCCTTCCGGCTGCTGGACAACGACCAGCTGTTGGCCGGAGGGTTCGGGGGATTGGTCGCGGTAGGGGCGGGCAGCGTGAACCCACCCGTCCTCATCGAGCTCGCCACCGGCGACCCTGGGGCCGGCGACCACACCGCGCTCGTGGGTAAGGGCATTACGTTCGACACCGGTGGTCTCGACCTCAAACGCCTGGATGCGATGAGCACGATGAAGTGCGACATGGCCGGAGCCGCGAGCATCCTGGCTGTGATGACAGCCCTCCGTCGGCTCGGCTGCCCGGCCAACGTGCGGGCCTACCTTGCCTGCGCCGAGAACATGCCGAGCGGCAGCGCCGTTCGTCCCGGAGATATCCTCACCCATCGCAACGGCACCACGAGTGAGATGATCAGCCCGGACGCCGAAGGCCGTCTCGTACTTGCCGATGCCCTGGCATTGGCGGCCGAAAGCGCACCGGCGCGCATGATCGACATCGCAACCCTGACCGGATCAACCGCGCTGGGTACCGATCTGTGGGCCGTGATGGGAACCGACCGCACCCTCGCTGCGCAGCTGGTCGCCGCCGGTCAGCAGTGTGGCGAACCAGGCTGGGAGCTGCCCTTGTGGTCCAACTATCGCAAGGCCATCGAGTCCGAGGTCGCTGACGTCAAGAATCTACAAACCGGTTTGGTCGCGGACTTCGGAGCGATTCTCGGCGGCCTGTACCTGCGAGAGTTCGTCGGGGAAATACCTTGGGTGCACATGGATATCGGTTCCTCGGCGTTCCGGCATCAGCCCGACGAGATGTGGGCCGCCGGCGCAACTGGAAACCCGACCCGAACCCTCATCCGTTACCTGGTCGACCATGCCTGATAGCTGCGGTTACGAGCGTGGGTGCGCGGCGTTGCCGTCCACGACGACGTTCTCCAGCGGCTCTCCTGCGACATAGCGCTCGATCTGCGCCGTGATCAGGCGGTACGCGCGAGTGTCCCAGCCAGGTGCGCCGCCACCGACGTGCGGAGTGATCACCAGATTGGGCGCTTCCCACAACGGATGCTCGGCGGGCAGCGGCTCGGGGTCGACGACATCGAGCCCAGCCCGCAGACGACCCGATTGCAGCTCGGCGAGCAGGGCAGCTGTGACCACGGTAGGCCCCCGGCCGACATTTACCAGGATCGCGTGATCCTTCATCGCGGAAAGGAACCCGGCGTCCACGAGGCCCTGGGTGGCGGCGGTCAGGGGCAATGCGAGGACGACCACATCGTGTGCGGGCAGTACATCGGGCAACGCCTCGAAGCCGATGACGCCGGCGCGAGCGGTTCTGCCCATCAGCGTGATCGAGGCTCCCAACGTCTCGAGACAAGCGGCGACCTTGCTGCCGATGTCACCGGCTCCCAGGATCAGGACGCGCTTGTCGGCAACCGTCTCCCGCTCGCCGGCATCCCAGACCTGGTCGGCCTGCTGCCCGAGGTACCGAGGCAGTTCGCGGATATGAGCCAGAATCAACGTGACAGCTATCTCGGCTGTGGAGAGCCCATGCACACCTCGCCCGTTGCACAGCGTCACGCCTGGTGGCAATGCGCCCAGCCAGGCATCGACGCCGGCCGAGATCACCTGCAGTACCTTCAGCTTCTCAAACCTCGCCAGCTGGGTCCGGGTGAGTGCCTCCTTCACGTAGCTGCCGACCAGAAACTCGGTGTCGTCGAGTCCGGGCGGCTCCGGGCCGGTGCCGTCCCAGACGATGATCTCGGTGCCGGCGGGGTCACCGACGAGCAGCCGCGCACGCGCATCGGGTAGGCAGACCACCGTCATCGAATACACCTCATCCTGAACGGACCTCATTACCTGGCGGAAGCGCCGATACGGTGATTCTGACAGGGGACACCCTCGAGTTGCTCACCCGGCCGAGTACTTGCCGGTCCAGGCCAGGCGCCAGGTGTTGGGCCCGATCTCGCCGTTGGGGACCAGTCCGTTCAGACTTTGCAGCCGCTTGACCATGGTCAGCGTGTTCGGCCCGTATTGCCCGGTGCCGACCGGGAAGAAGCCGCGGGCGTTCATCTGGTCCTGGAATCGCTTGATCGTGGAATTCCAGTCCCCGTAGTGGAACCACCTCGGTCCCGGGAACGCCGGGATCGATGAAGTGCCCCCGGCCACCGAGCCCGTACCCGAGGCGGGAACCCTTATGTCACTGATGCGTCCAGAGCGCGCGTCGCCGTCCTCGCGAAGTCCCAGGATGGTCGCGCACTGCCACGGCTGCCAGCCCCGCTCGCGGTACAGGATGAGGGCGCGGGCGTCCTGCTCGCCTGCGGAGGCGCTACTCGGGTAGCCGGTGCCCCCGACGCTCCGCCAGGTAGCAAGGTCGAATTGATAGGCGCCGTAGTGCCCGTTGCCCGTGTTGATCGAATAGTTGTTGCTCGACTCGCACTGGCGCAGTCGCAACCAGGCGTTTGCCGAAGGGTCAGCCGACGCTGACCCGATCGGCAGCATCGCGATCGTGGCAACACCGCCCGTCGCAAGCGCGATCGCCGCGGCGCCCCAGCGCTTCGCCCGCCGGCTTCGTGGGTGGACCTCCGCTGGCCGAAGGTGCTCCGGTTCGATCTCCGCCGGTTCTGCCCAGTTTCCGAAAAACGACAATCCGAGACCCGTATCCGGTCCAATAGTCATCAGCCATGTCCCTTCACAGCAGTTCGCGCCTGCGTCACTCTGATTGCCGTTGCCGGGGACAGAGTCACTTAACCGACGGCCTCACTGCCGTCCCATTGGCAACTACCGTCACACGAGACACATCACCAGCGCAAGTCCGCCGCCGGACGTTGTGGAACGGGGCCGCCCGAATTCTTCGCTCCACCCGCCTGAGCGCAAGCACATCCCGCGCAGCCGAGTACGTCGGGCTCGAGAGGGGGTGGCTCTAACGACCTCGGCGTCCACGGCGGCGTTGGGCCATCGTCGTGACGGTTGCGTCGCCGCGATTCAGCAGGCCTGTGAGGCGCGAGTTCGGGTTCTGCCTGGTAGCGCGGGCGGCCAGCCGGCGCAGGACCATTCGAGCCACCGGCAACGCGACGGCGAGTGCCAGCCATGTCCGAAGGCGGGTCGATAGCAGCATCCACATGTGATATCTCCTCTTCGAGCCTGCGCGACTTCCTTCTCGGCGAGCTTACTGTTCTCGCCAGTGGCGGTAGGGCAAACGGACGCGGTGACACCATCGAGGACGACTTGCTGGGGTGGGTGCGCGGCTACCTGCCGCGATCGTGGACAGCTTCCATGGCAAACCGAATGTATGACTCGGGTCGATGACCGGATCCGGTATTCCGCGCAGTATTCAAGCAGGGTAGACACTGAACGGTGATCGTTGGCACCGAACCTGGCGGGGACCCGGGCGCCGCAAGTCGGCAGCGCGGCCGGCTTGTCGTCCTCGGCTCAGCGAATGTCGACCTGGTGCTCGGCGTCCGCGCGCTGCCGTTGCCGGGAGAGACGGTGATCGGTGGTGTGCCGAGTCGAGGCTTCGGCGGGAAGGGTGCGAATCAGGCCGTCGCCGCTGCCCGTGATGGCGGTCTCGTATCCTTCATCGGGGCGGTCGGTGGTGACGCCGACGGTCACGCAATCGCCGGCCAGCTGACACGCGAGGGCATCGACGTGTCGCGACTTCGTCGTCTCGGCCATGCCACCACCGGGTTGGCCGTCGTCATTGTGGCCAGCGATGGCGAGAACTCGATCGTCGTCGTGCCTGGGGCCAATGCCGAGCTGACCGTGCTCTCCGAAGACGACCTGGACTGCGTGGCGGGAGCGGCAGTCCTCCTGTTGCAGTTGGAAACGCCGCTGGCCGCGGCGAGCCGAGCGGCCCACGCGGCTCATGGATTGGTCATCCTCAACGCCGCACCGGCCATGCAACTGGCCGACGAGCTGCTGTCAGAGGTCGACGTGCTGATCGTCAATGAATCCGAGGCTGCGAGGCAGCCGGCTGCGGTGGCTCAGGTCCCGGTAGTCGTGACTACCCTCGGCGCCGGTGGCGTCCTGCTCGGCCGGGACGGATTGCCAGACCTGCACGTGCCGGGCCGCGCCGTGGCAGCTGTGGACACCACCGGAGCCGGCGACACCTTCTGCGGCGTGCTCGCGGCCGCACTCGCGTCAGGCTGGCCATGGCCCACCGCGCTGCACCGAGCCAACGCGGCGGCGTCGCTGTCCGTTCAGCGCCGAGGCGCCCAGACCTCCATGCCGACAGCTGCCGAGATCGACATCGCCCTCAGCTACGCGCCAGATCAGTGATGCGGTTGTAGAACCTGGTGTGCGCCTCGGCCGCGTCTGGCCAGCTGTAGCGGGCGGCCAGCGTCCGGGCGTCCGCCAGCTGCCCGGCAGGCGGTGCGTTGATGGCTGCGAGCAGGGCGTCCGCGATGCCGGACGGGCTGTTGGCGAAGGCCGCGGCGCCGGTATAGATCTCTCTGAGCACGGGCAGGCCTCGCATCACCACCGGGGTGCCGGCGGCCATGGCCTCCATAGCCGCTAAGCCGAATCCTTCCTTGACGGAGGGGAATGCGAAGGCGGCGGCCTGTGCCACCAGCGCCGGCAGCCTGTCGTTGGCGACGGTGCCCAGGCCGGTCATGCGCACACCCAGTTCGTCGGCTCGGTGAAACACCTTCTGCCGGTAGTCGCGATAGTCGAAGAGGGTCTCGCCGCCGGCGATGACCAGGTCGACGTCCGGTCGATCGCGCTGCAGGCCGGCCATCGCCTCGATCAGGTCGGTGGTGCCTTTGCGGGGTTCTATGCCACCGACGGCCAGGACGTACGTACCGAGCTGATCGGCCCATTCACCGCGCCCCTGACGGTCGGTCGCTGCTTGAGCGAAGCGGTCGAAGTCGACGCCGTTGGGTATCACCTGTGGCCGGATGCCCCAACCGTCCTCGACCTCGGCGGCAACGGCGGCAGAGACGCAGATGTGCGCGTAGGGGCGCACGATGGCGCGCTCGTGGCAGGCAGCCAGTTCGGGCGTGGTGAAGTTGTCGAGGTGGTGGATGGTGCGGATGCACCGCGGGACGGCGTTGGCGCTGATGCAGTCCTGCGCGTGCACGATGTCGTATCCGGATGGGTCAAAGGCCTCCGCGAGCTGCTTGATGGATCGCACGATGCGGGTTCCGACGTCTTCACCATCGATCTCCGGCAGCGGCACCAGCCGCAGTCCGACGCGCGGATCCACTGGCCGGAAGAAGGTGCTGTCCCCGCCTCGGGCCAGGCTCCACACATCGACTTGGTGGCCGGCGGCAGCCAGCGCTTCGGCGATGGCGAGGGTGTGCACGACCCCGCCGCGTGGCCGCGTCGAGTAGGTCAGCTGCGCGATACGCATATCAGGCTTGGGCTTTGTCGAGGTAGAGCTCGGGTCGCCGTTCGGTCAGATGGTGCAGCACCAACCGGGCGCGGTCTACCTCGGCCTCGACGTCGACCTCGGCGACGGCCAGCCCTGCTTTGGCCCAGGTGCGGGCAAGCACCTCGCCGCCGGGACCGACGACCTTGGATTGGCCGAGGAAGCGGAGGCCGCCGGTCGTGCCGGTCTGGTTGGCCGAGACCCACACCACCTGGTTCTCCGCGGCGCGGGCGCAGTCATAGAGGTCGAACAGTCGCGATTGACGGTCCTGGGGCAGCCGATCGGCCCGGCCCGTGATGCTCGCCGGCCAGGCGGACAGGCAGGCAATGATCCTGGCGCCGCCGAGCGCCAGGGTGCGTGCAGCTTCGGGAAAGGTCTTGTCGTAGTCGATCAGCATGCCCATCCGACCGATCGGTGTGTCGAAGGCGTCGAGCCGGTTGCCTGCGGAGTACACCAGCGCCTCACCCGGCGGCTGGTGCACCTTTCGGTACCGGCCCAGCACGCCGTCTCCATGAACGCATACCGCCGAGTTCCAGCGCTGACCGCCCTGGCGTTCGCTGTACCCGAAGCAGACGATCATGTCACCGGCCAACCCGATTATGCGCCGGATCTCCAGCGAGTCGGGCGCAATTGCTGGCGGTAGCGCGCCGGGATCAGGCGAGCGCAGATCCGCGAGATATCCGCCCAACGCGGCGTCAGGCAACACCAGCAGCCGGGCGTTCACCTTCCGCGCAGCCTCGATGATCATGCCGATGCGGTCTACCGAGCGGGGGAGGTCGCGCCCGAAGTGTGCCGATGCGGCCGCGATACGCAGTGGCCCGCTGATCACCGGGCAGCACTCGCGGCAAGCTCGCCACGGCGCTCACGGGCCCGAAGCTGGGCAGCGAGGTAGCTGGCATCGACTTCAATGCCGGCGAACCTGCCGGAGCCCCAAGTGTGCAGCCACGGCAACCCGATGAAATAGAGACCCGGGACGGCGGTGACGCCGCGCAGTTGCTGCGGATGCCCGGCACCGTCGAATACTCCGGCGTGCAGCCAGCGGTAGTCGCGGCTGAAGCCGGTCGCCCACACCACGGTCGCCAACTCGCCGACCGGTAGGCGCGAGCCACGGTAGCCCGCCGGGCGCCACACCGGCCCGTATCGGGACGGCTCAATGGCCGACAGGATGGCGTTGCTGGCGATGTGATCATCGATCAACTGATTGATTCCGTTGTACACGGCGTCGGCCGCGTCGAGGCTGTGTTCGAGATCGTCGGCGAAGACCAGTTCGCTGCCGGCGATGTCTCGTAGGTGGCCGTGCAATGTCATGCCGGCGATCGCGAATGCGCGCAGGTCGATGTCGCGACCGCCGTCGCGTCCGGTGACGTAGTGGTTCGTCTTGTCCTGGCTGCGTTCCTCGACAGGCTTGTCGGTGACCGGCTTGGCGTAGTGGCCGGTGTCGTGCAGCCAGGCGATGACGTCTCGGCCGCGATACCGGCGGGCAAAGCGTGGGGCGTTGCCGACGGCCAGGTGCACGTCGCGACCGGCGAGCAGCAGGTCCTCGGCGATCTGCGCACCGGACTGCCCGGTACCGACCACGAGCACCGGACCGTCAGGTAGCTGCTGCGGGTTCTTGTACTGAGAGGAGTGCAACTGTGCTATCTGCTTGGGAAGCCGTTCGGCCATCCGCGGGATGGCGGGATCGTGGTAGCCGCCGGTGGCGACGACGACCTGCTCGGCGCGGATGGAACCTGCCCCGGTGGTCAGGTCGAAACCGTCGCCGTCCGCCACGGGCCTCAGCGACGTGACTGTGGTGTGTTCGCGGACCGGCGGGTCGAAGCTGGCGACGTAGCCGGCGAGCCAGTCGGTGAGCTCCGCAGCGACCATGAACCCGTCCGGGTCCGGCCCGTCGTAGCGGTAGCCGGGCAATCGGCACTGCCAGTTCGGCGTCACCAGGCAGAAGCTGTCCCAGCGGGCATCACGCCAGGAATGCAGGAGGGTGTCGCGTTCGAGCACGACGTGCTCGATGCCATCGCGCTTGAGGTGCCAGCTCACCGCGAGGCCGGCCTGTCCACCGCCGACGATGACGACCGGGATCCGTTCCATCAGCGCTGCGCCTGGCTCAGATAAGCGGCTGGGCGTCGGTCGCGAAGGTGGAACATTCCGCCACGCGCCGCGTGCAGCATCCGATCGAGGTCGACGCTGGCGACCGCCATACCCGGCGAAGTACCAGTAGTGGCCAGCACGTCCCCACCGCAATCGACGATCTTCGCACTGGCCACGAACCGCATCGTTGCGAAGCTGCCGGACTGGTTGGCCGATACCCAGAGCACCTGATTCTCCAGCGCGCGTGCCCGGTCGTAGAGATCGAACCGACGGGTCCACCGATCGTCGGCCAGGTCTGGGCTCGGGTCGGTTCGCGCGGCTGGCCAGGCCGACATGCAGCAGATGATGTCGGCGCCGTCCAGCGCCAGAGCCCGGGCGGATTCGGGAAACGCCTTGTCGTAACAGATCATCATCCCCAGCCGCCCGACCGGCGAGTCGAATGCCTCGAAGCTGTCGCCGGCCGCGTAGGAGCCACCCTCGCCGAGTGGTTGATGCACCTTGCGGTGCACGCCGAGCAGTCCGTCGCCGGTCAGCGCGATCGCGGTGTTGTAGCGGATATCGTTGTCGGCTTCGCAGATCCCAGCGGTGACGACGAGGTCTCCGGCCAGTGCGGTCAGCCGCTTGACCTCGGGGCCGTCGACGTCGAGTGCCGGTGGCAATGAGGTCGGGTCGCCATTCAGGGTTGACAGGTATCCGCCGAGCGTCGCCTCGGGGAGGACAACCAGCTCGGCGCCCCGGCTGCGGGCCTGGTCGAGCAGGTCCTCGATTCGGGCGAAGGCCGCGTCCAGGTCGCGGCCGAAGTTGGCCGCGACCGCCGCCACGGTGATGGGCATGCCAGTTCTCCTTCGAACATCGATGGAATTCATGCGGTGCCGAGGCCGGTGACGGCACCACTGATCGCAGGCGTGAGTTCGCCGTCGGGCCAGCGCAACGCGACACCAGCGCCGGCGACGAGTTCGCCGCACACCGCGCTGGTTGCCGGACCCGGAGGTGGCAGGGGTGCGCCGGGGTGGTCCGTGGTGAGCATGGCAAAGCCCGGGAAACAGGCAAGCCAGTCAGCTGTGCTGGCTGCAGCGGGTGTCGGCACCGCGGCGATGTCGAGCACCGCACCGCACCCACTGGCTTCAGCGAGCATGCCGAGCGTTCCGACGGTGCCGGCCATGCTGACGTCCTTCGCGGCGGCGGGAGCAGTCGCGGCGACGAGGCCGAGCATGGATCGCAGCTGCTCACCGGTCCGGGTCGTGGTGGAGTCCCACTGGCGTCCGGTGTGTCCATGCCGCCACTCGCCGCCGAGATCGGCCGTGAGCGTGACTGCGTGCCCGGGGTGGCCGCCGCCGGCCGGTATCGGACGCTCGGCTCGTCCCAAGGCCGTCACGCTCAGCGCGGCGGGGACCCCGAACTGGGTATGTCCACCTACTACCGGCACCTGGTACGCCTCGCTTGCCGCGCGTAGCCCAGCGATGATGCGGGCGGCGAAGGATGCGTCACGCGCCGCCACCGCGTCCAGGAGCGCGACCGGCTGGGCGCCCATAGCGCAGAGATCATTGAGGTTCACCAATACCCCGCACCAACCTGCCCATTCCGGGTCGCGTTCCACCAGTGACGGCACGATCGCGTCACAGGCAGCGACCAGATCGCTTCCCGGCACCGGGACGCCGTCGTCACCGACGAAGCCCGGGCCACCGAGGTGCAGGCCGGCCAGCAGCGCGCCGAGTGGCGCCTTCGTCGCCCGGGCCTGGCCGGCAAAGCGCTCAATCGGCCACCGCATCTGAAGGTGCGCGGTCCCGGCAACCGCGACCGGGCCCAGCCGCTGCCAACCGAGCCGCCGAAACAGCGGTTCGTTGGCGGCCTGGACGGTGGCTTCGAATCTGAGCACACCGCGCTGCTCGGCGTGGGCACAGGCAGCGCGCACCAACGCCGGCCCGATCCCCCCGTGGCGGCGGGCAGCCCGCGAGACAGCGAGGCGGCTGCCGGTCCACCAGCCGATATCCCGGCCCGGCGTTACGACCGGCGCCAGCCGGACTCCGCCGAGGATCGTGCCGTCGACCGCCCGGGCGACCAGCACCGCGGTGCGTGGATCGCCGTCGGTGTCATCGATGTCGCTGCGGGCAAACAGTGCCTGCTCATCGACGAAGACGTCGCGCCGCAGCCGTCGGTACGCCTCGACCGTGGCTGAGTCGTCGGCAACCTCGATCGTCCAGGCCGGCGCGGCGAGTGTCGCGGCGCCCAGCAGACATGCTCCGAGTGCGTGCATCAGGCGCCCACCGCGCTGAGCACCCCGCACGCGCCGCAGGCGGCGCACCCGGCCTGCTGGTCGGCACCGACCATGTCAGCCGCGTGCAGCAATTCCGCGACCCGGCCAGTGATATCGGCGAGCAGCTCCGCGTCCGGGCCGATGGCGCCGTCCTGGGCAGCGAGGGTGGCGGCCATCGGACGGAAGGGCACCACGAAGGGATAGATTCCGCGGGCGATCAACCCGGCCGCTCCCGCCACGAGCTCGTCGGGGTCCTCGCCGAGACCGACCAGCAGGTAGGTGGAGACCCGATTGCGGCCGAAGACTCGCACCGCCTCGTCCCAGGCCGCCTCGTACTGGCTCAGTGGCACACTGGCCTTGCCGGGCATCCAGCGTCGTCGGACCTCATCGTCCAGGGACTCGACGTGGATGCCGATCGCCACCGCTCCCGCTTCGCGCAACAGGCTTATCGCGGCGAGGTCGGCGGGCGCCGGTGGCTCGCACTGCACTTGAATCGGCAGGCCTGGGACCGCTTGCAACACGGCACGCGCACTGCGGGCGAGCACTCGTGCTCCGCGGTCGGGCCCGGCGGTGGTGCCCGTGGTCATCACCATCTGCCGGATTCCGTCGAGGCGGACCGCGGCTTCAGCGACCTCGGCAAGTTGGGCCGGCGTCTTGGCTGCGACCGTCGAGCCCGCGTGTAACGACTCCTCGATGGTGCAGAAACGGCACCGGTCGGCCTCGTCGTAGCGGATACAGGTTTGTACCACGGTGGTGGCGAGCACGTCCGCGCCGTGCAAGCGAGCGATGTGCTCGTAGGGCACCCCGTCGGCGGTGCTGAGGTCGTAGAAACGGGGCCGCGCCACCGTACGCACGGGCAGCCCGACCGGTTCGTCACCGAGCCACAGCTGCCCGTCCCGCAGGCTGTACGGGCTCGCCGGGTTGATCGGCAGGGTCGCATTGCCGCCGGCGATCACCAGATGCCCGTCGTCGCTCGGCCCGGCGCCGCCGCGCCGGTACACCGGGGCGGCGACCCGGACGCCCGTGACGGCCAACTTGCTCCGCAGTCCGATGGCGTCACCCAGCGGTACGCGACGATTCGTGACCGACATGAGGTTTCCTCGCTCAGACCATGTAGGTGGAGTTGATGATTGCGCCCTTGCGGGCGTAGTGGATCACCGCATCCTGCACGTCGAGCGGGTGCGCGGGGATGACGCCGGCAATGAGGTCTTCTTCCCGTGCGCCATGTAGCGCCAGGCCGAACCGGCAGCAGTAGACCGTCCCGCCCTCGCCGATGAACGCCTCGAGAGCGGCGTTGATGTTCGTCTCTCCGGGGAACGCGGCGTCACCGGTGGTGGGGAAACCCCGGTTGGCGATGCAGTTGATCGAGCCGGGTCCGTAGAAGTAGATGGCCGACTCGAAGCCCTTGCGCAACGCTCTGGTCGCCTGCAACACCGCCACGAAGGACACAGATGATTCGTGAGCGATGCCGTGCACGAGGGTGAAATAGGACTCGCCGTTCTCCGCCTGGTAGTCCGGGAAGATCTTGGTGCTTCCGTAGATGTTGCTCCCCTTCGGCAGCGAGGGGTGCGGGATCTCGGACAGGCTCTTGGCGATATTGGCCGCGAGCAGGTCCTCGGGTACAGCTTCGACTGCGGTCATTGTGGATTCTCCTTAGTGCGGTTGGTGGACGAACGGTCAGTTGTAGAGAAGCGTGAAGTTTTCCTCGAACACGTGGCGGGCGAGTTCGCCGTCACCGGCAGCGTCCTGCAGGCGGGCGAACTCACCTGCCCGGTCACCCCAGGGCTCGTCGCTGGCGAACAGCACCCGGTCGTGGCCGATGCCGCGCCGCTCGATCTCGGCCGCAAGCCAGCGTGGAGCGAAGCCGATTGCCCAGCTGGTGTCGGTGTAAACGCGCTTACCCGCCGCGATCCAGTCGAAGAAACGGCCGCCGATGAGTTTGATGTGGCCGCTCATGCCACCGCCGAGGTGGACGAGGTGGATCTTGGTGTCGTCCCCGTAACGCTCGACGAGCTGGCCGATTTGGTCGATGTCGCTCGCGCCGCCGGGTGAGGTGTGCACGTGCACGATCAGGTCGTGCTTCCTGGCCGTGGCAAAAATGGCATCCAGTTGCGGGGCGCAGGTCTCGTCGCCGACGGCGCCGCCGAGCAGGAAGGTGGTTTTGAGCGCCCGGACGCCCGGTTCGCCGGCCAGCGTCAGCGCGGCGGCGGTGAGCGCGGCGTCCTGAGCCCGGGGTGAAACGAAGATGCCGGCCCGGATTCGCTCGTCCTTGGTCGCCGCTTCGAGTACCAGTTCGTTGAGCGCAAAGCTGGCCGAGACCTGAGGGACGCCGTAGTTGGGGATTACCAGCGCGCGCTCGGTGCCCTCCCGATCGAGATCAGCGATCAGCTCGGCGACGCTCTCCCGGGCGCTGATGTCGGGGTGCACGGGTGGGCCGCCGTAGAACGGGTACGACGGCAGCACACCGAGGTGCCGGTGCGCATCACAGGTCGCGCCCTTCACCGGGTCCTCCGCTCGCAGCCAACGGTTGTCATGGCATCGAGTAAGCCGGGCGCAAGTGTCGTCGCGGTTACGACCGGAACAAGCCGGCGTTTCTGGTGGCTCGTGGTACGCACGGGTCAATTGCGGCCTTTGACGGTTCAGTCCTCGAAGAAAGGCCTGTAGTCAAAGGGGTTCCAGCTTAGGCGCCGTGCGGCATGGGCAGTTTCGGCGAGGGAAACGCCCACCGCGGTTAACGGCTACGAAACCATCGCAGGACGGCCGCGAGTGCTGCGGAGGTGGCTTCCGCTCCGCACCTCGCGCCGCCGTCGGTGCGGCCCGTCCGGCCCAGCGCCGGGTTCGACCGCCGAAGGATTTAACGTCGCGGAAATCGGGAACTCTTGACGACCACCTCCGGATGCTGTTTTCATTGAGAGGTAATCATTTTCGCTGAATGAAAATTGGGTGAAGGTCGCCGAGCAACTTGGGTGCCTCGAGGAGATGGGAGTTGCTTTGATCAGGACGAAGGTAACTGCCGCGATCGCAGCGGCAGCAACGGTGTGTGGTTTAGCCGCGTGCGGTGGCTCGACGCCGCAGCCGACGGCCAAGGCGACGGGGACGGGCACAGCCAAGGTCGGTGGCGTAATGACCATCGGCAGCGCGACCGGCATCGACCTGCTGAACCCGGTGCTGCAGACCACCGCGTGGGACCAGGTGCTGTTCAGCCTCCTGTGGAACGGTTTGGTGACGACCGGCAAGGACGGCAAACTGCAGCCGGACCTCGCATCGTCGTGGTCGGCATCCGCCGATCAGAAGAGCTGGACATTTCAGCTTCGGCCAGGCGTGAAGTTCTCGAACGGCAAGGCGCTCACCCCGGCCGACGTGGTCTCGACCCTGGCCTACTACCAGAACCCGAACACCGCCACCGAGCAGAAGAACAACGTGGCCCAGATCGCCGCCGTCAAGCCCAGCGGCAGCAACGCGGTGGTCTTCACGCTCAAGGCTCCCAACGCGGTGTTCCCGAGTTCGATCAGCCGGCTGAAGATCGTCGACATGGCGGCGCTCTCGGGCATGGAGAAGAATCCCGCTGTTACCGGGCCGTTCAAAGTCAAGGAGTTCGTCGCCGACGATCACCTGACGCTGGTGCGCAACCCGAGCTACTTCGGTTCGCCGGCGAAGCTGGACAGCATCAAGATCGTGAAGTCACCTGACTCGTCCGCTGCCTTGACCGCCCTGCAGTCCGGTGACCTTGACGCCCTGTGGTCGGTTCCGCTGTCCCAGGTCGCGGCCATCCAGGCCAACCCCAAGCTCGCTGCGGTGAAGCCGTCGGTCATCGGGCAGTACGTGAGCTGGGAGGTTGACACCACCCAGGCGCCGTTCAACAACGTCAAGGCACGCCAGGCGCTGGCCTACGCGATCGATCAGAAGTCGATCCTGTCTGCGGCTTACTCCGGGCAGGGAAGCGTCTCGACAACCAACGATCCGTTGGCCAACAACAATCCGAACTACGGCGGCAACCTCACTGACTACACGTACAACCTGGACAAGGCCAAGGCGCTCTTCGCGCAGGCCGGTGTCAACGCCGGTAGCACGCTTACCTGGTGGGGAGTCGCCAACCAGTACCCGGAGTGGAACATCAGCGCCCAGATCCTTCAGGCCAGCCTGAAGAAGATCGGCATCAACCTCAAGATCCAGAACACCGACATCTCATCGTGGCCGTCCAGGTTCTACCCCGCTGGAAAGTCCTTTCCAGGGCTGATCATCCCGAACTTCCAGTCCTATACCTCCGATGCCTCCGATGAATTCCAATTCATGCTGCACGGGCGCTGCGAGTGCAACTGGAACAACGACCAGTTCGACGCGCTGTACAAGAGCGCCCTGGCCACAGCGGATCCCGCCGGGCAGAAGGCCTTGTGGCAGAAGGCTCAGGAGCTGATCAACCAGCAGGCACCGATCTTCGTGCCCGTCCAGTTCGCCACGGTTACAGCGACCAAGAGTTCGGTGGTGGGCCTGTGGGTGGACAGCGCTGGCAACCCGCATCTGGAGGATGCCGGCTTCACCGGGTAAGACCAGCCATGATGAGGTTTCGAGTCAAGCGAGGTGGGAAATGCAGTTCGTAATCAAGCGAGTCGTGATCAGCGCGATTCTGCTCGTCGCCACCTCGGTGCTGATCTTCGCCATCCTGCGTGCTCTGCCGGGCGACCCTGTGGCCGCCCGGCTGGGCACCGCCCAGGGGGTGAATCAGGCGATGATCGATCGTTTGCGCAGCAGCGCCGGGCTCGATCGTCCCTTGGTGAGCCAGTATTTCTCCTGGGTCGCCGGCATGACACACGGCAACCTGGGACGGTCCTACTTCACCGACCGGCAGGTCAGCTCCATGATCCTGTCGGCCCTGGGCCCCACCTTGGAGTTGACCGTCCTGGGCGTGGCGCTGTCGGTCCTGGTCGCGGTGCCCGCGGCCATGGCCGCCGCCCGCCGGCCTCGCGGCTGGCTGGACCGCTCCATCACCGCGATCGCCTCGGCGGGCATGGCGTTTCCGCCGTTCGTGGCAGGGATCCTGCTCATCATCGTCTTCAGTATCACGGTGCACTGGTTCCCGGCCCGCGGCTTCATCCCGCTCACGCAGGATCCTGTGCAGAACCTCCGCTCGATGATCCTGCCGTCAATATCCCTGGCCGCGGGAGCAGCGCCGCTCATCCTGCGATACCTGAGGAGCGAGCTCGTCACCGCCCTCAACTCCGACTACGTCCGCACCGCGGCGGGCAAGGGCGCGCCGGAGCGGCGCGTGATGCTTCGGCACGCACTGCCCAACGCCGCGCTGCCCAGCCTCACCATGATCGGGCTGATCACCGGATACACCCTCGGCGGCAGCGTGGTCGTCGAATATGTCTTCGGGTTCTCCGGACTGGGCGCGTTGTCGGTGCAGGCCGCCTTCCGCCGAGACTATGCGGTACTGCAGTCGGTGGTGCTGCTGATAAGCGCACTGTTCATCCTGGTTTCGCTCACCGTCGATCTGCTCGGCTGGTGGCTGGACCCGCGAACAAGGGGGCATCGTGGCTGAGTCAGGAACGATCTCCGTGCCGACCGCGGCTCGGCGGCGCCGGGTGACCTTGCGGATACCGCCGATCAGCGTGCTGTTGCTGCTGATCATCGTGTTGATGTGTGTCTTCGCGCCACTGGTCACGCCCTTCGGGCCGAACGATGTCGACCCGGCGCATCCGTTCGCGGCAGCGAGCGGGCAGCACTGGCTGGGTACCGATGAACTGGGACGCGACCTGCTGACCCGGCTCCTATACGGAGGGCGGCTCTCGCTCACGGTCTGCGCTGGCAGCGTCGTGATCGCGTTCCTCATCGGGACGATCTGGGGAGTATCCGCGGCGGAGCGGCGCGGGTTCGTCGAGGAAATCCTGATGCGTACTGCCGATGTGACGATGGCTATCCCACAGATCCTGTTCGCCCTGGTGTGCGTGGCAGCCTTTGGCGCCTCGCTGCTCTCTCTGACGGTCATCACCGGGCTGCTGCTTGCCCCCACCTCGGCACGGATGGCTCGAAGTGTCACGATCCAGGAGACGTCGTTGGACTACTACTCCGCAGGTATCGCCTACGGTGCAGGCAAGATCCGGCTGCTGACCCGTGAGGTCTTCCCCAATATCCTGCCGGCATTGGCCAGCCAGGCGGTGATCAATGCCGCCAGCGCGATGATCCTAGAGGCCAGCCTGAGTTTTGTCGGCCTCGGCGTGCAGCCTCCGCAGATGTCCTGGGGCGTACTGCTGCAACAGGGTTACGGCTTCCTCTACAACGATCCGACCTATGCTGTCGCTCCGGCCGTGCTGATACTCGTCACGGTCTTCTGTCTGAATCTCGCAGCGAACCGGCTAGGCAGCACTCGACACCGGAAGGTCGTGCGCCCGTGACCGCCCCAGTCCTCGACGTCCGTGACCTTCAGGTGGCCATCGGTACGACGCCGGTTGTTCGGGGGATCAGTTTCCAGCTCGCGCCGGGTGAGCGGCTCGGGCTCGTCGGCGAGTCAGGTTCGGGAAAATCGCTGACTGCCCTGTCGATCATGGGTCTGAACCGTGATCCGATCCGGGTATCCGGCGGTCAGGTGATGCTCGGCGGCACGGACCTGCTCGGCCTCAGCCGCGCCGAGCTCGACCGGGTTCGTGGCGCGCGTATCTCGATGATCTATCAGGATCCAGCCTCATCACTGAACCCACTGATGACAGTGGGGGCCCAGATCGTCGAGGCCATCAACCTGCACGACAAGGTTGAGCGCGGACAGGCACGCGCCCGGGCCGCCGACCTGCTGGGCGACGTCGGTGTCCCGAATCCGCGGCAGCGGTTGGACGCCTACCCGCACGAGTTCTCCGGCGGCATGCGCCAGCGGGTGATGATCGCGATCGCACTGGCCTGTCAGCCCGAGGTGCTGCTGTGCGACGAGCCGACCACCGCCCTCGACGTGACGACCCAATCGTTGGTGATCAACCTGATCGACCGGCTGTGCAGCGAGCGCGGTGTCGCCACCGTGCTGATCACCCATGATCTGGGCGTGGCCGCCGGATTCTGCGACAACATCGCGGTGATGTATGCCGGCCAGCTCGTCGAGCAAAGCTCTACCGGCACGTTGTTCGCCAATGCGCGACATCCGTACAGTCACGCACTGATGTCGGCGACGGTGGACCTCGGTGTCGACGTGACCACGGCGTTGCCCGCGATCGCCGGCCAGCCGCCGTTGCCGGGAACAATCCCGCGCGGTTGTAGCTTCCGGCCGCGCTGCCCCCGAGCGGTCGAGGCCTGTGCCGACGAGCCGATCGACCTGCTATCACTCGACGGGTCCCTCGTGCGCTGTATCCGGCCGATATCCAGCGACCCAGGCTCCGGCACGCATCCCGGCACAGCGCGTGACGCTGCTGTCGACACGCCGGCCGCGCAGGAGAGGATGCCCAATGCCTGAGGCAGCATTGCTATCGGTCAAGGATCTGGTCAAGGTCTTCCCGAGCCGCGAGGGCAAGGAACTTCGCGCCGTGGACGGTGTTTCCATCGACGTGCGACGCGGAAGCACCTTCGGGTTGGTCGGCGAGTCCGGGTCCGGGAAGTCCACGTTGAGCCGGTGCATCCTGCGGCTGCTTCGCCCGGACGCGGGCACCGTGTCGTTCGACGGCCAGGACATGGCATCGATGTCGGCCGCTCGGGTGCGACGGCTCCGCTCCAGAATCCAGGTGGTGTTCCAGGACCCGCACGGCTCGCTCAACCGCAGCAAGGCCGTCTCCGACATCGTCGGCGCACCACTGGCTGCTCACCGGTCCGGAAACCGGGCGGCGCGTTCGGCTCGGGTTGCCGAACTGCTGGATCTCGTTCAGCTGCCGGCGGCCATGGCGGCCCGCAAGCCGCGTGAACTGTCCGGCGGACAGGCCCAGCGGGTGGCGATTGCCAGGGCCCTGGCATTGAACCCGGACTTCGTGGTCCTCGACGAGGCCGTCTCGGCGCTGGATGTATCGGTGCGTGCTCAGATCCTCAACCTGCTCCGCGAGTTGCAGGGTGAACTCGGCCTGACCTACCTGTTCATTTCCCACGATCTCGGGGTCGTCCGTTACATTTCCCAGGACATCGCGGTGATGTATCGCGGTCGGATCATCGAGGTCGGTCCGCGGGAGCAGTTGTTCGCCGCGCCGCAGCACCCGTACACCCGGTTGCTGCTCGATGCCGTGCCGATCGCCGACCCGAGCCGTCAACGGGCCCGGATGCGATTGCTGGGGGAGCAGACCGGCGCCAGCGACAGGCCTGATCTCCCCGACGATGCCGGCTGCCGGTTCCGCAGCAGATGCCCGGTCGGGGCCGATCGGGAGCGGTGCGCTACCGAGGACCCGCGATTGGAGCCGCACGCCGCAGGCGGCACACTTGCCGCGTGCCACTACGCCGGGGAGATCTCATGAGCAGTCCTGCGCCGATACGACTGAGTGACCGGCTGATCGCCGTGATCGAATCGTTTCTGACCAGCCCGCGGCAGACGCTGTCGCAGGTCTCGGCCGCTTGCGGCATGGAGCCGTCCACGGCGACGCGCTACTTGCGCCAGCTGGTCGAACACGGCTGGCTGGAGCGGGACCCCCAGTTGCGCACCTACAGCCTCGGCGTGCGCATGGTGGAGATCGGCCAGGCGGCCCGCACCGCGCGACCGCTGCGACGGACCATCCTTCCTTACATGCAGGACCTCGTCGCGAGGTTCGACGAGACCATCAATCTGGCTGTCCACCAGTCCGGCGCGGTGGTCATCATCGAGGCGCTGGAGAGCGGCCGCTCGATCCGGCGGGGTGCCACCGTCGGTGATCGTGATGACTGGTTCGTCTCCAGCCTCGGCAAATCTATTCTGGCGCACCTGCCGCAGTCGCGGGTGCTGGAATTGTTCAGTAACCATCCGCCGGCGAGGCGAACCCCGAACACCCTGACCGACGAGAGGGCGGTCCTTGCCGACTTGGACTCGGTGCGGGTTCGCGGCTACGCACTCGACGACGAGGAATCCGAGATCGGCCTGAAGTGCGTAGGGGTTCCGTTGCGCGACCACCACGGCAAGTTCAGCCACGCGCTGAGCATCAGCGGCCCGACGGGTCGGATGAACGAGCGGCTGGACGAGATCACAGCCGCACTGACGTCGGTGGCTGACGCGGCTGGGCGTGGCCATGATGAGGGTGTCTCGTGACTCTGGCCAGGGTGGACGTGCACACTCATCTCGGTCAGCACGGAACGCACGTATGCGCGCCCCTGGCCGAGGACGAGATCAGGGCTTGGGGAAAGGTCAGCTGGGACGTCACGCCTGACCAGCACGCTGAAGCGGCGCGGTCGGCGGACACGTCTATTGTGCTTGCGTTCGACGCCGAGCCGGTGGGCGTAGTGGTACCGAATTCCTACGTCGCCGAGCAGGTGGCCGGCCGACCGGAACTGATCGGCTTCGCCAGCGTCAACCCGATGCGCCCGAATGCCGTCCAGCTGCTGGAGGAGGCCATTGAGCAACTCGGCCTGCGGGGACTCAAACTCGGCCCGACGTACCAGCACTTCCACCCGCACGACAAGAAGTGTCTGGACCTGCTCGCGGTGGCCGATCAGCACCGCATCCCGGTCATCTGGCACCAAGGCACCACGTTCACCCCGTCGGCCATCGCCGAGTACGCGCGCCCGCTGCAGCTCGACCTCGTTGCGCGGACCTTTCCGCAGCTGCGGATGTGGATCGCTCACTTCGGCCACCCTTGGGCCAGCGAGGCGCTGAGCGTGATTCGCAGGCACGAACATTTCTTCATCGACGCGTCTGCGCTGGATACCCGGCCGTGGCAGCTTGCCCAGGCCCTGGCGGCAGCGAAGGAGTACCGCGTACTTGATCGAGTTCTGTTCGGTAGCGACTACCCTTTCTCGACGGTCGAACGCACCGCCGCAGGGCTGCACGAGGCCGCCGCGATGTGCCGCAAGCTCGGTATCGCCGACATCACCGAAGCCGACGTCGACCAGATTTGCCAACGCGACTCGCTGAGTCTGCTTGGCCTGTAGCCAGACCGGTATCACTCAACAACGGACCGTTTCTCGGTTCAGTTCGCAATTTCAGGAGGATCAGTGCTGTCCCACCTCAGCAGCGGCGTTGCATCAGCTGCCGCGCAAGGTTTGCCCGCTCGACGACCGGAGGCGGGGGAGTGAGCGATCAGCCGGTAGCCGGCGTGCTCGCGGTGTTCCAAACCCCGTTCGACGAGCAGGGCAGGATCGATCGGGCGGTGATGGAGACCCAGTTCGACTGGCTGTTCGCCAACGGCGCCGATGGTGTCGTTTTCGCGATGGTGTCCGAGGTGCTGCGGCTGTCCTCGGAGGAACGCGATGAGATGACCGCACTGACCTGCAAGCTGGCCGCCAACCGGGGCGCCTCCGTGGTGAGCGTCGGGGCGGAGTCCACCGCGGTGGCGATCAGGTACGCCAGGCACGCTCAGGATTGCGGCGCCAGCGCGGTGATGGCGACGCCGCCCGGGCTGCACCGCGTCGACGACGACGAACTGGTCCGCTATTTCATGGACATCGCCGGCAGCGTCGACGTTCCGCTGATCGTGCAGGACGCCAGCGGTTATGTCGGCACGCCGTTGTCCATCGCGCTGCAGGCGCAGTTGCATTCCGAGCTGGGTGACCGGGTCATGTTCAAGCCCGAGGCACCACCGATCGGTCCACGCCTCACCCAGCTGCTCGGACGCACTGGCGGCCGGGCTCGGGTATTCGAAGGCACTGGCGGCCTCTACCTGATCGACAGCTTCCGCCGCGGAGTAGTCGGAACCATGCCCGCGGGAGACCTCGTGTGGGCGCTGGCTCCACTGTGGCAGGCGCTGAGCCGCGGTGATTACGCACGCGCGTACCGGATCGCCGGACCGTTGGCCTTGATGGTTTCGCTGCAGACCAGCCTCGACAGCTTTGTCGCGATCGAGAAGCATCTGCTGGTGAAGCAGGGCGTGTTCCCTAGCAGCGCCATGCGCGGGCCGGTCGGCGACGGACTGGACCAGCAGACCCGGGAGGAGATCGAGCGGCTGATGGAGCTCCTCCGATCGGCGGTCGAGCATGCCTGAGCAGACCGCGATCGTGGTCGGCGCCGGCGGCACTATCGGTGGCGCGTCCGCCCGCGCGCTTGCCGCCGGCCGGGACGCGGTGCTGTGCGTGGATCTTGACCTGCAGCGGGCCGAGCGCACGGCCGCAGCGATCCGTTCGACCGGCACCTCGGCGTCAGCATTGCAGGCTGACGCCGAGTCCGCCGAGTTCGCCACGTTGGTCAGCGGCGCGGTTGCCGCCGACAGTGAGGTAACAGCGGTCGTCCACGCGGTCGCCTATGAGGAGCACGTGCCTTCGGAGCAGGCGAGCCTGTCGAGCCTGCAGCGCAGTTTTGCCGTTGGTCCACTGGCCGCCTTCGCGCTGTTCCGAGAGTTGTTGACTTCCGGCCACCTCGTCCGGGGCTCCGCGCTGACCGCGATCGGCTCCCTGCACGCGAGTCAACCGTTCGCCAACTGCCTTGCCTACAACGCCGCACACGGCGCCCTGGCGCAGGTGGTTCGAACACTTGCGCACGAGTGGGCCGCCCGGGGGATCCGGGTCAACGCTGTGGTGCCGGGCTGGATCCGAACCGAGGCAGAGGTTACCTTCTACGGCGAAAAGTTCCTCGACCGAGCCGCGGGTGGTCTTCCGCTGGGACGCTTCGGGACGGCCGAGGACATCGCGGCGTCAGTGCAATTCCTGTCCTCAGAACATGCCAGCTACATCTCCGGCAGTTTCCTCACTGTTGACGGTGCACTGTCGGTATCACTGGCCCGCCTCACCCAGGAGAGTGACACGTGAACGTCGTCTGCGTCTTCGCCCATCAGGACGACGAGATGCGATGCCTGGGAACGCTGCAGCGATTGGCCGAGGCCGGTCACAGCATCAGCTTCGTGTGCGTCACCAACGGCAACAAGGGCCTCCCCTTCGAACAAGCCGGCAGTTCCGAGCAACGGGACAACAGCGAGCGGGCGGCTCAGGTCAGGGAAGCCGAAATGCGGACCGTGGCCGGTCATTTCGGCGGCAGCTACGAATCTCTCGGCTACGACGACGGCGTTCTGTTCGACGGTCCTGAACTCAGGAACGAGCTGATTGCGGTGCTCCGCCGGCTCGACGCGGAATTGGTGTTCACGCACTGGACCTCGGAGTACAACGACGATCACGTGGTGACCGCCAAGGCGGTAACCGACGCCGCCCTCTTCACAAACCTGCCCTCCTTCGTCCCGCAGACGCCGCCGCTGGCGAGGGTGCCGCGGATCTTCTACGTCAACCCCGGTGACGGTTACGGCTTCGAGGCCACTCACTTCGTCGCGTTGTCGGATCTGCACGTCCAGCGCAAGGCGGAGCTGATCCGGTGTCACGCTAGCCAGATGGATGTCATGCGGCAGCTACGCGGGCATGACTACGCCGACGAAATGGCCGACGAGGACCGGCGTCAAGGCGCGCGGCTGATGGTGGCTGCGGCGGAGTCCTTCCGCCCGTGCCTGGCCGAGCGCAGGATCGGTTGGCCATCGGACCTTCCGGGGGAACTTCCGGACGAGACGGTGAACCCGGCATGAGGATCGTCGACGTTTCTCCCTTCCTGCTCAAGGGAGACGAGACCTACGGTTCGCACACGGGTGCCGCTGAGGCGACCGACCAGGGCGATTGGCTGCTCCTCGTCCGGGTCATGACGGACGAGGGCGTCGAGGGCTGGTCCGACGTCGAGACGCTCGGTCCGGTGGCGGCCCGCGTGATCAGCGGCGCCGGGATGGGCGCCATGGGCTTTCGCACCCTGCGCGACGAACTGATCGGCAAGGACCCGCTCGACGTCGAGCGGCTGTGGGACGAGCTCTACCTGGCAACCGCCTACTACGGCCGGCGGGGTGTGGCCATGCATTGTATTTCGGCGGTGGACAACTGTTTGTGGTCTATTCGGGCGCAGGTGGCCGGAGTCGATCTCGCCACTGCGCTCGGCGGGCGTCGTCGAGACCGGATCCCCGCTTACGCCTCTACCCTGTTCCGTCAGACGCCTGAGGAGAATGCGGCAGCCGCCGGCCGCTATGTCGAGCTGGGATTCGGCGGGGTCAAGTTCGGCTGGGGCGGCTTCGGGATCGACTCCGCGTTGGATCGGGAGAATCTCGCGGCGATCCGAGACGTGCTCGGACCGCAGCGAGCCATGATGACCGACCCCGGGTGGTACATCGTCGACGGCGACCGTCCCCGGGCCCGAACGCGGCAGGAGACCCGGCGAATGCTCGAGGTGCTTGCCGGCTTCGATCCCTACTGGGTCGAGGATTTCATCCATCCCGAAACCCCAGCCGAATACGCCCGGTTCAAGGACGAGTTCCCCCAGTTGCGATTCGCGGCGGGCGAGCAGTTGGCCACGACCTGGGACTTCGAGCGGCTGATCGGCGAGGCGCGAATCGATGTCATCCAGCCCGATCTGTCCCGCTGCGGAGGACTGACGGTCGCACGGCATATCGCGGAGAGTTCGATCGCCGGCGGCCGGGAGATCGTCACCCATTCCTGGCTATCCGATCTCCTGCATGCCTACAGCCTGCACTATCTGGCTACCTTGGAAAAGGCACCCTGGGTCGAATTCAACGTCGCCCAGAGTGCCTTGAGCAGGGGGGTGGTGAACTCGCGGATGAGCCTGGACGCCGATGGCATGGTGGCGGTGCCGACCGGTCCAGGCCTTGGAGTCGAGGTGGACGAAGTCTTCGTCCGGCGGGCGGCAGCCCGGGCCACCGAGGCGGGTTCGTGAACGCCGACCAGGGTGAACCGATGAGCGTCGAGGTCTTCACGGCAGGCGAGGCGATGGCGCTCCTGCTCGCCGAGGATCGGCAGCCGTTGCGTCGGGCCGACCGGTTTCTCCGCAGCGTCGCCGGTTCTGAAAGTAATGTGGCGATCGGGCTGGCCAGACTGGGCCATCGCGTGGCTTACTGCGGCCGGGTCGGCGTGGACGCGCCGGGTGGTTGGGTACGCGACGCCCTGCAGGCCGAATCCGTCGACACCAGCGGCCTGCTGAGCGACCCCGTCCGGTCCACCGGGCTGATCCTGAGAGACTCCCCGGCCAGCCGACCGATATCGGTCAGCTACTACCGGCGCGACAGCGCAGGCGCCGCACTCGGGCCGTCCGATGTCCGGCCGGAGGTGATTGCCCGTGCGAGCGTGGTGTTCCTGTCCGGGATCACCGTGATGTTGTCAGACAGCTCCGAGCAATTCGTGGGCCGAGTGCTGGACATCGCCGCCGAGGCGGGTGTGCCGGTGGTATTCGATCCGAACGTACGTCTGCGGCTGGCGAACCGACAGGAATGGTGCACCAGATTGGGTCGATACCTCGACCGAGTAGACACGCTGCTGATCGGGAACGACGAGCTGACGCTGCTTGACCTGCCTGACGACCCGGCTCGGCTGTTGACGGAACGCCGGACGACGGTGGTGGTCAAGCGGGGTGCGAGCGGCGCCACCGCTTGCACATCGGCGGGCACGGTGCACGTGCCGGGACGTAAGGTCGAGGCGCTGGATCCGATCGGCGCCGGCGATGCCTTCTGCGCCGGATGGATATCGGCCTTTCTGCGTAAGCGCACGGTGCAGGAGTCGCTGCGCGAGGCAGCGGCGGTCGCCTCACTCGTCGTGGCCACCCTGACCGACACCGCGGGCGCGCCGTCCGCCGTGGAGCGAGACTGGGCACTACAAGAGAATGGATCCGACGTTGACCGATGACCGATTCCGTACCCACTTTCTCGAGGTCTTGCTGGCCGAACGGGTGATCGGCATCCTGCGCGCCCGCGACGCGCAGGAAGCCGTGTCGACCGGCAAACGGCTCATCGGTGCAGGTATCCGGGTGCTGGAGGTGTCGCTGAACACGCCGGACGCGTTGGATGCCATCGCGGAGCTCGCGGCAACCTCTGACGGATCTCAGGTACTCGTCGGTGCCGGCACGGTGCTCGATGCGGAATCCGTTGCGCTGGCCGGTGCCGCCGGAGCCAAGTTCTATGTGTCCCCGGTGCTCGATGAGCAGGCGATCGCAGCCGCCGACGAGCTGGGGATGGCGGCGGTGCCGGGCTGCGCGACACCGACGGAGATGCTTCGGGCGCACGCTTGCGGAGCCGCCGGGATCAAGGTGTTCCCGGCCACCGTGTGGAGTCCCGACGGGCTTGCGAACGTGTTCCGAGCCATGCCGTTCCTGCACCTGATACCGACCGGCGGAGTCGGTGCCGATAACGCCGCAGCCTGGCTGGGCGCAGGTGCAACGGCGCTCGGCATCGGTTCCAGCCTCAGCGCCTCCGTGGACAGCGTCGCCGAGCTACATCGGGCGATAGCTGCGTTCCGGACGGCAGGGGAGTCGTGATCGCCACCGAACAGATCACCGAGACGATCGCTCATCACGGTGAAGGTCCGGTGTGGAATCATGATGAGAAAACCCTTTACTGGGTGGACATGCTGGCCGGGGACGTCCTGGAACTCGGCCGCGACGGATCGGTATCCCGCCACCATGTCGGCACGGTCGCCGCGGCTCTGCGGCCACGTCGAGACGGCGGCATGGTGATCGCGACCGAGCGCGGCTTCGCACTCGTCGAGCCGGGCTGGTCCGGCCTACGCAGCTTGCCGGACGTGTTCAGCGACCCAGCGGTGCGGATGAACGACGGGGGTTGTGACCTGCAGGGCCGCTTCTACTGCGGAACGATGGCCTATGAGGGGACCGACGGCGCGGGCACGTTGTTCCGGCTCGACCCCGATGGGTCGACGCACACGGTCCTGACTGATCTCACCGTTTCGAACGGGTTGGCCTGGAGCTCCGACGGATTGCTGGCGTACTACGTAGACAGCGCCACCCAGCGGATCGACGTCTTCGATTTTGATCCGGTGACTGCGGAGTTCAGCCACCGCCGCCCGGTGGTCGCCATCGACCCCGAGTTGGGCAGTCCGGACGGCCTTACCCTCGATGCCGAAGGCGGTATCTGGGTAGCGTTGTGGGACGGGTCCGCTGTGCACCGCTATTCCCCGGCGGGCGCGCTGGACGAGGTGATCGAGCTGCCGACGTCGCGCGTCACCGCCTGTACCTTCGGCGGTCCGCAGTTGGACGAGCTGTACATCACGACCTCGGCGCTCGGGCTAGCAGGTCGTGAGGC
>JAVEEN010000391.1 GCA_030840445.1 Pseudonocardiales bacterium
GCGCTGTCGGTGACCGGCCTCGCGCACGATGACTTCGACCTCCCGAGGACCCCGGTGGTATGGGACGCCCTCACGCAACTGCGGTGGCCAACATCGGCCACCGGGGTGCCAATCGGCTTCAACCGAAACCGCGAGCCCGTCTATCTGGGCCTCGCGTCACCTGAGCCGGTCCGCATCACCGTGACCGGCACCGGCCAGTTCCAGGTGGGCATCGTTGCCCGTTTGGCGCTGTCGGGCCTGCCGGTCGCGGTGTACACCGCCGACCCGCAGTGGCACGCATTGGCCAACCATGGTGCACCGCAGCAATTCTCGATTCATCCCAAGACACCGCCGCCCGGGTCGATCATCGTTACCGATGGCAGCATCGAGGTGCCGCCCGGTGCGATCGCGGTGACGCTTCGTCGCCCGCAGTCAGCTCAGGCACCGTCGACGACGATCGTCATCACCCAAGATGGCCAGCGCGCGAACCTGTTTCACATCACCACGGCCCATGGCCGCCTGTTGCTGAGTACCAGGCTTGTCGCGGCCGCACCGCGCCGCTAACTGCTGCGGCGGCGGCGGGTCGATCGAACCACCACGGGCGGTGGGCTGAGATCACCCCCGCCGCCTCAGGCGGCGCCACCGGGCGACCGTATGCCGAAAGCGGCTTAGCCGGAATCACATTCACTCAGCGGTGTGAGACATCTTGCCCGAAACATGCATGTGGGGCGGTCACCAGTCTGGTGACCACCCCACATGTTCGAGTGGTGCTCAGGCAAGCGTGGGTGTCAGCCGCCCCACTTGCCGGCTTCGGCCGCGTCGCGGCCACTCATCTGCATGGTGTTGTCTTCGTGCGCTTGGGCCATGCCGCGCAGGCCCTGCGTGGTCTCTTCCAGCGCCTGGTTCCACTGCTGCTGCCAGGACTGGTAGGTCATGCCCGTCGGGCCTTGCCAGGCCGAACCCAGCGCCGCCTGCTCGGATTGAACGGTCCCTCCCATGGCGGTAATGGCAGCGGCTTGGGCTTGCATCTCCCCGGCGGTGGCCAGCATCGCCGGGTAGTTGTACAGGATCTGAGACATCGAGAGTTCCTTTCGGTCGGTGAGGTCGGTGGCTGAGGTCAGGCCCGGATGCCGATGCCGCCGGCGTCGGCGATCGGCACGGAGGCCATGTCGGAGGCGCCCTGTGCGTCCTGCGCGGTGTAGGTCTGGCCGCCTTCGTGCACGTTCATGCCGGCGATGTCGAGCAGACTGTTGAGCTTGGTGGAGCCTTCGAGGAACCGGGCGTGCGACGCCTGGAACGCCACCGACGACTCGCCCTGGTGGAAGGCCTGCGCCTGCTGTGCGGTCGCCTCTGCTTGGTGCAGCGTCGTTCGGAACATGCCGGCGGCGTCTTGGACGCCGGCAGCCGAGGACGCCATCTGTGCGACGTTTGCGTCGAGGAAATTCGCCATGGGGTTTGCCCCTTTCGTGTTGGTGTTCTGACTATTTCGGTGCCGTGTGCCGGCAATTTCAGTTGTTTGGGATTGATCCCGCGCAGGAGATGTTGTCTGTCAGCGGGTCATCGCGAATGTCCCCCCATCGCTGTCGGCCTCAGCGTCGGCGTCTTCGTCATCGGAGTACGTGTTGACCTGTTGAGAGCGGCTGTTACGCCTGCTGTTCGCGCCAGCGCCCATCATGCCGCCGCCGCCACCGCCAGCGCCGCCGGCGCTCGCCCCGGGCACGCCGGCCGCCACCGGCGACACCCCACGAGCAGCGTTGGTCATCGATTCCGCGGCGCTGGTCGGAGCAGACCCCCACGTGGAGGGCATCAACGGTCGAGAAGGGCCGCTGCCCAGCGCGCCGCCGGCCAGGCTGGTCATTCCAGCCGGGTTGAAACCCCCGATTGCGCCAGTACCCGCGAACCCCGCGGGCAGCGCCGCGCCTTGAGAAGCCAGATCGCTGCCAAAGCCTCCGCCGAACTGGCCGAGCATGCTGCTCAGCTGCTGGGGAGCCGAAGCCAGCTGCTGCGGTGCCTGCATCAGCATGTTCGCCGGGCCTTGGATGGCCGACGACGCCGCCTGGGGTGCGCTCGACGCGATCGACGTGAACTGCTGCAGGACGCTGCCCATGTTCTCGGGCTTGAGTTGTTGGCCGGCGTCATTGGCCGAATTCTGGGTTTCACTGGCGGGGCCATCGGGCACCTTGTTGGCCACCGATAGCGGGCTCGTCGCGGCCTTGCCCGCGAGCAGCTTGCTAGCCATCATGTCCCCGGCGTTGAGCGCTGCGCCGCTGGTCTGTGCGAATCCCTGTGTAGCGAATCCCGCGGAGGTGGCCGCGATGTTGCCGGCTTCGCTGACTCCAGGAATCAGTGTGATCGGCGAGGGCGGGGTGTCGGGGATGCCGGCGACCGCCATGGCGGTCGTCGTGTCGTAGCCGGTTTGCACGTCGGCGGCCTGATTCCACATCCGCACGTAGTCGGCTTCGTTCATGCCGATCGGGATCGTGTTGACGCCGAAGAAGTTCGAGCCGACCAGCAGCCCGTGAACGAGGTGATTGGTGATCAACTCGATCATGGTCGGCATCGTGATCACCGCGGTCGTGTAGGCGGCGGCGATCTCGCCGTGGGCCGCCGCGGCCAGTGTCGCCTTGATGACGACATCAGCCATCCACATCAGCATCGGCTGGTGCGCGGCGACGAACTTCTCAGCAGAAGGCCCCTGATAGGTGGCTTGCACCTGGGCCAGGATCGCTTCGAGCTCGGCGATCCCCGCCACGTACTGTGCGGCCAGTTCCGTCCACGAAGTGCCGGCCACGGTGACCCCCGCTGCGGTGGCTCCGGTGTTGAGCAGCGTCGAGTGCACCTCCGGTGGCGCCGCATGGTAGATCGGCGGCGTGGGCGGTACTGCTCCTACAGCGGGCATCGGCGACTTCCTGTGCGGTTAGACCCCGCCGGCCGCGGCGTAGGTCGCGACACCCTGCGCTTCGCCGGTGGCATAGCTGACGCCGGACTCACCGACGCCATACGAGGAGGCCGCCAACTCGACGTTGCCCATCGCAGCCGCTGCCTCATGGGCGAACCCGCTCGCCTGCAGTGAACCGGCAGTCCTGACCGACGCCAGATCCGACCCCGGAGGCAGGATCGTTGCATTGGCGACCATGTGGGCCGTGTTCGCGGCGATCAAACGCCCGGTGAGTGCGGCGACCTGTCCAGACGCCGCAGCGAGCGCCTCGGGAGTTACGTCAAGTTGCATGGGATAGCGTCCCCTCTTCCGCTGGAATCTTGCGTCTTCAATTATCGCCGATGATCCTGGGCCGCGGTGACGGCAATTTTGCTGGACCTGAGGTGCAAATCAACGGTACCGGCAGCAAATGACACGTGCCAGTTATTGCAGCACGACCGTTTGGCGGCCCAACACCCCTCACATGGACTTTTAACACGGCAGTTACATTCGGTTCGGCGCCGCAGCCAACTGAACGTACCCACCATTGTCGTCATTGGCGGCGATGACGTACCCGCGGCCGGGAGGCAGCCCGACCTCGAATTTGACCCCGCCGACCTTGTCGCTATCCGATCGCGAACCCAGCAGGATGCGGGTGGAGGGATGGGTCGCGAACTGGTGGGGGACCGCGCTGGGTTGGATCTCGGCGGTGCCGACGCCAGAGGCCCGGTGGGTCACGATGACGCGCAGGCCTCGGTCGACGGCATTGCCGAAGTGACGCAGCAGCGGCTCCCATGTCATCACCATTCGGGCGGACGCGGGCAGCGGCGCCGCCCCGGCGGGCACCTGCGCCTGGACCTGCTCGTGAATCTGCTGACGCGCGGGAATGGAGTCGAGGTCGTCGATGATCAGGTAGATCTTCGGCCCCTCGAAGGTCCAGGCTCGTCGTTGCTCCCATCCCGACGCCGTCGGCGGTTGCCTCCTGTCGAGGATCGTCGCTATCTGCTCAACGCGCCGGGCCATCACGTTGAAGTCGGTCTCATAGAAGTCGGCTGGGTTCTCATCGTCCTCATTGGGCTCGACCAGCAGCCGAGTCACCTCGCCGAGGCGCCGCTTCGGGTCGAACACGATGATGATCGCCTCACTGGGGGAGCGTCGGCCGGCCACGATGCTGCCGATCACGTTGGTGAGCAAACTCGATTTGCCGTGGTGATCGTCGCCGTAGACACCGAGCAGGGGATCGGTGGCGAAGTCGACCACCATGGGCTGCAAGTCCCGACCCCGCACGCCCAGCGCATACCGCTCACCACCAAGGTCGCTGGGCAGCGAGGCCGCCTCGACCCGGGTCGGCAGCAGCCGCGGCCGCGGAGCCGGACGTGCGGTGGCGTAGCGCTGCGAAATCCCTTCCACGGTCTCGCGCACCTTGGCGTCGAGGTCGTCCATGCTGGCCTTGCCGTCGGTGCGACCCACCGCGAAGCGGATGACGTCGCCGGCGCTGTTGATGCCGCGACCGGGTTGATCGGCGGGGATGCGGTCCTGCGGGCGGATCATCTTGTCCTCGATCCGCGCACGGACCTGCGAGTTGTTGGAGGAGGCCAACTTCAGTTCATAACGGGTGTTGATCTGGTTCTGGATCGTGTTTCCGAGTTTGATCCAATCCGATGCACTGACCAGCACATGCAAGCCGTGCCCGCCGCCGGTGAAGGCCTCTACGTTCTTCATCTGAGGGTTCTTGGGCGACATGAGCGAGGTGTTGTCCTCAATGAAGTTCTCCCACCCGTCGATGATCACGAAGATGTCGGTGGGGTAACCGTCGTCGAGGCCCGCTTGGCCGTCGCGGCGCTTCTGGCGCCACTCCTGCAGCGACAGGATGTTGTTCTGCTGGAAGATCCGCCGGCGGCGCATCAGCACTGCCTCGAGGTCCCCGAACATGCGCAAGTTGACCTCGTTGCGGTCACGCCCGCCCACCCCACCCACATGGGGCAGATCTCGCACCGCGGCCAACGCCGGACCGCCGTAGCTCAGGACGTAGAACCCGAGCTCACTCGGGGCATACCGCGACGCTGCGGACAGGATGAATGTCTGCACCACCGACGAGGCCTCGTCTTTGCGCATGCCCATCAGCGACACGTTGCCGTCGTCGAGGCTGTAGCCCAGCAGTCCGTGGCTGAGTTGGCGGGGCCGGTCGATCTCGCCGAGCGGCCACCACGG
>JAVEEN010000393.1 GCA_030840445.1 Pseudonocardiales bacterium
GCAGCTTGCGGTAGATGTCGAGCAGGGCCTCGTCGGTGGAGCCGATGTGGTCCTTCTCGAGGGTGGCGAGCAGCGTCTCCGACCAGGAGAAGTGCTCGCGGATGCGGTCGGCCGACCAGCCCAGGGCTTTCAGCAGCACGGTGACCGGCTGCCGACGCTTGCGGTCGATGCGGACGCCGACGGTCGAGCGCTTGTCGACGTCGAACTCGAGCCAGGCACCCCGGCTGGGGATGACCTTCACGCCGTAGACGTCGACGTCGGAGGTCTTGTCCAGGGTGCGGTCGAAGTAGACGCCCGGGGACCGGACGAGCTGGCTGACCACCACGCGCTCGGTGCCGTTGATGATGAAGGTGCCCTTGCGGGTCATCATCGGGAAGTCACCCATGAACACCGTCTGCGACTTGATCTCGCCGGTGGTGTTGTTGGTGAACTCCGCGGTGACGAACAGCGGCGCCGCGTAGGTCATGTCCTTGTCCTTGCACTCCTCGATGGACGCCTTGACGTCCTCGAAGCGCGGGTTGGAGAAGGAGAGGCTCATCGAGCCGGAGAAGTCCTCGATCGGCGAGAGCTCGGTGAGGATCTCCTCGAGCCCGGACGAGGCGCTGCCCCGGTCGGCGGCCCGGGCCTGCCAGGCCTGGTTGCCGACGAGCCAGTCGAACGATTCGGTCTGCAGAGCGAGGAGGTTCGGCACCTCCAGCGGCTCTCGGATCTTGGCAAAGGAGGTACGGGGCGGTGCGCCCGGGATACCTGACCTGATGCCGTTGGTGGAACGTGACTTACCGGAGCGCGAGACTGCCAAGATGCGTCCTTCCAAGGACTTGAACCGAGCCTATCCGCGCCGTCCGCTCCAGACCGGCCCCCGCGCGACCGGGACCCGGGCGCGGGAAAGTAGACCCTTGACGGGCCGAAGGCAGAAGAGGGCAGCGCAAAGAAGAAGTCTAGCGCCCGCGGGCATGGCAAGCAACCACGCCTAAACCGTGCTCAGAAAGGGTGCCTCGCAGAACCCATCGCGTCAAGCGTTGTGGACGGGTGTCGAGCGGTCGGTCGCCGGCGCCACTGTCAGCACGGGGCCAAGACGGGGTCAGGACGGGGTCAAGACGGGGTCAGGACGGGGTGACGACGGGCTCAGGCCGCTGCCCAGGGCGGGCTGACGACGGGGTCAGGAAACCGGCGAGGCGATGGTCTTCAGGCCGGACATCAGCCACTTGCCGTTCACCTTCTCCATCTGCACCTGGGCCCCGAACGGGTCGGTACGGCCCTTGGGATCGTTGGTGTTCACGACGCTGAGCTGGCCGAAGAGCAGGACCGTCCACTGCTTGCCCTGCGGGCTGACCGCCTCGATCCCACCACGGCTGATCTGGGCGGTCTGCGTGGCCTTGAGGGTCGGGGCGTACTTCTTGATGACGGTGGAGATCGTCTGGTTGATCTGGCTGGTCAGCCGTCCGGTCGTGCACTGCTTGACTGTCGCCGCGTACTTGTCCAGTTCGGTGTATTTGTAGGTATTCGTTTTGGCGACGCAGGTCTTGGCCGCCGCCAGCATCTCCTCGCGCACGGCATTGCCGCTGGGCCGCCCCCACCAGACACCGTGGCTGAAGACGATCATCAGGACGGCCATGGCCACCGCGCCCGCGGTGAGCACCTCGGCCGGTAGCCAGCGCAGCCAGCCCGGGACTACCGCCACGACTCGCGACCCGTCGGGGTCGCTCTCGGCGGCCTGGTCGGTCTCGGCAGCTTCCGCCGCCCTTCCAGGCCTCCTGAACTTGGCCAGCCTGACGGGCTTGGCCGGTGCCTCGTCGGCGTCGACCACCAGGGCGCCGGCGGCGAGGTCCGCTGCGTCCGGCCCGGGGCGTGGGGTGACCCGCCCGCCGATGCGCCGCGCCCGGGCGGCGGCCGAGGCCGCCGGCGGTCGCTTCGCGGCCTCGCCGACCGGAGTCTCCGGCGCCTCGTGGCCCGCGGCTGCGGTGTCCGGGGTGCCGGTGTCCGGGGTGCCCGTGTCTGGGGTGTCGTCAGCCATGTCGACCCCGATCCGCCGCGGCCACGGCGCCGTTCATGCGGTCACCCCGATGTTGCTCAGATCGCTGGCGAGCCACTTGCCCTTGACCTTCACCATCGTCACCTGGAGGTTCTGCGGAATCGGGATGTTCTTGGACTTCGACTGGTATCCGTTGACCGTGATCAGAACGATGTAGCTGTTCTGCTTTCCGGATTCCGCGGGGCCCTGCAACGCCCGATGCGTGACCGTGGCGCTCAGGTCGAACTTGCCCTTCGTCATCGCCGAGAGGGTGGCGGCCTTCTTGTCGGAGATGTCCGAACGCAGGCTGCCCGTGGTTCCACTCAGGGCGCGCTGGAAGTCGGCCGCGAAGTGCGCCCGGCGAAACGTCAACAGATTCGTGGTTGCGGTGGCCGCGGCGTTGACGGCCGCGGACTCGGTCGAGGTGAAGTCGCCATTCACCTTGTCCTGGGCCGGACGGAGTGCCACGAAGTAGGTGACGAGAAGGGCGACGAGGATCGCTCCGGCTACAGCTGCCGCGATCCACGGCGCGGCGGGCGCGCGTCGAGACTCAGGCATGCGTTGGGAATCGCTCCGATCGTTGGGCGTTGGGTGCGGTCCGGCGGCTCGGACCATTCGGCGTAGAGAGTACGTCGCCGCCGGGACGGTACGTGGGGGCGGTAAGAATCAGTGAAGCGCGTCCGTGACAAGACCGATCCAGGACCCGTCGCCGAGCGTCGCCGTGGTCGGTAGCGGCGGACCGACCTTGAGCGTGTTGTCGGTGACGACCCGGGGGTAGGCGTAACCGCCGCCGGAGAGGCTGATCGGGTCGCCGCCGGGGACCTGGGCCGAGCCGCGGACGTTCTTCGCGCCCTTGCCGGTGACCGGCGCGGTACACCGCACGGTCACGTTGGGCGCGATCGGTGCCAGCGCCCCCGGCTCGCGCCGGACGGTGCCGTTGTAACCCTCCCGGTCCTTCGCGGGGTCACCACAGTCCTGCGGATCCGGGCTCACCTGCAGCACCAGACCGAGTGCCGCGGACCGGTCGTGGAGCGCGGTCGGACCGGCTGCGCCCAACGCCGGATAGATCTCGAGGATCTCCTCCAGACCGTCGAGGTGACGGACCAGCAGGTCGCCCACGGTCGACAGGTTGGCGAGCGTCACCCCGAGGTCGGTCCGGTTGTTGGTGATGAAGTCGGTGACGACGCCGAGGTCCGCCGGGCCGGTGTCGAGCAGACGGCGGATGTCGGGGTCGCTGGCCTTCAGCTGCTGGGACAGCAGATTCAGGCTGTGCGTCCAGATCTGGAGGGGGTCCTGCTGGTCGAGCTGCGTCTGCAAAACCGACGAGGAATCCTCGATGAGCTGGGTCGTCGCGTTCAGGTTGTCCGGTTGGCTGGCCGTCTTCAGCAGGGAATCGGTCGCATCGAGCAACCGGCCCAGGTCATTACCCCGCCCGGAGACCGCCTTGCCCAGCTCGTCCACCGTCGTGTGCAGGTCGTCGAGGTTTACCGACTTGACGAGCTGGTCGAGGTTGACGAGCAGCTGCTCCGTCGGCGTCGGGATGCTGTTGCGA
>JAVEEN010000017.1 GCA_030840445.1 Pseudonocardiales bacterium
GTCGGCCCGACGGAACGGCGATCGGTAGGCGTCCGGGGACGGCAACGACAGGTTGCCCGGGACGGGCGGTCCGTAGCCATGTCTGCCCGCGCTGTAGGTTGCCGAAGCCGCACCGGACGTCATCCCGTGCCAGGAGCGGTCGAAGGAAACCACCTCGTACCTGCCGGTGCAGAGCTTGGCCATCTTGATGGCCGCCTCGTTCGATTCCGCGCCCGTACTAAGCAGCAGAACCTTGTCCAGCCCATCAGGCAAGGTGGCCGCGAGGGCCGTCGCCATGTCGACCACCGGCCGGCTCAACATGCCACTGAACAGGTGATCGAGCGACGTCACGGCCCCGGTCACCGCGGCGACGATATCGGGGTGGCCGTGTCCGAGCACCGCACTCATCTGCCCGGAGGTGAAGTCGAGGATCGCTGTGCCGTCCTCGTCGTAGACGTAGCATCCTGCGGCGCGAGCGATGATGCGCGGGGTGAAGGTGCCACCGTAGCGGACCAGATGGCGATCTACCTGGGACCAGAATGCTTCGTCCATCATCCGAAAAACCTCCTGGCCAGAACTCTAGCGACCCGGCCGAGGGCGTACCCCACGGCGCATCGCCCGGCTACCCGGCGCGCGATTCGGGCGGCGCGGGCACTCAGGCCGACGGCCCGGCTGCTCCGGATGAAATCTTGCTCCGGTGCAGTCGGGCCGTCAGACGGATCCGGTTGCCAGTCGTACTACGCTCGTGCCTCAGTCATCTGAGTGGAACCGCAGCTTGACCACAGCGCCGCTGCCCGGGACGGGGCTGGCGGAGTTGATACTCACGTACATCGAACCGTCCGGAGCCTGGGCGATGCCACCGGGCAGCGGTAGCATCCCGCCACCGAACCGGTCCAGCGTCTTCGGGTGCTTGAACGGAATGCGGACCACGTCACCGGGCGGGCCGGACGGGTTCGGCTGGAACATCTCGGTAGCCCAGAAATTTCCGGAGCGATCGAAGGTGCACGCGGTCGCGGTGGTCAGGCCGGTGGCCCACAGCTTCGGCTTGGTCGGGTAATTCGCGTTGGGATTGACCCGCCACACGTTGGACTTTCCTGAGTGGTACACGAACAAGTTCGCGACGAAGTTCAGAGTCGCAACGTACAGCATGCCGTCCGGTCCCTGCGCGATGCAGGTCGGTGTCGAATCGCGGAAGGGGGCAGCGGTTTCGTTCGGGATGTAGGAGACAACCCTGGCCGTGCCGTTACCCATGATCTCGAGAATGGTGTTCGCGCCCGCGTCGGCCACGAAGGTGCGAACCATGTGGGTCCAGTGGTCCTTGAGGATCAGGACACCGTAGGGATTCGAGTCAGGGAAGTCCGACGGGAACAGGGCCTTGTGGTCCCCGGTCCAGTCATACTGCTGATCTCCCACATTGCTGAGGTTCTTCGGCTTACCGGTGCGCGGGTTCAGGCTGTACAGACGCCCAGCCTGTTTGGTGCTGACGGCGCCCTTGGTCATGGCCAACACGCCGTCGTGCGACTCACTGGTGATGAGGCGAATCTGGCAAGCCCTGGTCCCATCTCGGCTGTCAGCACGCTCATTTTCCTTGCTGGAACAGCTGTTGCCGAGTGCGCTGAGACCCTCCGGACCCAGGACGTCTGGCGGTTGGGTCGGGTCCTCAGTGGCGTAGAGCGACTCGAACGAGGTCGACCAGGATGCTGTTCTCGAGCCCCGCGGATACTTGCTGACCTTGCCGGTGTGGGTCAATCCCACCGGGCCTGGGCCAGCTTTGCCCGACTCGGATACATACAGATTTCCGTTGCCGTCGAAGGTGATACCTCGAGGAGTGTTCAGTCCGGAGACCCAGGTCGTGATAACTGGTTGGTCGGCCTTCGCGAGGCTCGGTGGCGCTGAAACGATTGTGGCCGCCAGCATGGTGGCGGCTGCCAGTACAGCGATCAGGATACGTGGACGATTGACTTTCATGCGCTCCCCCTAGAGATGTGAGCGAAGTCCCGGAGATTGGGTCGTCGGCAAAAGGGGAAACCACCCGTCGGCAGAGACCCCCGTAAGCAGATGGGGCGCCCACCCTCTGTGGTCCGCCGACACCTACATCGCGCCGTCGCGCCGCACTCTAGACCGGCTGGCGTCTGATTGTGGTGAGTCTCGAAGTACCCCCGGTCGGACTCGAACCGACACTGGACGGATTTTAAGTCCGCTGCCTCTGCCATTGGGCTACGGGGGCGTCGACCACTGCAGCTACAGGGTACGGAACCCCCTGCGACCGACTGTCCAAGCCACCCGATGCGGCGGCGGTCTACTTCGAGCCGGTGTCCGGAGCACCCGCGGCGATTCCGGCATCGCGCGAACCGGCGAGCTGATCGGGCGAGTGCCCGCTGCCCGCTGCGCCTTCGCTCTGGATGGGCGTGATGGCCGACGTCCATTCCTGGCGTGGCATCTGCAGCTGACCCAGGGACACGACCTCCCGCGGGAAGAACAGCGCTGCCGTCCAGTCGGTGAGCACCCGCACCTTGCGATTGAAGGTCGGCATCCGCGATACATGGTAGGACCGATGGAGGAACCAGGCGAGGATCCCCTTTACTTTCACGCCATACAGCTCCGCGACTCCTCGGTACAAACCGAGCGAGGCGACCGATCCGACGTAGGCGTGCTTGTAGACCTTCAGCTCCTGACCGTTCACGAAGCGCGCCAGGTTGTCCCCCAGTACGGCGGCCTGCCGAACCGCGTGCTGCGCCGAAGGTCCGGTCAGCGCGTTCGGATCGTCCTTGGACAGGTCAGGAACGGCGGCACAGTCACCTGCCGAGAAGACGCCGACCAGCCCGTCCACAGTAAGATTCGCCTTACACTTCAGGCGTCCCTTCTCATCGACCGGGAGGTCCGACTTCGCCAACAGCGGATGCGCCTTCACGCCTGCGGTCCAGACGAGGGTATCGGCATCGAACTCGGTACCGTCGGACAGCACGATGTGACCGCCGACTGCCGACTCCAGCCGGGTGCTGAGCCGGACATCGATATTGCGTTCGATCAACCGGTCGACGGTATAGGAGGCCAGAGCCACCGACACCTCAGGCATCACCCGGTTGGCGGCCTCGACCATGACCCAGCGCATCTCATGCGGTTCCAGGTTCGGGTAGTAACGGCAGGCATAGCGGGCCATGTCCTGCAGCTCGGCGATGGCTTCGATGCCGGCGTAGCCGCCGCCGACGAAGACGAAGCTGAGCGCCCGCCGCCGAACCGCCTCGTCCAGGGTCGATGCGGCGAAGTCGAGCCGTGAAAGCACGAAGTTTCGAAGGTAAATTGCCTCACCGATGGTGCGGAAGCCGACGCCCTGCTCGGCCAGACCGGGGATCGGCAGGGTACGAGGGATCGAACCGGGAGCCACCACGAGAATGTCGTAGCCGAGGTCATAGGCCGGGCCTTCGATCGGGGCGATTGTCACCGTCCGAGCGCTGTGTCTGATGTCGGTCACCGAGCCGGTGATGATTCGACACTTCTTCAGGACCCGGCGCAGCGGGACCACCACATGCCGCGGTTCGACACTGCCGGCCGCTGCCTCGGGCAGAAATGGCTGGTAGGTCATGTTCGGCTGCGGATCGATGACGACGATCTCCGCCCGGCCTCCGGAGAGTCTCTTCTGGGCCTTGAGCGCGGTGTACATGCCGACGTACCCGCCGCCTACGATGACGATCCGCTTCGGTTCACCGCTCATCTGTCGTCCCCTGCGTCGCTCGGCCGATCGGACCCGCCCGGCTAGCGGCGGTCGGCACACTGCGACCACCGGGTCCGTCTTCAGGCTACTGAGGGATCCGGCACCCCTCACGGTCACCCTTGGCAGGGTAGGCGGGACCGGGCGCCCGGACTGGTTAGAGTGGACGACATCTAAGTGCCGGTTGACTCTGGAGGCATTGAGCTGATGGCAGGTGGAGCGAGCAGGCTGGCGTTCAAGTTGTTGTCCACCGTGGTTGCGTTCCCGATCGGAAAGGCCATTTCCAAGGCAACCGGCAGGGCATGGACCGCCGTCCGTCCGGAGAATCCGCCGCACAATCCCAAAGAGGTTCAGACCAGCTGGTCGGATGCCCTGATCTTCGCCCTGGTTACCGGTCTCGGTGCTTCGATTGCCCAGTTGGTCACCACCAAAGGCGCCGACACCTTGTGGCGGGCGCTGACCGGTCGGCCGTCACCGCGCCCCAAGGAGCCGAAGGCCAAGACCAAAGCGGCCAAGGAGACGGCCACCCTCTGAAGTTTCCGATCGGATCCCATGTGGGGTCGGGGCCAGATGTGCTGCCTCGGATAATCCGATCACAGCAGGCTCAGAGCGATCCCGTCCAGGATGTCGTGCTCGCTGGCGATGACCTCGTCCGCCCCGACGAACTCGACGATGGTCCGCAGGATCAGAGCGCCGCCACCGATCACATCGACCCGACCCGGGTGCATGACGGGCAGCGCAGCTCGGGCCTGCCTGCTCATGCTGAGCAACCGCTCGGTCACCTCGGCGATCTGGTCACGCGAGATCACCGAACCGTGAATCGCATCGGGCTGATAGGACGGCAAGCCCAGCGCGATGGCGGCGATGGTGGTGACCGTGCCCGCCACTCCGACGAAGGCGGCAGCGTCGGTGACCGGCACCGTACGAGACGCGATTTCCAGCGCGGCTTGCAGGTCGGACACGGTCGCTGCGATCTGCGCGGCGGTGGGCGGATCATCGTGCAGATGACGCTCGGTCAACCGGACGCAGCCGACATCCATGCTGTAGGACGCGATCACTTTTTGGTCGCCAGGTATTCGATTGGGCGAGCCGAGGACCAGTTCGGTGGAACCACCGCCGATGTCGGCGACCAACAGCGGGTCGGCGACGCCCGGCAGACCACCGATAGCCCCGGTGAACGACAAGGCGGCCTCGTCGGTTCCGGTGATGACCTCGGGATTGACACCGAGCACCTGCCGGACCATGTCGACGAATTCGGCCGCGTTGCCCGCGTCGCGCGAGGCCGAGGTTGCCACCATCCGGACCGCCGAGACGCGTAGCGAGTCGATGATGGCGGCGTAGTCGACAAGGGCCAGCCGGGTGCGTTCGATCGCCGGCGCGGCCAGCAGCCCGGTCCGGTCGACGCCCTCGCCGAGCCGCACAACCCGCATCTCACGATGCACATCGACCAATCCATCAGGATCGCCCGGATCGGCGATCAGCAGCCGGATGGAGTTGGTGCCGCAGTCGATACCAGCTACCCGATGAGCCGACGAGCGGTGTGCACCAGTCACGCCCGGTCCTCCGGCCTCTCGACACACGGTCCGTCGGCCCACCACGGCGGCAGCAGCCCCAGTGCCTCATCACCGAGCGGATTCACGCCCGGACCCGCCGCCAGTGAATGAGCAACCAGCACGTGCAGGCATTTCACCCGGCTCGGCATACCGCCGGCCGAGATTCCCTCGATTTCGGCGACGTGTCCATGGGTTTCGCGTCGGGCCAGATAGGCCTCATGGGCGTTGCGATAGGAGCTCGCGAGGTCGCCGTCCACCTTGAGGCGATCGGTCATCTCGCTCATCAGACCGGACGCCTCGAGCGTGCCGATCGCCGAGGCGGCCCTGGGGCAGGTCAGGTAGTACAGGGTCGGAAACGGCGTGCCATCGGCCAGTCGAGGAGAGGTCTCTATGACGTCGGGGTTACCGCATGGACACCGATGCGCCACCGACCGGATCGCCCGTGGCGCCCGACCCAGCTGCTCGGCGACCACGGCTCGGTCGGCATCGGTGACCGGCTGCTCCTCGCCGTTCTGCGCACCAGCACCATCGGTGGCACCGTCGGCCCGCGTCATGCGGCCGAGCTCACTTGGCGTGTTCGGCGTCCTGGACGCTGGCCCAGAGCGTCGAATTCCAGCTCGGCATGTGTCCGGTCCGGGTGACCGAACTCGAGGACGCCTTCGAGGTGGACTTCGGGGTGCCGTCGGCGTTGAGCACCGTGTACAGCGTGTCGCCCGGGTGGACGTATTGCAGCCGCACCCGCGCCTCGCGCTCGACGAAGGCGGGGTCGTTCCACTGGTCCGACTGGTGCTGTAACTGGGCTACCTGCTGGTTCAGTTGTTGCTGCTGGTGGATGGATGAGGCCACTGCATCGCGCCGGTTCAGGTAGGTCTGCAAGGGCGAGGCGAGCACCACGACCAGGAACAGTGCCATCGCGGTGATCATGATCGTCCGGCCGGTCAGCTGGGGGCGCTTGAGGCGAACTGGACTCAGCCGGATGGCCTGCGGGCGAGCTGGGTCCACTGCCTGTCGACGAGGACGCGGCCGCGGGCCGGACGGGGCAACCATCGCTCAGCTTCCCGCCGGGTTGTACCGGGGGAACGCACCTGCGCCCGCGTAGCGGGCGGCGTCGTCGAGCTCCTCTTCGATGCGCAGCAGCTGGTTGTACTTCGCGACCCGTTCGGAGCGGGCCGGTGCCCCGGTCTTGATCTGCCCACAGTTGGTGGCTACGGCCAGGTCGGCGATCGTGGTGTCCTCTGTCTCACCGGACCGGTGGCTCATCATGCAGCGGTAACCCGAGCGGTGGGCCAGGTCTACCGCGTCCAGGGTTTCGGTGAGGGTGCCGATCTGGTTCACCTTGACCAGCAGGGCGTTCGCGGCCCCGGTCGAGATGCCCTTGGCCAGGCGCTGGGGGTTGGTCACGAAGAGGTCGTCGCCGACGATCTGGATGACCTCATCCAGCTCAGCGGTGAGCGCGATCCAGCCGTCCCAGTCTTCTTCCGACATCGGATCCTCGATCGAGACGATCGGATAGTTGGCGACCAGGTCCTGGTAGTACGCGACGAGCTCCTGAGACGTCTTCGACGCGCCTTCGAACCGATAGGAGCCATCGGAGTAGAACTCGGTGGCCGCCACATCCATGGCGAAGACGATGTCGGTCCCGAGCTTCAGACCGGCCTGCGCCACCGCCTCGGCGATGACGTCCAGCGCCGTCCGGTTCGACTCCAGGCTGGGCGCGAAGCCACCCTCGTCGCCGAGCCCGGTGGACAGGCCTTTGGACTTCAACACCGACTTCAGGGCGTGGTAGACCTCAGCACCCTGGCGCAAACCCTCCGCGAAAGTCGGCGCGCCGATAGGGGCGATCATGAACTCCTGGACATCGACATTGGAGTCGGCGTGCGCGCCACCGTTGAGGATGTTGAGCATCGGCACCGGTAACAGGTACGCGTTCGGACCGCCGAGGTAGCGGAACAGCGGCAGGTCGGCCGACGACGCAGCCGCCTTGGCCACGGCGAGGGATACGCCGAGGATTGCGTTCGCGCCGAACTTCGACTTGTCCGGCGTGCCGTCCAGATCGATCAGGGCCGCATCGACCAGCCGCTGTTCGCTGGCCTCGAAACCGAGCAGCTCGGGACCGATGTCGTCCAGCACGGCATTGACGGCCTTCTGCACGCCCTTGCCGTTGTAGCGGCTGCCACCGTCGCGCAGTTCGACGGCCTCGAACGCGCCGGTCGATGCCCCGCTCGGCACCGCCGCCCGGGCCAGCGTGCCGTCATCGAGCGCTACCTCGACCTCGACGGTCGGATTGCCGCGCGAATCGAGGATCTCGCGGGCGCCTACTGCCTCAATGCTGGCCACTTCGGATGTCCTCTCGAGGTACCGGAAATCATCTGCTCACACCACGGCGCAGCATTGCCCGCGGACGTCGGCTTCAGCCTATCGGCCCACCACCGCAAACTTGGCGTTACTCGCCGATCGCGCCGTCGATTGCCTCGCGGAGCAGGTCGGCATGCCCGTTGTGCCGCGCGTACTCCTCGATCAGGTGCACGACCAGCCAGCGCAATGTCGGCCGATGATCACTACGACGGGCAGTCCGGCTCGACAACGCGTCGAGGTCGCTACCGGCGATGATCGCGTTGGCCGCGACTGCCTGTTCGTCGAAGGTCTTCCAGGCTTGGGCGACCGCCGCTTCGTCGGTTTCCCAAACGTCGAGGTCCGCATCCCCGGGACCGTAGAGGTAGCGCTGTTCCTCGCCCGCGAAGACCTCGCGGAACCAGGCGTACTCGACGTCGGCGAGGTGCCTGACGAGGCCCAGTAGGCACAGTTGGGAGGGCGGCACCGCCCGGCTCAGGAGCTGTTCGGGGCTCAACCCGTCGCATTTGCGCTTCAAGGTGGCCCGGTGGTACTCGAGAAAGCTGACCAACATCGTCTTCTCATCCGCGGCGAACGGTGGATCGACGCGTTCGGTCATCAAGCGTGCTCCTTCGCTTCGTGCCCTTCGCCGGTTCGGACTGCGCTGCGATACCTCCGGGCGGTCTCGCGCAGCGCAAGCTCCGGGTCGACACCAGCTTGCACGGCTTCACCGACGACCGCGAACAGTTTTTCCCCGATGTCACTGCTCGCCGAAGGCGACGACTCAATCGCCACGCCGACGTCCACGCCGGCTTTTCGTGCTCGGCTGATGAGCTTCGCGGCCAGCGCCAGCGCCGGTTGGCCCATCGGAATCCCGTCGGTGACCGAGTCCCGCTGCTTCTCGGCCTTCTTGATGGCATCCCAGTTGGTGTTGACCTCGGCGGCGGAGTCCACCGTCACATCGGCAAAAACATGGGGATGCCGACGCACCAGTTTGGCCACCAGGTCGTCGGCGACTTCATCGATGCTGAACGGTTCGGGTGCTTCCTCGGCCAGCCGGGCATGAAACAGCACCTGCAGCAGCAGGTCACCCAACTCCTCCCGAAGCGCGGGCAGGTCGTTGTGCTCGATCGCCTCGAGTGTCTCGTAGGCCTCTTCGATCAGGTACGGTGCGAGCGTGGCGTGGGTCTGATCGGCGTCCCAAGGGCAGCCGCCCGGCGATCTCAGGCGATCCATCACTCCGACCGCACGCAGCAGAGCCTCCCCGGGACGTCCAGCCGGGACGGCGTCGGGCGTCGCGCTCACTGGCCAGTCGTGGCGGCAGCGTCGCCGGGCAACGTGCCATCGACCGTCAGGAATCCGGGCAGCTGCTTCTTCGACAGGTCCAACACCGCGAGATTCGCTGCATCCCAGCTGCCGTAGCGCGGGCTCACGGACACCGACAGGGCTGCTTTCTTGGAGGCGGTTGCGAGTTCGGCCGCCGAGGTGAGCCGACTGCTCAGGACGCTGAAAACCTCCTGTTCAGCCAGGTAGGGCTGAACGAATGAGGAGGAGAGCCCCAGCTTGCCGAACTCCGCGGTCAATTGCTGCTCTGAGGTCTGAGCCAGCAGCTGGGCCTTGATCTTGGCCAGGTCGCTGGCGCTCGCCGGACCGCCCGTTGCGTCCAGCAGCCTCGGCGCGATCAGGTTGTTCACGAGGGCTCGCAGCACGAACAGCCGCGCCGGAACGCTGGATCCTGAGCTGAGCTGAATGGGCTGGGGGTTGCTGCTGAGATAGCTGTTCAGGTCACCGTCGGAGACCTTCTTGCCATTCACCACTGCCGCCGAGCCGGCCTTGGAGTCGCATGCCGAAAGGCCCATCGCGGCGAGCGCAACAATAGCCAGCGTGACGAACGCGCGGAATTTCCTGGACGCGCGGACCTTTCCAGAACCGACCTTCACAACCATCTCCGGCTTCTCTGCGTGTGCGGTACCAACTGTGCACCACGGCATCAGCCAGTTTCTCACGAGCGCCGCCAAGGGCTGGCTGGCGGGGCGTTCGAGGTGCACGGATCCGGTTGAGCGGGGCGTTTGTCAGCGCGGTCGCTTGCGCTGCGGGTGCGGGGTTTCACCGAGCGCCAGCATCTCGACGAATTGGGCGATGCGCTTGGCCCGGGTCTCAGGACGTTTAGCCTCGTTGACCCGGTAGAACAGGGTGAACCGGTTTGTGGCGGTGAGTACGTCGAACATGGCTTGCGCCGCTGGCAGGGCGGCGATGGCGGCCAGCAGATCTTCGGGCAGCTCCGCGGTGGCCTGGCCGGCGTACGCCTTGTCCCAGCGGCCGTCCGCCTTGGCTGCGTCGACGGCACCCTGACCGACCGGCGTCATCCGACCCGCCTGGGTCAATCTCGCTACGTGTTCGACATTGCGTGCCGACCACGGACTCTTGCTGCGGCGCGGCGTGAACCGCTGACGGTAGCTCCCGGCGTCTCGGCTGCCGACCTGCCCGTCGATCCAGCCGAAACACAGCGCCTCGTCCAGGGCCAGGTCATAGGTCAGGCCGGTGACCATGCCGCCCTTCTTGTGTAGCACGAGCCAGACACCGGGCGAGGAGGCGTGATGCTCAGCCAGCCAGGTTCGCCAGGCGGCCGCGTCGGGCACCAG
>JAVEEN010000030.1 GCA_030840445.1 Pseudonocardiales bacterium
ACCTGCGCCAACATCGGCGAGCCGACCTGGCCGGGGGTCAGCACGTTCACCCGAATCTTCCTGTCCCTCAACTCCGACACCCACACCCGTGCATAGGCGGGCAGCACGGCCTTGCTTCCCGCATACACACTCCAACTGGGGTAGCCCCGAAGCGACGCGTTTGACCCGGTCATGAAGATCGAGCCGCCATCGTTGAACAGCGGCAGCGCCTTCTGCACCGTGAACAGCGTGCCGCGCGCGTTCAACATGAACGCGGCATCGAAGTCCTCCTCGGTGATCTCGCCGAGCTGGCCCTGCGCACCCGTCCCGGCGCTCGCCCACAACACGTCGATCGAGCCCTTTTCCCGCTTGACCGTGTCGAACAAACGGTCCAGATCGTCAAGGTCGGCCGAATCGCCCTGCACGCCAGTCACGTTGCGGCCGATCAGTTCGACGGCCTCGTCCAGCGCGTCCTTCCGCCGGCCCGAGATGAAGACATGAGCGCCTTCCTCAACGAACAACTTGGCACCGGCCAGCGCCATACCGCTCGTTCCGCCGGTGATTACCGCGACCTTGCCATCGAGCTTTCCCATGATCACTCCCATTGAATTGATGGTTGATGTTGTGCTGTACAGCGATATGTGTGCGTTTCGTGCCGGATGCGGCGACGAGGTCAGCCGAGGTTGACGCCGAGGGAGAAGTTCAAGCTCCCCACGCCGTTGTTGGCCAGGCCTACTGACAGCAGGCCCGCGCCCTCCAGCCAGTGCGCCATGCTCAGGTCGCCGGTGTCCTGCGGGCGCAGTCCGAGGCTCGTGATGAACGCTGACACGCTCGCTTTGGCCTGCGTGTCATCGCCGGCCATGAACACGTCGAGCGGACCGCCCGCGGCCAGGACGTCGCGGAAGAGGGTGTTGAACGCCTTGATGACGTGGGCGCTTGCGGGGGCGGCCTTGGCGACCATTTGTGCGACGGAGGTGTCCTCGGGGACGGCCAGTCCGGTGGCGGTGGCGTTGAAGGGGTTGGTGATGTCGACGATGATCTTGCCGGCTAGCGCGTCCCCGTACTGGCTGACGATCGGTACGGCGCTGTCGAACAGCACGGCGAGGATGACGATGTCGCCGGTCGGGGCGGCGCCCCACGTTCCGGCCGTGGCGCCGTTGCCGAGCGTGCTGGCCAGCTCGGCGGCCTTGGACTGATCGCGGCCGATGACCTCGACGGTGTTGCCGCCCTTGACGGCCAGGGCGCCGATGGCGCTGGCCATGTTCCCCGAGCCGATGATGCTGATACTGGTCATGATGTGCTCTCTTTCGTGGTCTTGATCGTTGGCTTTGTCTCGTTCGTCCAGGTCAGGTCCGGCGCGCCGGCTCCGACATGCTGAGACAGCTACCGCTCGTTGGGCGCCGCCGCATGCGACTCCTTGCCTCGGAACGGCCGCCAGGCCGATGGTTCGAGACCTTCGCGTTATATACACCGATCCGCGTACTTAACGTATCGGGGTGCCAGCCCAAATGCAAGCTAAGTACACCGATCGGTACCAGGCTGGGTTGGGAATTGGTCGGCGTGCCTAGGCCGTCAGCTGGCCCGGAAGTAGTGGCCGGCGTCCAGATCGGCGAGCAGTTTGGGCGCAGTGAGTTCCCAGCCGAGGGCCCGGTGCGTGATGCGGTTGGTCGCTGGGAGGTCCATCGTGACCAGATTCCTGAATTGCTGGAGTATCCCGGCAGCGGAGGTCGCGGACGTTTGATGCTGCGAGCGCGTTCATGAATTGTGTTGCCTTGCAGGTCCGGCGGCCGCCGATGGCGTGTCCGGAGGCGGACCCCATCACGGCCAGGACGACACCGAAGATGAAGGCGATGATGCCGGCGGTCCATAGGATGAACCGCCGGCGACGATAAGGAGGAGCATCTCGATAACGACCGTGGTGTAACAACTTTCGGAGTGAAGGAGCCAGAGGGCATCGCACCAGACTTGTTGGCAGTGCCTGCTGTGGCTTGCACCAGGGCGGGGTTCACGACCTGGCCGGGGCTTCCCATCGGTCACCACTGATCAGCGAGTCATGAGCCGCATTCGGCCCGAATGTCAGCCCCGCGCTGCAATCCAGACCCGCTGTCGACAGGGAATCCGAATGGAAGCGGTGCGCCAGCGTTGCTGGCCATGTCTTTGACGGCAAGAACCCATGCGCTGCAGGAAAATACGTCGGCATCATGGTGGCCCAGTGCTCAACGATCACAAGCTCGCAGGTATCGGAGCCGATGCTCCTGAAGATCCGCGGCGGGCAGCAGAACTCGTCCCCTACTGCTGAAATTCTCAGCCAGACGTGACGCTACACCCACTGAGCTGTTTTCCGCAGGCCAGAGATCGTTTGGTCGTCGACGTCCCCGTGCAGCGCTTGCTGCGGGTCATGATTGGCCGTGCGGTGCTACGCCCGCCCCCATCCGCCCTAGTCCTTCGGAGCGCGACGTCGGGCCGATGTAGCTCAGCTCGCGGCGTGCGGCGGCATCGTTGGTCGTGAATTCCCGTCCGATGAACCGCACCAGCGTGCGGGTCAGGGGCGGGTCTCCCTTCTCGGAGCGCATTCCCGCGACGGCTTCCATGAGGCGTCCTAGGGCGAAGGCGACCCGGAAGGGTACGGAGCGCAAACCGTTGATCGAGAGACCCTCCACCTCGGCAAGCCCGGCCACGAACTCACGGCAGGT
>JAVEEN010000033.1 GCA_030840445.1 Pseudonocardiales bacterium
GGTCAGAACATCACCGCTCGGACCGCGCAGGCATTGTTCACGATCACCGCGACGCCGGGACGAGACGGTGGACTCGTGCTCACCGCACCGGATCGGCCGGCTCTCAGGGTGCCCGCTCCGCTGTCGGGGGAGCCTGTCCCAGTCGGCCTGTCCCGCCTCGACCGCGCGCTGAGCGCCGGTGCCGCGGCCGATGCTTGGGTGTCGGCGGTCCTGTCCCGGGCCGCCCGACTGGTCTGGCTGGATGATCCCCAACGGCGCGAGGTGGGCGCGCGCCACGGTGGCACGACAACGGACGTCATGAACCTGGCCGACGCCGGGCCGTTGCTGTTGACCAGCACCGCGTCACTGACCCAGCTCAACGCCTGGATCGCCGCCGACCTCGAGGCCAGGTCCGGACAGGGCGGCGGGGAACCGGATCCCGAGCCGTTGCCGATGACGCGCTTCCGGCCGAATGTGGTCATTCATGCTGATCGCGCAGGTGAGCTGAGACCGTTCGCGGAGGACAGTTGGGCCACGGTTCGGATAGGCGACGTCCGCTTCCGGACCAGCGAGTTGTGCGATCGGTGCGTCATGACGACCGTCGATCCCGTCACCCTGGCCAGGGGCAAAGAGCCGATCCGGACGTTGGCCCGGCACCGCCGATGGGATGGTTCCACCTGGTTCGGAAGCAGGCTGATCCCTGTCACGATAGGCACGATCCGCGTCGGCGATCCGGTGTTCGTAGCCTAGGTCGGTCAACGACTGTCGGTTATCGAACCCGTATTGGGGCGTAATTCTGAGGGACTCCTCTTGGTCGCGCTCGGTGCCGCGTGTAATCTCTTGTAGTCCGATGGGAATCACAGACACTGTAGGAGACCAAGGCATCATGAGAACGTTCCGGGTATTGGGCCTGCGGAGAGCACGTAAACCGCTGGCTGTGCTGACCGTGGCCGGGCTCGCCGCGATCGGCCTGGCGGGGTGTTCGTCGTCTTCGGGTACCTCCGGTGGCAGTGGCGGTGGCTCCAAGGTCGCTATTGTGGCCTATTCCGTACCGAAACCCGCCTACGACGCCTTACAGGCCGCATTCACCGGCACCGCGCAGGGCAAGGGTGCCAGCTTCTCGGCCTCCTACGGCGCCAGCGGCGACCAGAGCCGGGCGGTCCTCAACGGCCAGGCCGCCGACTATGTCGCCTTCTCGATCCAGCCCGACATGACCAAGCTGGTCCCTGATCTGGTCGACAAGAGCTGGAATGCCGGCCCGACTAAAGGCCTGGTCTCCGACTCCGTCGTGGTCCTCGCGGTTCGCAAGGGCAACCCCAAAGCAATCAAGGGCTGGGACGACATCATCAAGCCGGGGGTCAAGATCGTCACGCCGGACCCCGGTTCGTCCGGCTCGGCCAAGTGGAACCTGCTTGCCGCATTCGCGCACGGATACATCAACGGTGGAGCGGATGCCGGTGGTGAGGCGTACCTCAAGAAGCTCGCCGCCAACATCGTGAGCAAGCCCGAAAGCGGTTCGAAGGCGACCCAGACCTTCCTGAGCGGTACCGGCGATGTCCTGATCTCCTATGAGAACGAGGCCATTGGTGCCAAGCAGAAGGGCCAGCCGCTGGACTATGTCATCCCCGACGACAGCTTCCTGATCGAGAACCCCGCCGCGGTGACGAAGGCGGCCGGTCAGTCGGCCAAGGACTTCCTGGCCTTCGTCGAAAGCGCAGCCGGCCAGAAGATCTTTGCCGCAAAGGGTTATCGACCGGTTCTGGCCGGGGTAGCAGCCGGACAGGTTGCGGGCGCCAATGATCCGGCCGACCCGTTCCCGACCCCGAAGACGCTGACCAAGATCAACGATCTGGGCGGCTGGAGCGCGGTGAACTCGAAGTACTTCGACAAGAGCAACGGCATTATCACAAAGATCCTGAACGGGTCCGGATGAGCCAGGCAGTAGCCGAACGGCCGGTCCGCCGGCCGCCACGCCCCGGCCGGCCGGCCGATCAGTTCCGGATGAGCCCGTTGTCGAGCGCGGGCCTGGGCGTGGCGGTGCTCTGGTTGAGCATTCTCGTGCTGCTGCCCCTCGCGGCCGTGGTTGCCAAGGGCACCGGAAGTGGTTGGGCCGGCTTCGCGAATGCCTTCACCGACAGTCGTGCCTACGACGCGATCAAGCTGACCGTGCTGGCCTCGCTCGGGGTCAGCATCGCCAATGCGGTGATGGGCACCGTGATCGCCTGGGTGCTCGTGCGCGATAGCTTTCCGGGCAAGCGGATTCTCGAGATCGTGATCGATCTACCGTTCGCCTTGCCGACAATTGTCGCCGGTTTGGTACTGCTGACGCTGTACGGGCCGAACTCCGCGGTCGCGCCCGACTGGCAGGGCACCCGGCCGGGCATCATAGTGGCTTTGCTGTTCGTGACCCTGCCATTCGTGGTACGCACGGTCGAACCGGTGTTGCTGTCGCTGGAAACCGACGTGGAGGAGGCAGCCGCCTCCCTGGGCGCCGGGCCGTTCACCACGTTTCGGCGGATCGTGCTGCCCGCGATCACGCCGGCTGTGCTGTCCGGGTCGGCCCTGGCGTTCGGCCGGGCGATGGGGGAGTACGGGTCGGTCGTGCTGATTTCCGGGCAGCTGGAACACAAGACCGAGGTCGCCTCGCTGTACATCTACAAGCAGATCCAGGACGACGCGCTGCCCGAGGCCGCAGCTACGGCTACCGTGCTGCTCATCATCAGCCTCCTGGTGATGGCCGCCATGGGTGCTGGACAGTACTGGTCGGCCCGCCGTGCCTGACCAACTCCTGAAGTCCCGCCCTTCTCGCTGGACGCTGCGTTATCTGGCCCTGAGCTACGTAGCAGTGCTGGTGGTCCTGCCGGTCGGCATGGTGTTCTGGCGAACCGTCCAGCAGGGCTGGCGCGCCTTTGTCGACGCCCTGACGTCCTCGGAATCGGTGCACGCATTCCAGCTAACAGCCGTGGTGGCCGGGTCGGCGGTACTGATCAACACCGTCTTTGGGGTCGGGGTGGCGATCCTGCTGGCCCGATACCGGTTTCCGGGCAAGCGAGTCCTCAATCTGATCATCGATCTGCCGGTGTCGGTGTCGCCCATCGTGGTCGGCTTCGCGCTGATCCTGGTGTTCGGCTTCCGCACCGGCTGGTTCGGCCCGACGCTTCGCGACGCCGGGATCAACATCATCTTTGCGCCGCCCGGGATGATCCTGGCGACCTGCTTCGTAGCCCTTCCGCTGGTGGTTCGCGAAGTCCTGCCGGTGCTGCAGGAAACCGGTGTGGACCAGGAGCAGGCGGCGCGTTCCCTCGGCGCCAGCTCTTGGCAGCGATTTGTCCGGATCACCCTGCCCACCATCAAGTGGGCGCTGGCTTACGGCGTGGTGCTCAGCGTTGCACGCTCGATCGGCGAGTTCGGTGCGGTCAAGGTGGTATCGGGCAATGTCAGCGGTCAGACCCAGACCGTCACGCTGCTGGTCGACCAGCACGCCGAGCAGTTCGAGAACGGTGCTTACCAGCTGTCCGTCGTGTTGATCGTCGTCGCCGCGCTCTGCATCGTCGCGATCTCCTTCATCCGTCCTCACGAAGGTTCCTGAGATATGGGTATCGCCGCTCAGCACATCTACAAGCGCTTCGGTGACTTCGTCGCCCTCGATGACGTGAACCTCGACGTCCGCAGTGGTGAGCTCACTGCCCTGCTAGGCCCCAGTGGGGGCGGTAAGTCAACCCTGCTGCGCATCATCGGCGGCCTGGAGGACGCCGACAGCGGCTCGGTGATCATCGACGGAGTCGAGGCGACGGGAGTGCCGGCCCAACGGCGCAACGTCGGATTCGTGTTTCAGCACTACGCGGCGTTCAAGCACCTGTCGGTGTATCGCAATGTGAGCTTCGGCCTGGAGATCCGCAAGCGGAGCAAGGCCGAGATCCGAAACCGGGTGCATGAACTGCTGGAACTCGTGCATCTCGATCAGTTCGCCGATCGGCTGCCGTCGCAGCTGTCCGGTGGTCAGCGGCAGCGGATGGCGCTGGCTCGGGCCCTGGCAGTGGAACCGAAGGTGTTGTTGCTCGACGAGCCTTTTGGCGCGCTGGATGCCAAGGTCCGCAAGGAGCTGCGGGACTGGCTGCGTCGGCTGCACGACGAGGTGCACGTTACGACGGTGTTCGTGACCCACGACCAGGAGGAGGCACTCGAGGTCTCCGATTCGCTCGTCGTCATCAACCATGGCCGGATCGAGCAGGTGGGCAGTCCGAACGAGTTGTACGACCACCCGGTCAACGACTTCGTGATGGGCTTTCTCGGCCCGGTCACCGAGCTCAACGGTCAGCTGGTGCGTCCGCACGACATCGAGGTGCTGAGCACGGATCTGACGGGCTCGGTCCAGGCCAAAGTCCACCGGCTGGTCCGGATCGGTTTCGAGGTTCGCGCCGAACTCGACGCCGGTGACAGCCAACCGTGGGTGCAGTTGACCCGCGGTCAGGCCGATGCGCTCGAGCTGGAGACGGGAAGTGTGGTCTGGTTGCGGCCGTCTCGCGATGCTTCCACCCTGGTGCCCCAAGCTGGCCCGCCCGGCGCTGCCGCCGTGAACCGGACGACCGTCGGGCCGTAGGACCCGCGACGTCTCGAGGCATTCCCCGGATTTCTGCAGGATTTGAGAGAATGCCGGAGTGGAGATCTCAGCGAAGAGTGACTACGCCGTGCGCGCGCTGCTCGAATTAGCCGCAAGGGCACCAGAGCTGGTCAAGATAGATGTCATCGTCGGCGACCAGCAACTGCCCAAGAAGTTCGTGGAGGCGATCCTCGGAGATCTGCGTCGGGCGGGCATCGTGCGTTCGATGCGGGGTGCGGACGGCGGCTACGCCCTCGCGCGCCCGGCTTCGGAGATCTCCATCGGCGCGGTGATCCGAGCCGTCGATGGGCCACTGGCCGAGGTTCGCGGCCTGCGACCGGACGAGATGAACTACATCGGCCTGGCCGAACACCTTCCCGGGCTGTGGGTGGCGGTCCGAGCCAGCCTGCGCCGGGTCCTCGACGAGACCTCGTTGCAGCAGTTGCTCAGCGGCAAGATGCCCGCCCACGTCCGGCGCATGATCGAGGACCCGAACGCCTGGGCGCGTCGGACTCCGTGAGTCTCGGCGGCGGGCCCGGTGCCGGCACCGCCTAGGCTGGGCCGGTGACCGGACGATCTTCGACCAGGACGCTGCCCGCCTCTGGCGGCGGCGTCATCAAGCGCACCGTGCTGCCGGGCGGTCTGCGGATCGTGACCGAGGCGATGCCCGGCGTCCGCTCGGCCAGCGTCGGGGTGTGGGTCGGCGTCGGCTCGCGGGACGAATCACCGTCAGTCGGCGGAGCCAGTCACTTCCTGGAACATCTGCTCTTCAAGGGCACCCGGACCAGGTCCGCCCTTGACATCGCCTCTGCCATGGACGCCGTGGGGGGTGAGTTCAACGCGTTCACCGAGAAGGAACACACCTGTTTTTACGCCACGGTGCTGGATCGAGAACTTCCGCTAGCGGTCGAGCTCGTCTCCGACGTCGTCCTCAACGCGACTATCAGCGCCGCCGACGTGGACGTCGAGCGCACCGTCGTGCTGGAGGAGATCTCGATGCGCGACGACGACCCCTCAGATCTGGTGCACGATGAATTCTCAGCTGCGCTGTTCGGGCAGAGCCCGCTCGGCCGGCCCATTCTGGGCACCGAGGAATCCATTCAGGCCCTCAGCCGTACGCAGATCCACGGCTACTACAGCCGCCGTTACAAGCCGTCCGCGATGGTGGTGTCGGCGGCCGGCAATGTCGATCATGCCGAGGTAGTGCGACTGGTCCGTCGGGCCTTCGCCGGTCGACTGGCCCGGGGTGCCGGGCCCATCGGCTCCAGCGCGGGGCTACGCCCGGAACGCCGCACGGTCAGCACACCGGTCGAAGCGATCCGAGTGGTAGGCGATGACACCGAGCAGGCCAACATCATCTTGGGCAGCACCGGCCTGTCCCGAATGGATGAACGTCGCTTCGTTCTGGGCGTGCTGTCGACGGCCATCGGCGGCGGGATGTCGTCGCGGCTGTTCCAGCAGATCCGCGAACAGCGTGGCCTGGCCTACTCGACATACTCGTTCAGCTCGGGCTACGCCGGTGACGGCCTGTTCGCGGTGTACGCCGGGTGCCAGCCGGGTAAGGCGGACGAGGTCGTCGCGATCATGCGCTCGGTCCTCGATTCGGTTGCGTCAGCGGGCTTGACTGCCGAAGAGGTCGAACGGGGCAAGGGCCAGTTGCGTGGCGGCATGGTGCTCGGACTGGAGGACTCCGGTTCACGTATGAGCCGGATCGGCAAGGCCGAGCTGAGCTACGGAGATGTCCTCGGGGTCGACGAGCTGCTGGCCCGGATCGACGCCGTCGACGTCGACCAGGTCAACCAGCTGGCGGCCGACCTGCTGGGCCGGCCCCGATGCCTCACGGTCGTGGGTCCCTTCGGGGATCACGACTTCGACACCGCAGTCTGAGGCGACCCTCTAAGGTTGGCCGAGAGAGAACGGCCGGTGTTCTGCGGTGGGAGATCGTCAGGCCCGTGGATGCCGGTCAGTGGATGAAGGAGATGACGGACGTGACGGAGCCTATTCGCGTTGGTGTGCTGGGTGCTCGGGGCCGCATGGGGCAGGAGGTCTGTAAGGCGACGGTAGCCGCTCCCGACCTCGACCTCGTCGCGATGGTGGACATCGGGGACTGGTTGTTCTCGGTTGCCGATGCCGACACGCAGGTCATCGTGGACTTCACCCATCCCGATGTCGTGATGGACAACCTCAGGTTCGCCATAGACAACGACATCCACGCGGTCGTGGGTACCACCGGTTTCACCGACGAGAAGCTGGACACCCTGCGAACCTGGCTTGCCGACAAGCCCGGTCTGGGCATCATCGTGGCTCCCAACTTCGGGGTAGGGGCCGTGCTGGCGATGCGCTTCGCGCAGCTCGCCGCACCGCATTTCTCCTCCGCCGAGATCATCGAGCTGCATCATCCGGACAAGGCCGACGCGCCGTCCGGCACGGCGGTCCTGACCGCCCAGCTCATCGCCGAGGCCCGTAAACAGGCGGGCATGGGTGCCATGCCGGACGCCACGACGGCCGAGGTGGACGGCGCCCGTGGAGCCGATCTGGAGGGCGTCCGGGTTCATTCCGTGCGCGCCACCGGGCTGGTCGCCCACCAAGAGGTGCTGTTCGGGGCCGAGGGTGAGACGCTGACCATTCGACACGACTCGCTGCACCGGGCCTCCTTCATGCCTGGGGTGCTCCTGGCTGTGCGTGAGGTCGCCAAGCGTCCCGGGCTGACGGTCGGGTTGGACCCACTGCTCGGCCTGTGACCGACCCAGCCGCGCATCCCTCCGGCACCAACCGGCCCGGCCGTGCCCGACGGACGAATCCGCTCGTCGTCGTCTGCGTCCTGGTGTTCGCGATGGTGGTGTACTTCGTCCTGATCGGGGTGCGCGGTTTCTACCTGTTGGGGCAGGATCGCTGGGTCCTCACACTGCTCGGCCTGGCCGTGCTGGTGCTGCCATTGATCGGAGTGTGGGTGGTGGTGGCTGAACTCCGGTTCGGCGCTGCCAGCCAGCGACTGGCCGAGCGAATGCGGGCCGAGGGCCGTTCGACCGACCTTCCAGAGCTGCCGCGGCGGGCCTCCGGTCGCTTGAACCGCGCGGCTGCCGATGTCTGGTTCGACCAGCAGCGGATCCTAGTCGAGCGGGCTCCCCAGGACTGGGCATCCTGGTTCCGCCTCGCCCAGGCCTACGACCTCGCCGGCGACCGCAGGCGGGCTCGCGAGGCGCTACGAACGGCCATCGAGAAGGCGAATCCACGGCCGTGAATCATTGCCGGGACGGCCGCTCCAGGTAACGGGAATTGGGAGGGGCGAAGCCGAACTGGGCATAGAGCCCGTGGGCATCGGCGGTGTGCAACATCCACAGCAGATCCCGGCCGGGTCCTTGTTCGATCATGTGGTCGACCAGCGCCTTGCCGAGCCCGGACCCGCGTGCCACCGGTATCACGAACACATCGGCGAGGTAAGCGACCGACAGCCCGTCGGAGACGGCCCGGGCGAATCCCATGAGCTCACCGCTCTGCCGGTCGTAGGCGCCCACCACCCGCCACGCCGAGTGCAGCTGCGTCTGGAAATCCTCGCGAGTACGCCACCGCCCCCAATAGGCCTCGGTGTCCAGAAAGGCCCACACGGCGTCGACGTCGACCCGATCCGGGTCGCTGTCCAGTTCGACGTCGAGCTTGCCTGCTGTGTCGTCGTCAGCCGTCACGCTATCGTCCCTTAGCGACGATGTGATCGGACTTTCCCACGTTGGCGTCGAGCCATTCGATAAGAGGCCCCATTGCCCGCCAGGCCTTGAGCAGCTCGGTCTTGGCCCGCTTGGTCGGCAACCAGTCCGGCGAGCCGAATTCGCGATGTACGGTGATCGCCTTGCGTCGCAGTAGATCCTGTTGCGGGTGATCCCGCTCGAAGCCGCTCGGGACCCGGGTCAACTGCTCGCCGCCGAGTTCCAGTTTGGCCTTTCGCGCTGCGGTGATCGCCTGCAGCAAGCTGGCCACCGCAACCTCCTCGGCCACCGCCCGCCGGTAACGGGTGATCTGATCCGATGCCATCTCGTAGTAGCCGCCGCCGACGAAGAGTCCTGCCGCCGACACATGAAAGTATCGTCGCGACTCCGCGAAGTAAATGCCCTGATGGGTCTTGTACGGCGTCTTGTCCTTGGCGAACCGGACATCACGATAGGGACGGAAGTACTTCGGCTGGCCGAACTCCTCGGTCAGCTCGCCGGCCAGGGCTTCTAGCGGGGCTTTGACCGACTCGTCGTAGATGTGTTTGTGCGCCATCCAGAAGGCCTTGGAGTTGTCCGCTTCGAGATCCTCATAGAAATCCAGCGCGGGAATCGGAATTCCGTCGAACGGCATAACCGGGAGAGCTCCTTTCGAAGAACTGGGGACGATGGGTCAGTCGGTGATGGCGGTATGCAACCGCAGTTCGGTCACAGTGCCGGCTCCGGTGTCCAGGCTGCGCTGCAGGCCGTCGGCTTCCCACCCGGCCGACCGGTAGAACTCGAGCGAAGCCGTGTCGGTCGCTGGCACCCAGGCGACCAGTCGGGAAACGCCGGCCTCCCGGGCGAGGTCGACGACAGCGGCCAGCAGACGCGACCCGTGGCCGCGGCGACCCCACCGCGGCTCCACCAGCAGCAAGCTGATCGCGGCCGTCCGCTCCGGAACCGGATCCTCGGGCTGGGTGTCGGCATCCGGACCGAATGCGGTGAGCCCCACCTGCCACTCGCCCTCCAGGGCGATCAGCACATGGTGACTCAGACTTGGCGGCGCGGTGATCGACGCCCGCCAGGTATCGGCGACCGCTTTCGGATCAAGGGCCTCCAGGACTGATTTCGGCAGAACCTTCGCGTAGCCGGTACGCCAGGTTTCGACCTGGAGCCGCCCGATCTCGTCCGCATCGGCGGGGGACGCGGGCCGCACACTGACATCTGCCACCGGGTCAGCCTACGGTTGCCGATTCTCACCGGGAGCCCTGCCTGGGCCCGCAGTCACCTGCTCGGCCGGGCACCACCAGGTCGACCGCCCGCCAACCGTGCCATGCATCATCTCGGCATGACAGCGCGGGCAGCGGCCGCCGGGATGCCGGGAGGCGATCATGCGGCCGGTGTGTGCACCGCCCTTGGCCACCGCCGAGGTCAGTGTGCGGCGAAGGCAGGTGTGCAATCGGTCCACTTCGGCCGGTTGCAGCATCCGAACTCGCGTGAGCGGAGAGATCCTGGCCTGCCACAGGGCCTCGTCGGCAAGCAGATTGCCGACGCCGGCGATGGCGGACTGGTCGAGCAGTCGAGCTTTGACCGGTGCAGTGCCGACGCGCATCGACTGTCTGAATTGGGCCTTGGTCACTTCGAGGGCATCGGGGCCCAATTCGTCGATCGGCGGGTTCAACCGCACCCGACCCAGCCGCCGGGTGTCGTACAAGCGAAGTGATCCGCCGTCGGCGAAGAACAGCGTGAACCGGTCCCATTCGGGCTGCGGCCCGTTGGGCCCGGTCCGGATCGGATCGCCGCCTTCGACCACCGCGCCGTCGGGGTTGGTGATGAAGATCCGTCCGGACATTCCGAGGTGGATGCCCAAATTCGGCCCGGGCGTACGCGCCCTACCGACGCCGGAGGTCTCACACCACATCGATTTGCCGCGTCGGTTGGCTGAACTGAGTTGCCGCCCGACCAGCGCATCCCGGATCTCACCCGGCGGGTGCGGCCGGCACTCGTAGCGGTCGGTGTCGTCGACATCGACGATCCGTCGATGCAGGGCAGCGGCGCTGATGGCCGCTCGGGCGCTTTCGACTTCGGGTAATTCCGGCACCTCCGCATTCTGGCAGCGGATTCCGTTTGCCGACGTCAGTCCGGGACGCGCTCGCTGCGCTGTTTGCGAACATGCAGCACGACGGCTCCAACGACGATCGCGACCAGTACCGCGATGGGCGCCCAGGTCAGGTACTGCTCGACCCGGTGCAACGCGGAGGCGAAGGCCCAGCCCAAGAGGATGCACCCGCCGCCCCACAGGATTCCGCCGATGGCGTTCCAGAGCAGAAATGTGCGATAACGCATACCGCTCATTCCCGCCATCGACGGCATCAGCGCCCGAAGCAGGGCGGTCAGGCGTCCGAAGAACACTGCCTTGCCGCCGTGGTTGTGCAGAAAGCGGTCCACTGTCTGCCACCGCGACTCGCCGACCCAATGCCCCATTCGGGATCCGCGCAACCGTGGCCCGAACTTCTTTCCGAACTCGAACCCGATGGAGTCGCCGGCGATCGCTGCCACGATGGCCAGCGGGATCATGATGCGCAGATCCAGCACCTTTTCGTGGCAGAAATAACCTGCCACCAGCAACGCGGTCTCCCCGGGCAGCACCATGCCCACCAGGATCGCTGCTTCGGCGAAGGCAAGCAGGGCCGAGATCACGTACAACCAGACCCCGACGTGTTCGCCGATGTTCTTCAGGAGCTCGGTCACTAACGCGTCCATCCATTCGGGGTGCCGGCGGAAGGCGGTCACCGAGGACGATCCTGTCAGACGGTCATGGTCGAATGGCGGCGTGGCTCAACCCGTTTCGTCAGGACTGCTCCTGTCCGCAGCTGCCGCGCGCCGGATCGCCCTGGCCGCTCAGGGTTTCGGTTCGGCCCGACCGTCCGGCGCGGCGTCGGTCCGACAGGTCCGTAAGGCCCTCGACACCATGGGCGTTCTGCAGCTCGACTCGGTCAACGTGCTGTCCCGCTCGCACTATCTGCCGGTCTACTCCCGCATCGGGCCATATCCGCGTGAGGTGCTGGACCGGTTGACCGGCCACACCGCCGGAAAGATCGACCGAGCGTATGTCGAGTACTGGGCCCACGAGGCCTCCCTGATACCGGTCGCGACTCATCCACTGTTGCGCTGGCGGATGGCCGGCGCAGCGCAGGAGGCGTGGGGCGGAATGCAGCGCATCGCACGAGAGAAACCGCATCTGCTCGACGACGTGCGGCGAATCGTCGCCATGGAGGGTCCGATCCGCAGTAGTCAGACCGGCCTCGAACGAGCGGCGAGGCGCCCTGGCCAGATGTGGGACTGGCACGACGGGAAGGTCGCGCTGGAGTACCTCTTCTGGGCCGGCGAGGTCGGCGCGGCCAGACGCGTCAACTTCGAGCGGCACTACGACCTGATCGAGCGGGTGCTGCCGCCCCAGGTGTACGCGACGCCGACACCGTCGCGGGCCGACGCTCAACGCGAACTCATTCGGATCGCGGCTCGGGCCTACGGCGTTGCCACCGAGCCCGACCTCGGCGACTACTTCCGGCTGCCGCGAGCGGACTCCAAGATGCGGGTCGCAGAACTGGTAGAGACGGGGGAGTTGATCGAGGTGTCGGTGGCCGGCTGGTCTGCGCCGGCCTATCTATGGCCTCAGGCGCGCCGTCCCCGCCGGGTCGAGGCGCGGGCCCTGCTGAGCCCCTTCGATCCGTTGATCTGGTTCCGGGACCGGGCGCTGCGACTGTTCGGATTTCATTACCGGATTGAGATCTATACGCCGGCCGCTCGGCGCCGGCATGGCTATTACGTCTTGCCGTTCCTGCTCGGCGACACCTTGGTCGGGCGGGTGGACCTCAAGGCCGACCGGCAGAACCGCACGCTGTTGGTCCAATCGGCGTGGGTGGAGCAAGACGTCGATGACCGCTACGTAGCTGAACATCTTGCGACGGAGCTACAGGAGTTGGCCGCGTGGCTCGATCTGCCCGGTGTGACCCTGGCCGGCCTGGGTGATCTCAGTACCGCGCTTGCCAGGTTCATCAGCTAGCCGCCCGGTCGGTGCGGCGGATGATGACATCGCCGCTGCCGGAGCGGGCGCGGATGTTCAGAGCCCTGCCAGACGACGTCGGCTCCTCGGCGACGGGCATCTCGGTCCTGAGTTGGCCGTGTGCGGTCAGCACGTCCAGCCGTGCCTGCTGTCCGGGCCGTAGCCCGATCGTGAATGCCCCCGAGCCGCTCGTCAGATCAAGATCGCCGTGGGCTTCGGAGATCGTCGCGTCACCCGATCCGCAGCGCAGCTTCACCGGTCCAAGCGCTACACCGACTTCCAGGCTGCCGTTGCCGAACGCGACCTCGACCGCCCCTCGGGCGTCGCCGATCCGCACGTCGGAGGAGCCGGAACGTACGACGGTCGATCCGCTGACCTGCCCGATGTGGATCGGGCCGGCACCGGCCCGCAACCTGAGATCGCCGTCGACGTGAGCCAACTCCGAGGAACTGGCGCCGCCGGCGATGTCGCTACCCCCGACCCGGCCGTACACGGTGATATCGGCTGCGAAACTGGCCACCTTCATCGCGGTACCGGAGGGCACGATCACCTCGATGTCCACGGCATCACGCTCGGAATGCTTCCGGCCGAACAACGGCAGGTCGAGTAGTCCGCCGTTGGGACGCGGACCGGCTACCGCCAGGGTCGGACCACGCATAGCCACCGTCGTGTCCTCGAGGATGGTCGACTGCGGATCTCGCGCCGTCAGTTGCACGCTCGCCTCGGAAACGCCGTCTTCGGCCCGGACGGTCAAGGAGCCGAAGCCGAAGCGGCATTGCAGATTGATCGGTCCGGAAAGCGGAAAGGTCTGAATGGTCATTGAAACTCCTTGGTCAAGTCGGAACGGGTTGACGAGGGTGGACGGCTCAGCCGGTCACCCAGCCGGTAATCCGGCTGGATCCCCGGGTGGGGCCTGCATTCCACGGCCCGGCCGGCCACGAGGCCGACCCGGGTGGCCAGCCTTGTCCGTGACGGGCCCCCTGGCTGACGCCGGCCGCGGCAGCTCGTACGAGCCAGGTGTTCACCGACACATCGGCGCTGGATGCAGCTTGCTCGATATCGGACTTCAGCGATTCGGAGAGCCGCAGGGAGATACGGGCGGTCGCCTCACCCTCGTCGGACCGGGGTGCCTCCTCAGCTTCGGTCGGCCGATGGCTGACAGCGACGTGAATCTCCTCGCGGTCCAGGTGCACGGTCACGGCCGGAAACGGTTGGCCGCCCGAAGCCTCGAACAGCGCCGAGTTGATCTCCCTGGCGGCGGCGGATATCGCCTCCACGACCGCAAGACGTACCGCGGATTCCACGGTGCCGGCGAGTGTCGCGGCGATCTGCTGGGTGCGCTCGTCGCCAAGCGAAGCCGCCGCGACGAGCTGGTCCCGCACCGTGTCGGCGTAGTCGTTGATCTCCATGACATCACTATAACACCAGAATGACATCAGCATAGCGTCATTGCAGGGTCTGAATGGCGTCACCACGCTGCTACGGGCTGCAAGGCGGCAGGCTGGTACGAGCCCGCGGTAGGGCGGTCGGGCCAAATCAGTTCTCCCGGCGGGATGTCACGCCGGGAGAATCAGCCCCGTGGCTTAAGCTGAGCGAACCGCAGCCGCTGGAGTGCCGGATTTGCGCCCGGCCCGTGGCCACCTGTCGAATGTCGAAGTCCCGAGTTGGAGTGACCAGTGCCTGAAATCGTCCAGCCGAAAGTCCAGGTCATCGCGTGGACGCAGTTCCAGGCACCGGACGGCGTGCCGTGGGAAACCGATGCCGACGGAGGCCAGGCACTCGCCGAGTTCGCCGGACGGGCCTGCTACCAGTCGTGGAAGAAGCCCAACCCGAGCACCGCGACGAACGCCGGCTACCTGCACCACATCCTGGAGGTCGGCCATCTGTCGGTCCTCGAGCACGGCACAGTGACGTTCTACTTCACCGGTATCTCCAGGTCCCTGACCCACGAGCTCATCCGGCATCGGCACTTCAGCTACTCGCAGCTCTCCCAGCGCTACGTCCCCGAGCGCGACGCGGCCATGGTCGAGCCTGACGTGATCGCCGACGATCCCGAATTGCACGCCAGATTCGTCGCCGCATCCGAGGCGGCGGTGTCGGCGTATACGGATCTACTCGAGGGCCTCGAGAAGAAGTTTGCCGACGTCGAACATGCGACGCTGCGGCGCAAGCAGGCCCGGCAGGCGGCCCGGGCGGTCTTGCCGAACGCGACGGAGACCCGCATCGTCGTTACCGGGAATTACCGGGCCTGGCGGCATTTCATCGCAATGCGCGCCTCGGAACACGCCGATGTGGAGATCCGCAACCTGGCGATCGCCTGCCTACGCGAACTCAACCGGGTGGCCGGAAACGTCTTCGCCGACTTCGAGATCAGCACCCTGCCCGACGGCACCGAGGTGGCATCGTCGCCGATGGTCTCCGAGGGCTGACCGGCAGCCAACGGCAGCAGCCCATATCGCGAGCCTATCTCGCGGCCGGCGCCGGCTCAGCTCAGCTCACGCGCGAACTGCTGGTAAACCAGATCGTTTATGCCGGCATGGTCGGGCTGCGTACCGCAGAAGACCATCCCGAGTCGTTCAGCCACTCGCTGCGAGGCGGGATTCGACGGTCGCATCACGGCTTGCAGCAGAGCTCCCGGTTCGATCATCTCGGCGCACGGTGCCGCGGCCTGAACGACCTCGACGGCGTAACCGTGTCCCCAGGCGACTCGATGGAAGCGGTAGTACACATTCCAGTTGACCTCGTTGCGCCGGACGCCACCGCAACCGAGGTAGACGCCGGTGTGCAGATCGCGGACCGACCAGTAGCCCAGGTCCCACCGGGACCAGTCGTCGACGAACAGCCCGATCACCGATTCGGAGTGCTCTCGATCGGGATGCTGGACCTCCGGCGCGTGCCGGAAGAGCGCCGGGTCACTGTGCAACGCGTGGAATTCCTCCAGATCGTCCATCGCAACGGCGGTCAGCTTCAGCCGAGGCGTGAGGACCTCGGCAAAGCGGCTCATCCGGCCATCCTGACACGGCCGATGGGTAACTGGCCTTCAAATGCTGCTGAGGACGGCGGTAGCGTTAGACGTATGTCGACGCAAGACCGCCGCCGCCCGTTCGGCCGTTTGATCACCGCCATGGTCACTCCGTTCACCGTCGCCGGTGACCTCGACCTGAATGCCGCAGCCAAGCTCGCGAGCTACCTGGTCGACGAACAGCACAACGACGCCCTGGTCGTCAACGGCACGACCGGCGAATCGCCAACCACCTCGGACGCCGAGAAGTCGGAGCTGATCGGCGCCGTCGTCGACGCGGTCGGCGATCGCGCGCAGATCATCGCCGGGGTCGGAACCTTCGACACCATCCACTCCATCCACCTCGCAGACCAGGCGGCCAAGGCGGGAGCGAACGGATTGCTGGTCGTCACGCCGTATTACTCCAAGCCGCCACAACCCGGCATACTCGCTCACTTCCGGGCCGTTGCCGATGCCGCTGAACTGCCGATCCTGATCTACGACATTCCGGGCCGCTCGGGCGTTGCCGTTCAGTCCGAGACGCTGATCGCGCTTGCCGCACACGAGAAGATCGTCGGCGTGAAAGACGCCAAGGGCGACCTGCCGGCCTCGGCGGCGGTGATGGCTGAGACCGATCTCGCCTACTACTCCGGTGATGACGCGATGACGTTGCCCTTGCTGTCCGTCGGCGCCGTCGGGGTGGTCGGGACCTCGACCCACTTCAGCGGCGTGGGCACCAAGCACCTGATCGAGGCCTACGAACGGGGCGATGTTACCGAGGCGCTGCGGTTGCACCGCCAGTTACTACCGATCTACACGGGCATCTTCCGCACCCAGGGCGTCATCCTGGTCAAGGCCGGCCTCGCGCTGCAGGGCCGCTCGGCAGGCCCCGTCCGGCTTCCGATGGTGGACGCGACCGAACATGAGATCAGCCACCTACGCGCGGACCTGTCCGCCGCCGGCCTGCTGTAGGCGGGAAACCCCCTATCGGATCGTCGATTCAGGACCGGCAATGGGCCGGGGAGCGGTGTCGCTGCGACCTCAAGTTGGACCT
>JAVEEN010000051.1 GCA_030840445.1 Pseudonocardiales bacterium
CCGGGCACCGTTCACCGATTCGGTCACCGGGATTTTGGGCGAGGAATGCCCGGTCATCCAGATCGCGCGCAAGGTGTAAACGGCCGGGTCCCGCACGACGACGTAATACTGCGACGCGTAGGGCAGATTGACCAGCACGAAGGCGACGGCGAGCAGTACAGCGAGTGCGGACCAGATCGCCGACGATCGGACAGCCGGCATGGCTTCGGGCATCGCACGACGGGCGACCAGCAGGGCGAGCACGAACACTGCCGCTACCGCCAGCTTGCGGAACTGTCCGAATGCCGCGAGCGGTCCGACCGCGACGACGACGCAGAGGAACAGCAGGATCGTCGCGTCCGGAACAGCGATCAGAACGCGGGCCCATCGGCCGACGGGCTCGGGGGCGATGTCGGTAGTCGGTGCAGTCGGCTTCGACGTTGGCGGCGGCGAGGCCATCTCCGGCGAGGTTCGCGACCGCGTCCTCGTCACCAGGTCCCTTCCTCTCGGTCACGCGTTGACGGTCCCCGTCCACCCCAGTCCGCATCCGAGGCCCGGTCAGTGGAGCGGATAACCCTTGCGCCATCCGATCCGATGGAGATGAGGGACTCGAATGCGCTGGGCTGATCGACGGCTTGGGCCATCAGCGGCGTGGCGATCAGCTTGACCTCGTAGCCACCGAGAGCGCGCCGATATGCGCCGACCGATTCCCACTCGGTGACCATGATCCAGGCGTCTTCGTCATCGGTGGCCCGGCCAAGACTGCCGCGCACGAACCCCGGTCGGACGGCCAGCGCATCGAGTGCGGCGTGTGCACGTTCCTGGAAGGATCCCGGCTCCTCGCTAGGTCGAAAGTGCAGGACGGCGATCATCTGGCCGGCCCGCTGTCGGTGGCCCGGCGGTCGTCGGCTGCCGGCAGATTGACGGCTCCCCCATAGCGCCGATCCCGCCGAGCGAAGTTCTCGCACGCGGCCCACAGATTGCGTCGGTCGAAGTCCGGCCACGGCGTGTCGACGAAGAGCAGCTCGGCGTACGCGGATTGCCAGAGCAGGAAGTTCGAGGTGCGCTGTTCTCCGGAGGACCGGATGAACAGGTCGACATCCGGCAGATCCGGCTCGTCCAGAAAGCGCGCGAACATCTTCTCGTCGATCCGATCCGGCTTCAGCCGCCCCTCGGCAGCAAGTGCCGCGATCTTGCGGGTAGCGTCCACGATTTCGGCCCGCCCGCCGTAGTTGACGCAGAACTGCAAGGTCAGGCGATCGTTGTTCCTGGTGTACTGCTCGGCGTCCTCGAGCTGGCTGAGTACCGTGCGCCACAGGCGCGGGCGGCGTCCGGCCCACCGGATGCGGACGCCGAGGTCGTTGAGTTCGTCGCGCCGGCGCCGGATGACGTCCTTGTTGAAGCCCATCAGGAACCGGACCTCATCTGGGGATCGGCGCCAGTTCTCCGTCGAGAAGGCGTACGCCGAGATGACTTTCACGCCGATCTCCATTGCTCCGAAGAGGACGTCCATGAGCGCGCCCTCGCCGGCCCGGTGCCCCTCGGTGCGCGGCAGTCCGCGCTGATTCGCCCACCGCCCGTTTCCGTCCATCACGATGGCAACATGCTTGGGAACCAGATCCAACGGTATGGCTGGTGGCTGGGCACCGGATGGGTGCGGTGGCGGTGCTGGCCGGGTCGCAGGCATGGCCCAACCGTAGTCGGGGCGCTCGGCGATGCAGCCGCCCGCTAACGATCCACCAGCGGCAGCGACCGGATGCCGCGCTCGAGATGCCACTGCAGGTGAGCGGCAATCAGCCCGCTCGCCTCGCGGCAGGCGGGCGTCGGGGCGGCGTCCGCGACCGGCCAGTCACTGGACAGCAGGGCGGACATCAGCCGCAGCGACTCCGGTTGCGGCCGCGCACTCCCGGGCGGGCGGCAGTTGGCGCACACCGTGCCGCCGGCCACGATGTGAAACGCGGCGTGCGGTCCGGGCGCCGAGCAGACCGCACATTCCTTCAAGGCGGGTTCCCACCCGGCGAGCGACATGGACCGGATCAGAAATGCGTCAAGGATGAGGGATGGATCGTGCTCGGCCCGAGCGAGCGACTTCAGGGCCCCAACGAGCAGCAGGTACTGCCGAAGGGCCGGCTCGCCCTCCTCAGCGGTGAATCGCTCCGCCGTCTCGCAGATGGCCACCGCCACCGTCCAGGCGGAGTAGTCGCATGAGAGCTTCGCGCCATAGTTCTCGACGGTCTCCACCTGGGTTACCAGGTCGAGGCCGTTCGATCTCGGGTGCCCCCGGCCGGCGTCCGGCTCCGCGGTACGGGTGTGCAGCTGGACATCGATGTGGCTGCCAGGTTCGAGTCGCGCGCCGTACCGTGAACTGGTTCGGCGGACGCCCTTGCCGACCGCCCTGATTCGTCCGTGACGCCTGGTCAGCAGGGTCACGATGCGGTCGGCTTCGCCCAACTTGTGGACGCGCAGAACCACTGCTTCGTCGCGGTAGAGGGGCATCCCTCCATCGTCGCATTAGATGACGACAACGGTGCGCAGGC
>JAVEEN010000059.1 GCA_030840445.1 Pseudonocardiales bacterium
TCAAGGCGGAGATGCAGCAGGTGAAGGTGGTCAACTTCCTGATCAAGCACACCAAGACGATCCCGGTCGACCGCCGGTCCGGCGCGGGGGCCTACGCCGAAGCGGTCCGCTTGCTGCGGGCCGGCGAACTGGTCGGCCTGATGCCGGAGGCGACGATCAGCCGCAGCTTCGAGCTTAAGGACTTCAAGACCGGTGCGGCCCGGATGGCGCTGGATGCCGGAGTTCCGACGATCCCGCTGATCGTCTGGGGTGCCCAGCGGATCTGGACCAAAGACCACCCGCGCAATGTGGGCTACCAGAAAATCCCGGTGATCGTGGCGGTCGGCCGGCCGTTACCGCCAACCGGCGACGCAGAGCATCTGGACGCCGCCCTGCTCGAGGGAATGACATCGCTGCTGCACCGCGTTCAAGAGGAGTATCCGCATCCAGAGGGTGCTTTTTGGGTGCCGCGGCGGTTGGGCGGCAGCGCACCTACGGTAGCGGAGGCAAAAATAATTGAGGACACTGAAAAGGCCGAGCGTGCCCGCAGGCGGGCAGAGAACGGACCCTGAGGGGTGGATGCGGCCGGGGATGATGTAGCCGAGAAAGGGAGCTACCGGGATGGCAGAGCCGTTTTATCGGTTCGGCGAGTGGGTCGTTCCGCCGGTCGTCGCGATGAACGGGACAAAGTTCACCTTCCGCGGGCTGGAGAACATCCCCGAGCGCGGTGGCGCGCTGCTCGCCCAGAATCACACCAGCTACCTGGACTGGCTTCCGTCGGTGTTCGCCGCCCGCGAGCGCGGCCGACGGATGTACTTCATGATCAAGGCCGAGATGGCGGATGTGAAGGCGGTCAACTACGTCATCAAGCACGCCCGGCTGATTCCGGTGGACCGCAGGCAAGGGCACGACGCATTCGACACCGTGGTGCAGCGGCTGCGTGAGGGCGAGTTGATCGGGATGCATCCCGAGGCCACCATCAGCCGCAGTTTCGAGCTGCGCGAGTTCAAGACCGGAGCGGCCCGGATGGCGCTGGAGGCTCAGGTACCGATCGTCCCGCTGATCGTCTGGGGTGCCCACCGCATCTGGCCCAAGGATCACGAAAAGAAGTTGTTCCGCAACAAGATTCCGATCGCTGTCGCCGTCGGCCGCCCGCTGCCCCCGCACGGGACCGCCGAAGAAGTCAACCTCGCTCTGCGGCGGGCGATGAACGAGTTGCTGTACCAGGTGCAGGAGGAGTATCCGCACCCGGAAGGCGAGTACTGGGTACCGCGCCGGCTTGGCGGTAGCGCGCCGACGCGCGAGGACTCCCAGGCGATCCGATTTAACGAATTGCAACAGCGCCTCCACAAGCACGGGACCGATGGCGTCACCCGCCCGGGACAGAGCCAAAGCGGAATACATTGATCGCCTGCTGCGAAAGCAGATCGTCACAGTGACGTTGCCCGCGCTGATCGCCTGCGACGTTGACGGCACCCTGCTCGGCGAAGACGAAAAAGTCACTGCGCGCACCCGTAATGCCGTGCACGCGGCTGTCGCGGCCGGTGCGCAGTTTGTGCTGGCCACCGGTCGCCCGCCGCGGTGGATTCCGCCGGTGGTCGACGGGCTCGGATTCGCGCCAATGGCGGTGTGCGCCAACGGCGCCGTGATCTACGACCCTGCGACCGATAAGGTGCTGTCGGCCAGGACGCTGCCCGTCGCCACGCTGGCTGCCCTGGCCGAGATCGCCACCCGGGTCATTCCGGGCGCCGGTCTGGCCGTTGAGCGGGTCGGTGCCAGCGCGCACGACAGCGCAACACCGCAATTCGTCAGCTCGCCGGGCTACGAGCATGCGTGGCTCAACCCGGACAACACCGAAGTGTCGATGGACGACCTGCTCAGTGCGCCCGCCGTCAAACTTCTGGTCCGCAAGGCCGGCGCGCGCAGCGCCGACATGGCCGCCGAACTCGCCAAGCACGTCGGTATCGAGGGTGACATCACCTACTCCACCAACAACGGACTGGTCGAAATCGTGCCGCTGGGCATCGACAAGGCCACCGGCATCGCTGAAATCGCTGCGCCACTTGGCATTACCGACGCCGACATCGTCGCTTTCGGTGACATGCCCAACGACGTGCCGATGCTGTTGCGGGCCGGTCTCGGAGTGGCGATGGGTAACGCGCACCCCGACGCGATCGCCGCTGCCGATGAGGTCACCGCGCCCAACACCGACGACGGGGTGGCGCGGGTCCTGGAACGCTGGTGGTTGTAGGCGGTTGCTAGGCGGCCGGCGCCACGGGAGAGAACCGCTCGAGCTGAACCGGTGGTCCGGCCGCGGACGGTGGTGGCAGTTCTTCGACCACGCCGTCGATGACCCGGCTGACCCGGCCGCTGAGCCGGTCCAAGTTCAGCGTGCCGTGCTGGAAGTTTTGCTTGACCCATTGCGGCTCTTGGAATTCGGAGCTGGTTGGCAGGCCCAGGGCTCCCCGCTCGTAGCCGAGTGAGGCCCACGCGTCGTAGATGGCGCCGGTGACCTCTTGCGGACCCGTCTCCGGTGACCAGTACATCGCACCGTGGTCGAAGTTGACGTAGCGGACATCGCCTTCGCCGGTCGCTTCTGGTGAGGTGGGTGCGCCCAGGATGCTGCTCGGGCCGCCGATCGTCTGCCAGCGGTCGTAGATGGCACCGCCCTGCAGCGATAGGGCCAGGTCTTCGGGCCTCGGCGGTCCACTGAAAT
>JAVEEN010000067.1 GCA_030840445.1 Pseudonocardiales bacterium
GCTGGCGGCCTGGCTGGTGGCCCGCGACAGCGTACAAGCCGATCTGGATGACCCGGTGCGGGCTCAGGACGAGTACGACGGGCGCCTCCCGGTCGCTCGAGCTTCGAGAAGGCCGTGGACGGGTTCCTGTGCTTCGACCAGGTCGTGCACGGTTGGGCGTTGGAGCCGCCGCCGGATGCTGATGACCAGACTCGGATGTTGATGTTGCTCGGTCGCCGTCCTTGATGGTGTGCGGCATGCTGTCAGGGTGAGCAATCTGGAAGCCAGTCCCGAGCAGGTCGACCTCTGCGGCGGTGTGGCCGATGCCTCACCACCGACGTTCGACCCCTTGGAAGCACGCCAGGTCGTGCTCACCCCGCGGGTGTGGACCGGGCCGGACGGACGAGAAGGTCCAGATCCGCTGACCGTCCTGCGCTTCCTGCCCACCCGGGGCCGCCGCATGGTCGGCGCGTGGTGTTTCGTCGATTTCTACGGACCGAACGACGTCTCGGACTCCGACGGGATGCGGGTGGCACCACATCCGCATTGTGGCTTGCAGACGGTGACCTGGCTGCTGGCGGGTGACATTCTGCATCGGGACAGCATCGGCAGCGAGCAGCTGATCGCGCCGGGGCAGCTCAACCTGATGACCGCCGGTCATGGCATCGCACACGCCGAGACCTCGGTGCAGCCGCATAGTCCGACTCTGCATGGAGTTCAGCTGTGGGTGGTGTTGCCCGATGCGGATCGGGACCGCGCCGCGTCGTTCGAACATCACGAGAATCTGCCGGTCTGGAGCGATGGCGGCGTGAGCGCGACGGTGTTGCTGGGCTCACTGGACGGGGTCTCGTCGCCGGCGACCACGTTCACGCCCCTGGTCGGTGCGGATCTCGACCTTTCGGTGGCCGGTAGTGCCAGGCTGCCGTTACGGCCGGAGTGGGAATATGCGGTGCTGGTAACCGATGGTTCGGCCGAGATCGACGGACGGCCGATGGCGCGGGCCGAAATGGCCTATCTCGGCTGCGGACGCGATCACCTCGGAGTGTCGTCGGCCGGCGGCGGTCGCGCGCTGCTGCTCGGTGGCGAGCCGTTTTCCGAGCAGATCGTGATGTGGTGGAACTTCGTGGGCCGCACGCACGCCGAGATTGCCGATGCTCGCGCGACGTGGGAATCCGGGGACCGCTTCGGCACGGTATCCGGCGGTGGCGGTCCGCTGCCAGCGCCGCCGATGCCCCCGGTCACCCTCAAACCGCGTGGTAGGGCGTAAATCAGGGCATCAGGTCGATACGGCGGGTAGATCCGCGATGCCCAGGCCGAGTTCGATGAGCATGGTGCGCAACACCGGCAACGACAGGCCGACCACGTTGTGGTGGTCACCGATGATCCGGTCGACGAACCAGCCGCCGTGCCCGTCGATGGTGAATGCCCCGGCCACCTGCAACGGTTCGCCGGTCGCGACATAGGCGTCGATCTCGTCGTCGGAGGGGTAGCCGAACCGAACTTCGGTACTCGCCAGCTTGGTTTTGGCGTCCACGATCTCGGAGTTGCGCAGCAACATCAGGGTGTGACCGGTGTGCAGCATGCCGCCGCGGCCGCGCAGTTGCTTCCAGCGGGCGACCGCCTCCTCAGCGTTCGCCGGCTTGCCGAGGGCCTCGCCGCGGAACTCCAGCAGCGAATCGCAGCCGAGCACGAGCACGTCACCGGCAACGTCGCCGGAGTCTGCCATGGACAGCTCCGTCGCCACGGCCGCCGCCTTGGCGATGGCCAGCGCCTGAACCAGATCGGCTGGTGATGGCGCGGTGATCTCGTCCTCGTCGAGCCCCGAGACCATCACCTCGGGTGCCACGCCGGCGCTTCGAAGGGTCTTGAGACGGGCAGGTGAGGCGGATGCCAGGACGAATCGCACCCGCCCAGGCTAGCGATCGGGTCAGCCGAGCTTGAGGTCCCGTCCGATGATCTCCTTCATGACCTCGGTCGCGCCGCCGTAGATCCGGCTCACCCGGGCGTCGGCGTAGGCGCGGGCGATCGGATACTCCAGCATGTAGCCGTAGCCACCGTGCAGTTGTAGGCAGCGATCAACCGCGCGGCCCTGCAGTTCCGTGCACCACCACTTGGCCTTGGCGGCGTCGGCCACGGTGAGATCCTCACTGGACAACGCGTTTACGCACCGATCGACATAAGCCTGGGCCACATCGACCTCGGTGGCGACCTCGGCGAGCACGAACCGGGTGTTCTGCAGGGATCCGATCGAGTGGCCGAAAGCCTTACGTTCGCGCACATACTCGATCGTCCAGTTCAGCGCCGCGCGGGCCCCGGCGATTCCGGCGATCGCGATGGACATCCGTTCCTGCGGCAGGTTGGACACCAGGTACTCGAAGCCATATCCCAGCTCGCCCAACACGTTCTCCGGTCCCACCCGCACGTCGGAGAAGGACAGTTCGGCGGTGTCCTGGGAGTGCAGGCCGATCTTGTCCAGGTTGCGTCCCCGCGCGAAGCCCGGCATGCCGCGTTCAAGGACGACCAGGCTCAGGCCGCGGTGGCGGTCCGGTGACGTCCGGACCGCCGTGATGACGAGATCTGCGTTGATACCGTTGGTGATGAATGTCTTGGACCCGTTGACGATGAGATCCGACCCGTCGGTTACCGCCGAGGTGCGGATGCCGGCGAGGTCTGAGCCCGCACCGGGTTCGGTCATGGCCACCGCGGTGATCAGCTCACCGGAAGCGATCCCGGGCAGCCACCTGCGCTGCTGTTCCTCGGTGCAGTAACGCAGGAAGTAGGGCAGGCAGATGTCGTTGTGCAGCGTTATCCCCAGCCCGGCGCTCCCGACGCCGGCCAGCATGAGTTCCTCACCGAACACCTGGTTGAAGCGGAAATCGGAGATGCCGCCACCGCCGTACTCCTCGGGGATCTCCATCCCCAGAAAGCCGTTGCTCCCAGCAGCGGTGAAGATCTGCCGCGGGGTCAGTCCGTCCCGCTCCCACTGCAGGTAATCAGGCAGCACTTCCTTGCCGATGAACGTCCGGACGGCCTCGGCGAATGCCAGGTGGTCGGCGTCGTAATGGGTGCGTTGCATGAGCTTCTCCCGATCGAGCGATGGCGGTGGGTCGCCGGCTGGGCTGGCGATGGTGAGACCGGTGACGACCAATTTACTATGACGTCCTACTTTTTGCCCGATGGCTAGTCTCAACCGCGTGACGGGCAACGACGAGGTAGGGCACGCCGCGGCAGCTCAGCCTGAGATCGGCGTGATCGGCGGCTCGGGCTTCTACTCGTTGCTCGAGGACGCCACTCCGGTTTCGGTGATGACGCCGTGGGGTCAGACGAGCGGCGACATCACCGTGGGCAGCTTGGCCGGGCGCCGGGTGGCCTTCCTGCCCCGGCACGGCGTCGACCATCGGTTCCCGCCACACCGGGTGCCGTACCGCGCGAATCTCTGGGCCCTGCGATCCCTCGGGGTTCGCCAGGTGCTATCGGCCTCAGCGGTCGGCTCTCTCAGGGCCGAGTACGGCCCTGGGACCCTCGTGCTGCCTGATCAGATCCTGGACCGGACGTCGGGCCGGCCGCACACGTACAACGATGCCGGGAGCGGTCTGGATCGGGGCGTCTCGCACGTGTCGTTCTCAGATCCGTACTCAGCTGAGGGCCGCGCGGCGGCGTTGCGTGCAGCCGAGGCGGCGGGCATCCCGCTGGTCGGCGAGGGCACTTTGGTCGTCATCAACGGCCCGCGCTTCTCCACCCGTGCGGAGTCGCTGGACTATCAACGGGCCGGGGCGACGATCATCGGCATGACGGCGATGCCCGAGGCGATTCTTGCTCGGGAGCTGGCCCTCGGTTTCACCGGGCTGTGCCTGGTGACCGACCACGACGCCGGCGTCGAGGTCGGCAGCGGCGTCACGCACGCCGAGGTACTCGAGCAGTTCGCGGCCAACCTGCCCCGGCTGCGCGCGCTGCTGGTCGCGACCCTGGCCGAGCTGCCGGTTGCGTCCGCGGACGAGCTCTATGCCGAGGTGTACGGCAGCGTCGCACCGCCGTTCGACCTGCCGTGACGCCCGTCAGGAGGCCAGCGGCAGGCGCACGGTGAACTCGCAGCCGCCCCGGGCGTTGCTGACCTCGACGGTGCCCTGGTGCGCGGTCACGATGCCGCGGGTGATGGCCAGACCGAGTCCGGCGCCACCACCGAGGCCCGGGTGCGGGGTTCGGGCCGGTTCGCCCCGGAAACCGACGTCGAACACCTTGGCCAGGTCTTGCTCGGCTATGCCACCGCACTCGTCCCGCACCGTCACCTCGGCCATCGGGATATGACTTTCGGCTGATGAGCGCAGGCTGATCTCGACCGTGCCGTCCGAGCCGGTGTGCCGGATGGCGTTGATCAGCAGGTTGGTGAGGGCCCGGTTCAGCTCGGCGCCGTTCCCGACGACCTCGGCCGTCGTGCTGGACCGGCCGACCAGCTTGACGCCTTGCAGGGTGGCCACCGGCTCGATTGCCGCGACGCAGTCGGAGACCAGGTCGTCGAGATTCACCCGATCCGCGCGGGTACTCCGAGCGCCGGCCTGAAGCCGCGACAGCTCGAACAGATCGTCGACCATGCCCGCGAGCCGATCGACCTCGACGCGAATCTGCTTGTGATAGCGGTCCGGCGAGGCCGCCACGCCGTCCTCCAACGCCTCGGCCATCGCCCGCAGGCCGGCCAGCGGGGTCCGCAGATCATGGGAGACCCACGCGATGAGTTCGCGCCGGGAGGCCTCCAGGCTCCGTTCCCGATCACGCGACTCGGCCAGCGTCCGGCCGGTCGTTTCGAGGTCGGCGCGCAGCCGCTCCAGCTCACTGGACAGCTTGCGACCGTCGTCGGAGGGCACCCGTCCGGCGCGCAGATCGTCCAGCGCAGCCAGCACACTCCGGTTGTCCTTGGCAAAGCTGCGCGCCGAAAGTCCGGCCACCAGGGCAGCGAGCAGGCCCGCGACGACGGACGCGGTCACCGTGACGTACTCGTCGTCCATGGCGATGAACATGGCGCGGGTATTACCGATCACCGCGCCGACCGAGGCTCCGGTAGCGACCAGCGTTACCGAGACCAGCAGGCCGGTCTGGGAGCGGCGGCGCAGCGGCCAGGTGATGATCCAGGCCACCAAGGCTCCGCCGGCTCCCCAGACCAGGGCCGTGCCGATGATGTCGAGCAGGTGGGTGACACTCACGCGGCGTCCATGCGGTAGCCGACGCCCCAAACCGTCTGAATCAGGTGTGGATCCCTCGGATCGTCCTCGATCTTCTCCCGGACGCGCCGCACGTGTACGGTCACCGTCGACTGGTCGCCGAAAGTCCAGCCCCAGACGGCCTGCATCAGTTGCGTGCGCGTGAACGCCTTGCCCGCATGGGCCATCAGATAGGCGAGCAGGTCGAGCTCCCGCACGGTGAGCGCAATCTCCGCACCGGACTTGGTGACCCGGCGCGCCGCGGTGTCCACCATGAGCGGCCCGACGCGCAACACCTGGGCCGGCTCGACGGATACGGCTGCCCGACGCAGCACCGACTCCACCCGCAGCACGAGTTCGCGGGGTGAGAAAGGCTTGGTGAGGTAGTCGTCGGCTCCGACCTCGAGTCCGGTGATCCGGTCGTCCTCCTGACCCAGCGCGGTCAGCATGATGACCGGCAGCTCGGAGTTGGTCTGCCGCAACCGTCGGCAGATCTCGATGCCGTCGATGCCGGGCAACATGAGGTCGAGGATGACCAGATCGATGGCCTCGGCCTCGGCGCCGGTCAGCAACTCGGCCGCGGCTGTTCCGTCGGCGAGGGATCTGGTCTGGTGCCCGGCGCGCTCGAGGTAGGACAGCACCACCTCCGCGACGGTGGGATCGTCCTCGACGACTAACACAGTGGCCACCGTCAGAGTCTAGGCATGCTCTGCTGGCCGGAGGGGCCGGAAGCAGCTGAATTCCCAGGTCGGTAAGGGATTGGGGCCAGTCGGTGATCAGGGCCGCGCGGAGGCGCGCCAGGCGCCCGGACCCGGCGGAATCGGCTGCCGTAGACGCCGGGACGGGTCGGCCCAGCCACCGCTGAGCACCTGCTCGCCCCGACCGGGTTCCCCGGCCCCGGACGTCACGACGGTCAGGACGACCGTCACTGCCGCGATCTCCTCCGGCGACGGGTTCCCCTTGATGATCCGTAGGGTCGGCGGGGCGGCGGCTTCGACCGGCGCGCTCGGAGCAGTGCCGTCGGTGCCAGCTGTTCCGTCCGTGCCGGTCACAGTGGGATGTTCCCATGCTTCTTGGGCGGTAGGGACTGTCGCTTGGTGCGCAGCATCCGCAGTGACTTCACGACGAACGCCCGGGTCTCCGACGGCGGGATTACGGTGTCGACATAACCCCGTTCTGCTGCCACATACGGGTTGACCAGGGTGTCCTCGTACTCGGTGACCAGCTCCGCCCGTCGAGCCTCGATGTCACCGCCGGCGTCCGCGGTCTTCTTGAGTTGCTTGCGGTAAAGGATGTTGGCCGCGCCCTGCGCTCCCATGACAGCGATCTGCGCGGTCGGCCAGGCCACGTTGATGTCAGCACCCAGGTGCTTGGATCCCATCACGACATAGGCGCCCCCGAAGGCCTTGCGCGTGATGACGGTGATCTTCGGGACGGTCGCCTCGGAGTAGGCGTAGATGAGCTTGGCGCCGCGGCGGATGATGCCGCTGTGTTCCTGGCCGACACCGGGCAGGAAGCCGGGTACGTCGACCAGGGTCAGCACCGGGATATTGAAGGCGTCACAGGTCCGGACGAACCGGGCGGCCTTCTCGGAGGCGTCGATGTCCAGGCAGCCCGCGAACTGCATCGGCTGGTTTCCGACGATGCCCACCGGGTTGCCCTCGATGCGCGCGAAGCCGACCACGATGTTCGGCGCGAACAGGGCGTGCACCTCGAGGAACTCGCCCTCGTCGACCAGGTGCTCGATCACCGTGTGCATGTCGTATGGCTGGTTGGCCGAGTCCGGGATGAAAGTATCGAGGAAGCGGTCGTCCTCGCTGATCTCGAGGTCGTGGTCGGCGTCATAGACCGGCGCCGGATCGAGATTGTTGTTCGGCAGGTACGAGATGAGCGCCTTGACGTAGTTGATCGCGTCTTCTTCGTCGCTGCCGAGATAGTGCGCGTTGCCCGACGCCGTGTTGTGGGTGCGGGCGCCGCCGAGATCCTCCATCGAGACGTCCTCACCGGTGACGGTCTTGATCACATCGGGGCCGGTGATGAACATCTGCGAGGTCTTGTCGACCATGACGACGAAGTCGGTGAGCGCCGGACCGTAGACGTGCCCACCGGCGGCAGCGCCCATGATGAGTGAGATCTGCGGGATCACTCCGGAGGCCATCACATTGCGGTGGAAGATCTCGCCGTACAGGCCGAGCGAGACGACACCCTCCTGGATGCGGGCACCACCGCCCTCGTTGATCCCGATCAGCGGGCAGCCGGTCTTGAGGGCGAAGTCCTGAACCTTGACGATCTTCTCGCCGTAGACCTCGCCCAGGGCGCCGCCGTAGACCGTGACGTCCTGGCTGAAGACGCACACCTGGCGCCCGTCTATGGTGCCGTAGCCGGTGACCACGCCGTCGCCGAACGGGCGGTTATTGTCGATGCCGAACTTCGTGGAGCGATGGCGGGCGAGTTCGTCGAACTCCACGAACGACCCGTCGTCCAGCAGCATCAGGACGCGCTCCCGCGCGGTCTGCTTACCCTTGGCGTGCTGCTTCTCGACCGCGCGAGCCGAACCGGCGTGTACCGCCTCGTCATAGCGGCGTTCCAGATCGGCGAGCTTGCCTGCCGTGGTGTGTGGATCGAGGCCGGTGGAACCGGTGACCTGGCCATCGATGCTCTCTGCGCTCATAAGGGGTGAGCCTAGTCCGCCCGCTGCGGTCCGAGCCTGCGACAGTGACCGATTTCGCGTGCCGCCGGCCCCTCGCGCGACAATGGCGCGGTGAGCACACCGACCGGACGCGAGCCGCTGCGCCAAGCCGACCTCGAGGCGGCGGGGCCACCGGCACCGTGGCGGTTCGAGGTTGTCACCGAGACCGCATCGACCAACGCCGACCTGCTCGCGGCCGCGGCGGAGGGGGCGGCCGAGGGTCTGGTCCGGGTGGCCGAATATCAGCACGGCGGACGCGGCCGGCTCGACCGATCCTGGACATCACCGCCGGGCGCCGGGTTGACCTTCTCGGTGCTGTTGCGGCCAGGAGTCCCACTGGCCAACTGGGGCTGGCTGCCGCTGCTGGCCGGGGTGGCCCTAGCCGACACGATCACAGCCGACACGATCACAGCCGGCGGCATTCCGGCCCGCCTGAAATGGCCGAACGACCTGTTGCTGGGTCCGCGGCAGCAGAAAGCGGCCGGCATTCTCGCCCAGGTCGGATCCGGGGCGGTGGTGATCGGGATCGGCCTGAACGTGTCGAGCACCCTTGCCGAACTCCCGGTTGCGACCGCAACGTCGTTGGGGCAGCACGGTGGCAGGCTGGACCGGGCCGGCATCCTCGTCGACTTCCTGGCCACCTTCGCCACCGGTTATCGGGACTGGCAGGCCGCCGGGGGAAGTGCCCAGGTCAGTGGACTGGCCGAGCGCTACCGCGGCCATTGCGCCACGTTGGGCCAGCCGGTTGCCGTTCATCTGCCGGCCGAGATCCTGCAGGCCGAGGCCGTGGACATCGACGATGACGCGAGGCTGATCGTCTCGGTCGAGGGCGGCGGTAGACGCGCCATCGCGGCCGGAGATGTCACGCACCTGCGGCCCGGTACCGGCTAACCTCTGCTCAGCGCCATTCACACTCGACTCACTCGAGAGCCAACTCACTCGACAGTAAGGAGCTTCTCAGGTGGCCTACCCCGACAAGTTGCTCGCGCAGGACGAGGAGATCGTCGAGCACCTGCACCCGCACTGGATCACCCTGGTGGGGCCGGTTCTGATCTTCATCGTCGTGTGCGCGTTGTCCGGCGTGGCGATCGCCTTCCTGCCCGACTCGAGTACCCATCACTCGGCGCACCAGTATCTGTTGCTGGCGATTCTGGTCGTCGCGCTGTTGCTGATGCTCTGGCTGGTGTTGCTGCCGGTGATCCGATGGCGCTCCACCCATTACGTCATCACCAGCCACCGGGTGCTGATCCGCCGCGGGGTGCTCAACCACGTCGGCCGCGACATCACGCTGGCCCGCATCAACGACGTTGCCTACGAACAGTCAATCTGGGACCGGATCGTTCGCTCGGGTTCGCTCACGATCGAGTCTGCAGGCGAACACGGCCAGGAGACGTTGGTCAACATTCCCCGGGCGAACGAGATCCAGCAGACCTTGAACCGACTGGTCGAGGCCGACTCGATGCGCCGGTCGCGCGGCTATCAGGCGCCGGACCAGCAGCACGGTTATGGCCCGGGCGGATACCCCGACCAGGGCTACTGATCAGCTGATCACCCGGTCAGGTCGAATCGGCAACGTCCGCTGGCGCCGCCCGGTTGCGTGCCAGACCGCATTGGCGATCGCCGCCGCGGTACCGACGATGCCGATCTCGCCGATCCCCTTGATGCCGGACGGATTCGTCTGATCGTCCTGCTCATCGATCCAGGACACTTCGATCGAGCGCACGTCGGCGTTCGAGGCAACGTGATACCCCGCCAGATCGTGGTTGAGGTAGTCACCGAACCGCAGGTCCATCAATGACTCCTCGAGCAGGGCCATGCCCAGGCCCATGATCATCCCGCCGATCAGCTGCGATCGTGCCGTCCTGGCGTTGACGATGTGGCCGGCAGCGAAGACACCGATCATCCGTGGTACCCGGACCTCACCGGTCCGGATATCCACTGCCACCTCGACGAACTGCGCCCCGAACGCGTGACGGGTCACGTCGGCCTGGGCCGCGACGTCGTCCTTGGTGTCGGCCCGCGCCAGCAGCCCCCCGGCGGGGACCGCACCGGAATGCGCGTCGAGTTGGCCCAGCAGGTCGCGACAGGCCTTGACCACGGCCCAGCTCCAGGACGCCGTCCCCATCGAGCCCCCGGCGATCATGGCCGGTCCGAAGTCACTGTCGCCGATGCGCAACTCGACCCGGTCCAGCTCGACCTGGAGGGCGTCCGCGGCGATCTGCGTAAGGGCAGTCCGGGCGCCGGTGCCGATGTCCGACGCGGTGATCCGTACCTCGAAGGTCCCGTCGGAGCGGGCCTGGACCTGGCAGGTCGACGGTGCGTTGCGAGCCGGGTAAGTGGAGCTGGCCATCCCGGATCCCATCAGCCACCGGCCGTCCTGGCGGATCGCCGGCCGCCGGTCGCGGTCGTCCCAGCCGAACCGGCGCGCGCCCTCGCGCAGACATGCCACCAGGTTGCGGCTGCTGAACGGCCGGCCGCTGTCGGGCTCCAGGTCCGGCTCGTTGCGGATCCGCAACTCGACCGGATCGACATTGCAGGCTTGCGCCAGTTCGTCCATGGCTGATTCCAGGGCGAATGATCCCGGTGCCTCACCCGGGGCGCGCATCCAACGCGGTGTGGGCACGTCCAGCGGCAGCAAGCGGTGTGCGGTCCGCAGGTTCGGGGTGGCGTACATCATCCGGGATAGGACAGCGGTCTGCTCGGCGAACTCGAGGATCTTGGAGGTCTGTGAGTACGCCAGGTGATCCAGTGCCTGCAACCGTCCGGACCGGTCGGAGCCGAGGCGGACCTGCTGGATCGTCGGGGTGCGGTAGCCGACCATGGCGAACATCTGCTGCCGGGTCAGCGTTACCCGGACCGGGCGGCCGAGGAGTCTGGCTGCCATTGAGGCCAGCACGACCGGGGGACGGGCACTGCCCTTGGCGCCGAACCCGCCGCCGACGTGCTCGGACTTCACCTGCACGGCGCTACGCGGCAGGTCGAACAACCGGCACAGCGACATCTGAACCGAGCTCGCTCCCTGATTGGAATCGAACACCAGCAGGGTGTCACCGTCCCAATGTGCCGTCGTGGCATGCGGTTCCATCGGGTTGTTGTGCTCGGCCGGAGTGGCGTAGACCTGATCGATAACCACCTCGGCGGCCGCTAACGCCGCGTCGACGTCGCCGACATTCGAGGCGGACGGAAAGTTCGGGTTCACCAGCTCGGGGGTGTACATGTCCGGGTGATCGGCCCGGAACAGCACGTCGTGGGACTCCGCCAGGTACGAGACATCCAACGCATCGGCTCCGGCCCTGGCCTGTTCCAGGCTCTGCGCCAGCACGACCGCGACGGCCTCACCACGGTAGTAGACTCGATCGCCTTGCAACAGCAGGAGTTCGCCGTCACCGGCATCGGAAAGCCGGGGTGCGTTGCGGTAGTCGAGCACCGCGAGCACGCCCGGCATGGACAACGTGGTGGCCGGGCGGATGTCGCTGATACGGCCCTTGGCGATCGGGGCCTGGACCACCCAGCCGTAGATCATCCCGTCGAGCGGGTACTCACCGGAGTACCGGGCCTCACCGGTTACCTTGGCGATCGCGTCGATGCGGTTTATACCCTGGCCCATCAAGGGTGTCCTGGTCGTCGCCGGGTCGAGGGTCGAGGTCATCGCGAGACTCCGGTCAGCTCGGCCAGCAGCTCGACGGTCACGTTACGGATCAGGGCGACCTTGTAGGCGTTGTGCTCCAGTGGCTCGGCCGCGAGCAATTCGGCATCGGCCGCCGCGGCGAACGACTCGATCGCGACAGGCTTCCCGCGCAACATCGCCTCGGCCCGCGTTGCTCGCCAAGGCACCGCGGCCACCGCACCCCAGGCGATCCGACAATCGGCGACCAGACCGCCGGATACCTCGACGGCCGCGGCGATGGAGGCGATAGCGAAGGCGTAGGAGGCCCGCTCACGCACCTTGCGATAGCGCGACGCGGCGGCGATCGGCAGACCGGGCAGGCTGACCCCGGTGATCAGAGCTCCCGGTTCCACCGTCGTCTCCAGGTCGGGCCGGTCACCGGGGAGGCGGCGGAACTCGGTCAGCGGGACGGCCCGCGCCGAATCACCTTCCCGGACATGCACGACCGCGTCCAGGGCGACCAGCGCGACGGCCAGGTCGGACGGGCTGGTGGCGATGCAGTGCTCGGAGGCACCGAGGATGGCGAGGTTGTGGTGCTCACCATCCCGGGCCGGGCATCCCGAACCGGGCACCCTCTTGTTGCAAGGTTTGCTCACGTCGGTGAAGTAGGAGCAGCGGGTGCGTTGCATCAGGTTGCCACCCGTGGTCGCCAGGTTGCGCAGCTGTCCGGAGGCGCCGGCCAGCACGGCTTGGGCCACTGCCGGATAGCGTTGCCGGATCACCGGATTGGCGGCCAGGTCGCTGTTGCGGACCGCGGCCCCGATGAGCACCCCACCGTCAGCCGTCTCCGTTATGTCGGTCAACGGCAGGTTGGTCACGTCGATCAAGAGTTCTGGCGTTTCCACCCCGAGTTTCATCAGGTCGACCAGGTTTGTGCCGCCGCCGAGGTAACGCGCGTCGGCGCTGGTGGCAAGGGTTGCGACGGCGGTCTCGACGTCGCTGACCTGCTGGTAGCCGAATTCCCTCATTGGGCTACCGCGTTGATGGCCGCCAGGATATTGACGTAGGCACCACACCGGCACAGGTTGCCACTCATCCGCTCGCGGATCTCCGAATCGTCCAGCGTGATCTTCTCGGCTCCGACGTCCGCGGTCGCTGCGGAGGGCCAGCCGCGATCGACCTCGTCCAGGGCGCTCACCGCGGAGCAGATCTGTCCGGGGGTGCAGTACCCGCATTGCAACCCGTCATGATCTATGAAGGCCTGCTGAACCGGATGCAGGCGGTCGGCGGTTCCGAGCCCTTCGATGGTGGTGACGCTCCTGCCTTGTGCCGCCACCGCTAGCACCAGGCAGGAGTTGACGCGTCGGCCGTCGAGGAGAACGGTGCACGCGCCACACTGGCCGTGATCGCAGCCTTTCTTGGCTCCGGTGAGATCGAGATGCTCACGCAGGGCGTCCAGCAGGGTCGTCCGATTGTCGAGGTCGAGCAACTGCGGCTCCCCGTTGACGGTGACCGTGAAGCTGCTGGAAAGGGAACTTCTGGTCAAGGAGGGCCTCCTTCGATGGCGAGCGGTAACTCCACCACATCACGAAAGGGTGTCCTTCGCCAAGAAGGTAAGCCTTACCCAGGGCTGCGCTGCCCGTTGTCCCCTGGCCGACCCGTGAACGCCTCGACCACCTGGGTCCCTGGGTCGCCCAGGATCAGTACCTCGTCCCCGGCTCGCAAGACCGTGTCGGCCCGGACCTGCAGGAGTTGACCGTCCCGGTTCACCATGCTGATCCAGGCGTCGACCATCGGCAAATCTGCGATCGCGCATCCGTCGGCCTCCGAACCAGCGCCGACCAGGTGTCGATGTAGGCCGTCTGGCTCGTCCTGGAACCGCAGGCCGGCCGTCCAGGGCTCCAGCGGTGTGGTTTGCATGGGCACCCGGAGCACCTGTGCGAAGGTCGGAACCAGCCCACCCTGGACGACGACCGACACCAGCACGACCACGAAGATGATCTCGTAGATGCGGTGCGAATCGGCAATGTCGCCAGTCAGGATGAACGTGCCTAGCAGGATCGGCACCGCCCCCTTGAGGCCTGACCAGAGCACGAACAACCGCTCGCCCCGGGCCAGGTCGATGCGGGCGATCAGCGCGCCGACGAAGAGCGGGCGGATGATCAGGATGAGCAGGGCTGCGAGGGCCAGTCCGACCCAGCTGGTGTCGGCGCGCAGCACGTCGTGCACCGAGACCGTCAAGCCCAGCACGGTGAACGCGACGATCTCGCCGAGGGTGCTGATACCGCCGGCGAACCGCTCGATCTCACGCTTGTACGGAGCGCGGGCGTCACCGATCAGGATGCCGGCCAGGAATACCGCGAGGAAGCCGGAACCATGCGCGACGGTGGCCAGCCCATAGATGATCGCGGCGCCGGCCAGGGTGCGGATCGGGTACAGAGCCTCGTTGGGTAACGGCAGTTGACGCATCAGGACGATCAGGCCGGACGCGCCGAGGATCCCCACCACGCCACCCACCGCCATCTGCAGCCCGAATTCGCCGATGCCGCCGAGGACCTCATGCAATCCTCCGCCGCTTGCTCCGAGCAAGGCGACCATGAGGGCGATGCCGACCGGGTCGTTGGCACCGGACTCGCCTTCGAGGATGGTGCCTGACCGGCCGGAGATCTCCCGCCGGCCGAGGACGGAGAACACCACGGCCGGATCGGTGGGAGCCAGGGCGGTGCCGATCAGCAGGGCGACCCGCCAGTCGAAACCGAAGAAGAGGTGCGCGGCCAGGGCCAGCGCGCCGGCGGTGACGACGGTACCGGCCACGCCGATCCACAGCACGGCGCCAGCCGCGGTCCGGAATCTGCGCCAGCCGATGTGCATACCGCCGTCGAACAGAATGAAGATCAGGGCGAGGGTGACGATCCGTTCGACGGTCTGGATCGGCAGGGAACCCAGCTGCGGGATGAGGTCCGACGCCACGGCGGCGATGACCAGGAAAAGCGCGGGGGCAGGGACGCGGATCTTGTCGGTAATCCGGTTGGAGAGCACGGCCAGCAACAGCGCCGCGGCTATCAGGCCGACGATGACCGCGAACGGTTCGACATCCTTCATGCCGGGTCGCCGGTGACCAGTCGGCCGCGCAGCAGCATGTCGAGAACCACCCCAGCCTCCGAAATAGGTGTCGGGAACAGGCTAGTGGTTAGTGTCCGACAGCCCGGCTACTTCCAGGCGCATTCGGGCAGCGATAGCAGGTTATCGGCTCGGGAGTCGTCGGGCACCGTAGCGATGTAGCGGGTGCCGGGTCGCTTGGCGCCGCCGATGATTTCGATGTCATCCCAGGGATTGTCGCGCGGTGTCTTATGGATGCAGCTGATCTGGCGTCGGATCGAGACGTTGTTCGGGATGACGCACGCCTGATCGCGCTGGGACCAATAGGACTGCACGGTGACTCCGTTCAGCAATCCCGTGGAGCTGCAGACGTCTCCGATCTCATTCCAGTTGGTGTTGTTCGTGGGGTTGACCTGCACCCCGTTGCCTTCAGGGTCGCTGCACGCCTCGGCAAGTTCATGGGAGAACACCGAGGAGATGTTGGCGCGGCTGCCGTAGAGCACCCAGGCCATGTGGGATCGGTCGTTCCAGTCCAGGTCGAACCAATCCAGGTCGGT
>JAVEEN010000160.1 GCA_030840445.1 Pseudonocardiales bacterium
GAACAGATCGAGCCTGGCTCGGACTGCCGCCAGTCCGCCGGACAGCGCGAAGACGAACACCCCGACGAGGTCCAAGCTCAACTGGGTCGTCGGCGCGGTCACTCCAAGACCATAGAGAAGCCCCGCCAGCTCGCACCATTTCCGGGTGCAGCGCCGAAATACGGCGGGTCTCGGTGTCATCAATTCTGACCACGCTTAGCGTGTCACGATGATGCAACACCAAAACGATCGGCAGACTCCAGTCCCGTGATCAGCCAACGTGGAACCCGGACGCTGATCCGCCGGACGGTTTCGAAGGCGTGGAACGATCGGATTCTCGGGTTGTCGGCAGAAGCCGCCTTCTGGCAGCTGCTGTCCTTGCCGTCGCTGTTCCTGGCCCTGTTGGCGGCGCTCGGATACTTTTCTGACCTGGCCGGGACCGGCACCATCAACCGGATTCAGGACAACCTGCTCAGCGGTTTCTCCCGGGCGTTCAGCGCCGAGGTCGTGGACCAGCTGGTCGCTCCGCTGGTCCATCAGGTTCTGAACGACGGTCGCGGGGACGTAGTGTCCGTGAGCTTCCTGCTTGCCTTGTGGGCGGGCTCTTCAGCTACCGCGACGTTCGTCAACACCATCACTATCGCCTACGGGATGCGTGATCTGCGCGGTGCCGTCCGCAGCCGGCTGCTGGCCCTGGGCATCTACCTGGGATCCATCGTGATCGGCGTCGTGGCACTTCCCGCGCTGGTGCTGGGTCCCACGGTGCTGGTGAAACTCTTCCCGGAAAGTACCCGCCGAACCGCCGACCGCGTGGTGAACGACGCCTACTGGCCGGTGGTCATACTGCTGTTGTTGGTCGGCCTGACGAGTCTCTACCACCTGGCGCCGCCACGCAGACTGCCTTGGAGACGCGGCGTTCCGGGAGCGATCCTGGCGCTGCTGATCTTCCTACTGGGCTCGGCCGGCCTGCGCCAGTACATCACGTTCATCGTGGCCCACAATCACGCCTACGGAACCCTGGCCGCACCGATCGCCGCCCTGTTGTTTTTCTTTCTGCTCGCACTCGGGGTGCTGCTCGGAGCGGAGTTCAATGCGGCCATCGAGCAGGCCTCACCGACGTTGCCGAAACGCCCGAGGGCGGACCGTGGCTGGCAACCGGTCGTTGATGAGGAGCCGGATCAGGCGTCCGATCCGCGGTTCGGGATGGACTCGTAGATCTCCTTGCACTGGGGGCACACCGGAGATCCTGGCTTCGGGGTCTTGGTCACCGGGAAAACCTCGCCGCACAGGGCTTGAACCATGGTGCCCATCACGGCACTCTCGGCGATCTTGGCCTTCTTGACGTAGTGGAAGACCTCATTGCCGGTGTCGGCATCCGCGGTCTTCGGTGATTCCAGGGTCTCAGTGGTCACCCTGCAATTGTGCCACCAGCGGCCGCCTCGAGAATGCTCAGGCAGCCTTAGGAGTTCGAATATCGGGCATTACCGGAGCACGATCACATGTCGATAACGGTGCCGTCGGCGGCATCACAGCCACGCCCGCCGTCGGTCGTGGTCGCGTCGGGGGTAGGGCCTGAGGCGAGCTGCTTGGGCGAGTCCGGGGAACTACCCGGAATGAAGCGCCGGAACCGAACGGCCTCCTTCGGTGGACGATCGTTGGCGATCAGCACGGCCGTCCACGGAAGAACCAGGGCTCCGGCGACGAACGCCGCGGCCAGCCAGCCGGACAGGTGGACTGTGACGGCGGCGCCGATGATGCATAGCGCGCGCACCGTCATTGTGATCAGGTACCGCCGGCGTCGCCGTTCGAACGAGTCATCGCCACTGGTTCCGGCCTCAGTGATGAGAACCGCCTTGTCTGCTTGATGCCTCATGGCTCGCACTTACCCATCGTGCCACCGCAAGCGAGCTTCGCGTCACGTCATTTGGCCCTGAACTGGTAGGCCGTCGGCGCTGAGGCCAGGCTCACGCGGTGACCGCGGCCGAATGCGGCACGATAAGGGGATGCCGCAACCCACCATCGTCCTACTGCACGGCCAGCCGGACTCCTCCGCGAGCTTCTGGGGGCTGCGCCGGGCGCTGCGGAGTCGGGTGTCGCCCGAGGTTCGCATCGGTGTGCCCGATCGGCCGGGGTATGGGGCGAATGGGCTTGCAGCGACGGACTATCGCGGAAACGTCGCGTGGTTGACCCGGTGGATGGACCGCTTCTGTCCGGGACCGGTAATGCTGGTCGGGCACAGTTGGGCCGGCGGCGTCGCGGCGTTGGCGGCCGCCGAGCGAGCCTCGACGCGGATCGCCGGGTTGGTGCTGCTGGCCTCCGTCGGGCCGGAGTGCCTGGTTCGGCTGGACCCCGTGCTGGCGGCACCGGTACTCGGTGAGCTGATCTCGTTTTCGACCTTGCGGATCGGCCGCGGCCCGATTGCCCATAAGGCGGCGACCCTGATCGGCGGGAAGCTGGATTCGACGGATCTGCCCTACGCCCGATCCAGCGGCGCGGCAATGCGATTCCGGCCGCTCTGGCGCAGCTTCCTGACCGAGCAGCGAGCCCTCCTTCGTGACCTACCGATGATCACAGCCGCGCTACCCGACATCGCCACACCTACTCGGATCATCACGGGCGACCAGGATCAGGTCATCCCCGAACGGACACCGGCGGCGCTGCAGGCGGCCATTGCCGCGTCACGATGGGTACAGGTCGATGGCGGCCACGACCTGCAGTTGCGGCAGCCGGTCGCCGTGGCCGACGAGATCGCCGCGTTCGCTGCTGAGGTTCTGAACGAATCGAACGTCCTCGGCGAATTGACCGGGCCGACGTCCGCCGTGCGAATTCGGTGACCGAGGATGGGGTGCCAGGCGCCGTGAATTCGTTGCCGGAGCCGCCCACCTCGCTGTTCCCGCCCGCAGTCATCGACCGGCTGCGCGCCTGCTTGTCGGATGAGTTCAGCGGCCAGGCCGTAACCGAGACGCTCGGTCTGGCCGGCCAGGTGGCCCTGTCACGAGGTGACCTCACGGGGGTGGAGCGACTCACCCGCGGGGGTTCGGCGACTGAGACACTCATCAGGCTGTTCCTGCTCGGCATCGAGGTTGCCGACGACGCCGCCGACCAGGCGTTCGGCACGAAGGGTCGGTTCGACGCGGTAGCGGCCGGCCTTCTCGAGCCTGGCTCCACGGGCGTCCGGACGATGTTCGATCTACGGCCGTATTCCGAAGCCGGCGGCCCCGACTGGTGGGTGATCTCCGATCTCGGCGCGGAGGTGCGTCCAGGAGTTTTGGATCCCGAGCATGTGCTGGGTGTCGGTGCCGCGGCCACCACCCTGGCCCAGGCCACCATGCGGCGGCCGGTCGAGACCGCCCTCGACATCGGCACCGGCTGCGGCGTCCAGGCACTGCACCTGTCACGACATGCCCGCTCAGTCGTGGCCACCGATCTGAGCGGGCGAGCCCTGCGGATGGCGGCTACGACGGCAGCCTTGAACGGGCTCTGCTGGGACCTGCGCGCCGGATCGCTGCTCGATCCGGTACGCGCGCAGCAGTTCGACCTCGTGGTCTGCAATCCGCCGTTCATCGTCGGTCCTGGGTTCACCGCGTCGGATCAGGGCTTTACGTATCGAGACAGCGGTTTGCCTGGCGACGGGGTCTGCCGCGAACTGATCAGCGGCCTAGCACCGATGTTGCGGCCCGGCGGGACGGCGCAGCTACTCGCGAACTGGATGATCACCGCCGATGAGCAATGGCAGGACCGGCTCAGCGGTTGGCTTTCAGGCGCCGACTGCGACGCCTGGATCTGGCAACGGGAGATCGCCGATCCCGGTGAGTACGTCACCCTGTGGCTGCGTGATGCCGGCGAGCAACCCGGTTCTCAGGGCTGGCGTTCCAAATACGACCGCTGGCTGGACTGGTTCGCCGAGAACGGGGTGTTGGCGGTAGGCATGGGCTTGGTCAACCTGCGCCGAACTGGATCATCGGCACCGGTGATCGTGGCCGAGGATGTCCCCCAGGCGGTCGAACAGCCGATCGGGGCCGAGATCGCCGGGTGGTTCGCTCGCCAGGACTGGCTGCGGAGCGCCGGCCCCTTCGGAGTGCTGGATACCCCGTTCACTGTCGTCGCAGATCTCGTCTACGAACAGCGTGCTCTGCTCGGCCCGGCCGGCTGGCAGTCCGCCGCCAGTCAGCTCCGCCAGTCGCGGGGAATGCGCTGGGAACTCGAGACCGACGCTGCCGTGGCGGGTCTGCTGTCCTCCTGCACCGGGCAGGTGCCGCTACGGGCCTCACTTGCGCTGGTCGCCGAGCTTCAAGGCCTGGATCCGGCGGCGGTGACTTCCTCGCTGCTGCCGGTGGTCGCCGACCTCGTCCAGCGCGGAGTGCTGCTGCCGCCGGAAACGGCAGCTACCTAGGTGCGCGCCCTGGTGCAGCGAGTCACCGACGCTTCGGTGCGGGTCGAGGGCCAGATCGTCGCCCAGATCGGGCCCGGCCTGTTGGTCCTGCTCGGCGTGACGCACACCGACAGCGAGGCCGGTGCGCGTGGGCTGGCGTCGAAGACCGCTCGGTTGCGAATCCTGCGCGATGGCGACAGGGACGAGGCAGCGGCCGTTGAGTTCGCCGCTCCGGTCCTGGTGGTGAGCCAGTTCACACTCTATGCGGACATGACCTCGGGTCGGCGACCCAGCTGGAAGGCAGCGGCACCCGCAGCGATTGCGCAACCCCTGGTGACCGCCTTCTGCGACGAGCTACGGCAACTCGGCGTCCCGGTCGAGACGGGGGTGTTCGGGGCAACCATGGCGGTGTCGAGCACCAATGACGGTCCGATGACCATCTGGCTGGACGCGAACTGACCGTCCGACAGCTGCCCGTGCAAATAGCGCTAGCAGGCCAGGTCGGTGCCCCCGGGGAACACTTCTGACCTGGAGTTCAAAGCCCGTGCACAGCCAATCCGGGAACAAGCTTCGCCCCGAATCGTTGTACAGGGTGGGACAACAGACCCCCAAATTAGCGGACGGACACCGACGTGACGCAGCCAGCAACAAAGCCAGCTACAAAGAGGACCGACATGGCGAGCGCCAGCCAGCCTACGACTTCGACTAACAGCAACCAGACCCCTTCCAAGCGCCGGACGCCGGCGTCGCGGGCCCTGCCCGGACATCGCTCGAGCCGGACATCAGCCGCACCCGCGCAGGCTCCTCATGAGTCCGAGGTTGCGGCAAGCACGATTGACCTCGGCGACGACCAGCCGGTCGAACAGCTGGTCGAGACCAACCCGGTGCTCGCGACCGCAGACCTCGACGAGGCGGTCCAGGCCGCAGACCTGGTGCGCTCATATCTCAACGAAATCGGCAAGGTCCCGCTGCTTACCGCGGTCGAAGAGGTCGAACTTTCCAAGCGCATCGAAGCCGGCCTGTACGCCTTGCACCTGTTGAGTACCAGCAAGCGGCTGACGGTACCCCGGCGACGCGAACTGCAGGCTCTCGCCGCTGACGGGGAACGCGCCAAGGATCTGCTGCTGCGGGCGAACCTGCGACTGGTCGTTTCGCTGGCCAAGCGCTACACCGGCCGCGGCATGCCGTTCCTGGACCTGATTCAGGAAGGCAACCTCGGGCTCATCCGTGCCGTGGAGAAGTTCGACTACACGAAGGGCTTCAAGTTCTCGACATATGCCACCTGGTGGATCCGCCAGGCCATCAGCCGAGCGATGGCCGATCAGTCGCGCACGATCCGGTTGCCGGTCCATCTGGTCGAGCAGATCAACAAGATGCAACGGATGCGCCGCGAACTCGGCCAGACGTTGGGTCGCGATGCGACGGACGAGGAACTGAGCCACGAGCTGGACATCACGGTCGACCGCTTGCACGAACTGGTGGACCACGCGCGGGATCTGGTCAGCCTGGACCAGACGGTGGGCGCCGAAGAGGACTCTTCGCTGGGTGATTTCATTGCCGACGCCGATGCGACCAAGCCGACCGAGGCCGTCGAGTTCGAACTGATGCGCCGTCAGTTGGCATCTGTACTCGACTCGCTGGAGCCACGCGAAGCCGCGGTGGTCCGCTTGCGATATGGCCTGGCCGACGGCAACCCACACACGCTCGACGACATCGCCAAGAAGTTCAACCTGTCCCGGGAGCGCATCCGGCAGATCGAGCGGGAGACGATGGCCAAGCTGCGGCACCCGTCGCGCGCTCAGTCGCTGCGGGACTACCTGGAATCCTGAGTCACGGTTCCACGGCGTTTCGGGCGGTGCGCCCGATACGGTGAACTCGTGGAGCCGCTGAGGGCATTGCGAAGGATCGCGTTCCTGCTGGAACGCGGTCAAGCGCGCGATTACCGGGTCAAGGCCTTTAGGACGGCCGCGGACGTAGTTGTTGCGCGAGGAGAGCATGAGATCTCGGAGCGCGCCGCGGCCGGAACGCTGAAGGAACTGCCTGGCATCGGGGATGCCACCGCCTCGGTGATCATGCAGTCATTGGCCGGTGGACAGTCAGCCTATTTGGCTGAGCTCGAGGCCAAGGCAACTCCCCTGGTCGAGCTCGATTCTGAGGCCGCTTGCCTCCGGGCGGCGCTGCGAGGTGATCTGCACTCGCACTCGGACTGGAGCGACGGTGGCAGCCCGATCGAGGAAATGGCCGTTACGGCCATCGAACTGGGCCGGGAGTACCAAGCACTGACCGATCACTCTCCGCGGCTCACGGTTGCGCATGGGCTCTCTGCTGACCGTCTGGTGCGTCAGCTCGAAGTGCTGGCGGCGCTTCGTCCCCGGCTGGGGTCCTTCCGGCTTCTCAGTGGAATCGAGGTCGACATCCTCGATGATGGTCGCCTCGACCAGTCCCCGGAACTACTCGGTCAGCTGGACATCGTGGTGGCCTCGGTGCACTCGAAGCTGGGCATGGAGTCCTCGGCAATGACCAGGCGGATGATCGCCGCCATCAAGGACCCGCAGACCGACATCCTCGGGCACTGCACGGGCCGGCTGGTGGGTGCCAAGATGCGGGGCCAGAGCTCGTTCGATGCGGTCGCCGTCTTCCAGGCCTGCGCGCAAGCCGGCGTGGCAGTCGAGATCAACAGCCGCCCGGAGCGCCTGGACCCTCCGTCCGAGCTGCTGTCATTGGCCGTCGAGTCGGGCTGCTTGTTCAGCATCGACACCGACGCTCACGCCCCCGGGCAGCTGGACTGGCTGCCTTACGGCTGCGCTCGAGCCGCCGAATGCGGCATACCGGCCGATCGCATCGTCACCACTTGGCCCGTCGAGAAACTTCTCGACTGGACCGGCCGGGGTCGCCGGTAGGCCGCGCGGCACCGGACACTGCCGGGGTGTCGATCCGACCGCCGCGGCCCAGTGTCGAACCTGGCGCCGCGCTCAACCGGTTGCAACCGGACGACCAGGATCGCTGAGCCACTCGCTCCACGAGCCCGGATAGAGCACGGCCTCGATCCCGACCAGGCTCATGGCCAACACCGAGTGTGTTGCGGTCACGCCGGACCCGCAGTAAACGCCCACCGGCTCCTGGCCGGGCTCGATCTCGGCCTCGGCGAGTTCGCGAAGCAGGGCACCGGGCGCCTTGAAGCTCCCGCTGGAGGTGGCGTGCTCGGTGGTGGGCAGGTTCCTGGCGCCCGGGATGTGGCCGGCCACCGGGTCCATCGGCTCGACCTCGCCGCGGAACCGTTCCGGTGCCCGGACGTCGACCAGCCTGCCGGCCTGAGCCCATCGCGCCGCCCCAGCTGCGTCCAGGGTGGGCAACGAGCCTGGGCGGGCGGTCACCGTGCCGGATTCGTCCGGCACTGCTCCGATCTCGACCGGCAGGT
>JAVEEN010000183.1 GCA_030840445.1 Pseudonocardiales bacterium
CCCGCATTCTGCGGGCCGCCCTCCTTGCTGTGGCGTTGCACGTGCCAGCTCAGAGCTCGCCGACGACGACCCCGGGCAGCGTTTCCTCGACCCGGACCACGGTCGCGCTGGGGATATCGCCGCCAGCGGCCTGCCACTTGTCGATCAGTGTCTGACTGAACGCCTGCGCCAGATCGAAGGTGTCGAACGGGCCGGTCGCCCGCGGTGCGACCATCGGCTGATCCTGCTCGGTGATGACTACGACGAACATTGCGTACCTCTCCTAGGTTTGCCCCGATCAAACCAGAAGGGTCAGTCGGCCGGCGACCAGCCACCCCGACGTAGTCGGATCATGGCGTCCGGTGGCAGGCCAATCAGCGCGGCACGAGGGCCAGGTGGCCGCTGTGCGATCCGCTCAGGCGGACCTGCACCCGGAGCTGAGCGTCGTGAGCGAGCTTGCAGGCAACTGCGATCGTGGCCAAGGCCGGCACGAGCCCGGACAGCAGCATGCCGAGGCGCGGGCCGAGATGCTCGTCGATGGCGCCGAGCAGCGGCCCACCGAGAGCACCACTGCCGATGAACACCAGCAGATAGATGCCCATCACCCGGCCGCGGATCGAGTCGTCCGCCGCCAGCTGCACGGAGGAGTTGGCCGCCGTGAGGAACATCAAGCTGGCGGTACCGAGACCGACCAGGATCAGCGCGTAGAACCATTGCCCGGGCACAGTCGCGGCCACCACCGTCACCGCGCACAGCACCGCCCCGATGGCCACCAGCCCGCGTAGTCGGGTTCGGCTACGGCGCGCCGAGATCAAGGCACCGATGACCGAGCCGAGCGCCACCGCGGAGCTCAGCATCCCGTACCCGCTGGCGCCGGAATGGAACTCCGACTTGGCATAGGCGGCCAGGGTCACCGGCAGGTTGATGGTGAACACGCCGAACACGCCGACCAGGACGATGGGCCACAGCACCTCAGGACGGGCCAGTACGTACCTGACGCCGTCGCGCAGCCGGCCGGTCGAGCGGGCCGCGAGTCCGGTGCGGTGCAGCTGCCGCTCATCGATCATCAGCAGCGCGGTGAACGAGGCGATGTAGCTGACCGAGTTGATGGCGAAGGCATAACCGGATCCGACCGCGTTGATCAGGTACCCGCTGATCGCCGGTCCGATCAGCGCGCCCATCTGAAACACAGACGCGTTCAGGCTGATCGCGTTGCGCAGTTGATCCGGCCCGACCATCTCGTTCACGAAGGCCTGCCGCGTCGGATTGTCGACGGCGGTCACCAGGCCGAGCCCGAACGCGATCAGGTATACGTGCCAAGGCAGAACCTGCTTGGACAAGGTCAGCACGGCCAGGATGGCGGCCATGCCCGACATGCCGACCTGGGTCAGTAGCAAGACCTTGCGCTTGTTGCAACGGTCCGCGATCAGGCCGCCGTGCATACCGAACAGGAGGGTGGGCAGGAACTGCAGGGCAGTCGTGATGCCGACGGCGGTCGCGCTTCCGGTGATGCTCAGGACCAGCCAGTCCTGCGCGATGCGCTGTACCCAGGCTCCGGTGTTGGACACCAGTTGCCCTGACGCGAAAAGGCGATAGTTACGAGTACGGAGGGAGCCGAAGATGGCGGCGACGGGACGTGGACTGGGTTTCTCGACGGGCGAGCTCAAGGATCATCCAATGTAGTTGTGTGTGTGTGGGTACCAACCCATCTTCCGCCTGATCGGATCATTCCAAAAGTCAATTACTAGTATTAGTGTCATTGTCACCATGAATAACCAGGTAAATGATCCTCCCGATCGCATGTACGACCCGGAGCTGCTGCGAACCTTCCTCGCGGTGGCTCAGTCGCTCAGTTTCACCCAAGCGGCCCAGCGCCTAGGTCTGCGCCAGCCCACCGTCAGCCAGCAGATCCGCAAACTCGAGGACACGGTCGGACGTACGCTGTTCATCCGTGACACCCGCAGCGTGGCCCTGACGGCCGACGGCGAGGCGATGGCCGGGTTCGCGCGTTCGATCCTGGCCGCGCATCAGCAGGCCGTTTCCTACTTCACCGGTTCGGGCCTGGCCGGACGGTTGCGCCTTGGTGTGACCGATGATCTGGCGCTGACCCAGGTGCCACGGATCTTGCGGGATTTCCGCCAGCAGTACCCGCGGATCGACCTCGAGCTCACCGTTGCCCCGAGTGCGAATCTGCAGCGGCGGCTCGAATCAGGGCATCTGGATCTGGCCTTCATCAAGAACCCGGCCGGGCCGCTCGACCCGCGGGGGAAGCTGGTGCGGCGGGACCGGCTGCTCTGGGCGGCCATCTCCGGGACCAAGGTGGAGCCGGATCGACCGGTGCCATTGGTTGTCTACCAGGCACCGAGTTTCAGCCGTTCGATCGCGGTGGAGGCACTCGAGGCGGCCGGGCGTAGCTACCGGGTGACCTGCACGGTCCGGGGGGTGAACGGGGTGCTGGCCGCCGTACGGGCCGGCCTCGGCATAGCGGTAGTTGCCGGCAGTCTGTTTCCCAGTGACTTCGTCGAACTGCCGGCCACCGGCGGCCTGCCCGAACTCGGCGAGATGGACCTGGTTCTGCTGCGCCGTGACCGGTCGACCAGCGGGCCGGTCGAGGCCTTGACTGCGGCCGTCCTCGCTAGCGGGGATCCGATCAAGAGGCCCGTGGAGCCCTGACGTCCGGATTTTCAGAAGGTCAATTGCAATGGAGCAGTTTCAGTGGGTCAGGATGATCACCCGCCATGCAGATCCACGCCGGTGTGATCTGACATGGAGGTGCCGAAGCTGATGCCGGCTCCCACCGAAAGCCGCAGGGTGCCCGGACCGCGAGCCACTACCCGGTGACCGGGGATGCCGTCGCCGATGAAGTAATCGCTTCTCGAGGTGATCATGACCCGATCACTTGGCGCGCAGGCCATCGGATGAACCGTCCGGCGTCGGCCGGCGCGCTAGCCGTGCAAATCGTGGCGACGGCAGAAAGAACCATCGCCGCAGAGGTGGTTTTCAATATCGGCATTTCGACGCTCCGTTTCGGGGCGATTTCCGTATTTTGTCGGACAGGACGTCAGACGTCACAAACGTGCACCACGCGGGCGGCCGGGATGTGGGCTCTTTGCCGAGAGGCGCGGACGACTTAGGCCGCTTCCTGACGTCTTGCGTCAACACAGCTGTAACCCATGTTCTACTCAACGGTAACCAGACGGTTCGTAGGTCGTTGTATCCCCAAACGATGGTTCGTCCGCACCTACCGCGTCGCTCCTGACGCATGCGCGCGGCCGGGTCAGCCTGGTGAGGAGGTGGCGCGTGGGAGTCGAAGTCGTGGTCGAGGGTCTGACAAAGTCTTTCGGTAAGCAGACCATCTGGGGAGACGTGACCCTGACCTTGCCACCTGGCGAGATCAGCGTGATGCTGGGCCCGTCCGGCACCGGCAAGTCGGTGTTCCTCAAGACCCTGGTCGGGCTGCTCAAGCCGGATGCGGGCTCGATCTTCATCAAGGACGTCAACCTCGCCAAGTGCTCTGAACACCAGTTGTACGAGACCCGCAAACTGTTCGGTGTGCTCTTCCAGGACGGCGCGCTGTTCGGCTCGATGAACCTCTTCGACAACATCGCCTTTCCGTTGCGCGAACACACCCGCAAGGGAGAATCCGAGATCAAGCAGATCGTCTCCGAGAAACTGGAGATGGTCGGCCTGACCGGTACCGAGAAGAAACTGCCCGGCGAGATCTCCGGCGGTATGCGCAAGCGCGCCGGCCTGGCCAGGGCGCTCGTCCTCAACCCCGAGATCATCCTGTTCGACGAACCGGACTCCGGCCTGGACCCGGTCCGGGTGGCTTACCTGAATCAGTTGATCGTCGACCTCAATGCCCAGACCGACTCGACGTTCCTGATAGTCACCCATGACATCGGGACGGCCCGCACCGTGCCCGACAACTTGGGGCTGCTGTTCCGTCGGGAACTTGTCATGTTCGGGCCCCGCGAGGTGCTGCTGACCTCTGAGGAAGCGGTGGTCAAGCAGTTCCTGAACGGCCGTCGGGAGGGCCCGATCGGCATGTCGGAGGAGAAGGACGCGGCGCAGGTAGCGGCCGAACTGGCGGCCATGACCGATGACGAGCCGCCCGCTCCGGGTACCGGCCCCAAAGGCGCGTCCGGAACCGGTGTTCCGCCACAGCTGCTGCCCTCACCCGGATTGCCCGAGCGCAAGGCCGCCGGCCGGCGCCAGGAACGGGTGATGCAGATGCTGCACACTCTGCCGGAGAAGGCCCAGGCCGCTGTCCGCGCCGCCCTCGACGAGGAACACGCCCAGTACGAGAGCGCGCATCCACAAGCATCGGTGTCCTGAATGGCAGCCGTGTCCCTCACATCGGGCGTCAAGCAGGCCGGCCGGCTGTTCGCGCTGTTCCTGGACGTAGTGCGGCTCGCGTTCAAACGACCCTTCCAGGCGCGAGAGTTCATCGAGCAGGCGTGGTTCCTCGCGTCGGTCACGATCCTGCCGACGGCGCTGGTAGCGATCCCGTTCGGTGCTGTGATCGCGTTGCAGCTGGGCACCGTGACCCGCCAGCTCGGTGCACAGTCCTTCACCGGTGCCGCGTCGGTCCTCGCGGTGATCCGGGAGGCCAGCCCGATCGTGTGCGCGCTGCTGATCGCCGGTGCCGGCGGTTCGGCCATCTGCGCCGACCTCGGTAGTCGCAAGATCCGCGACGAGATCGACGCTATGGAGGTGCTCGGCATTTCGCCGGTCCAACGACTTGTCGTGCCGCGGGTGCTGGCCTGCATGCTGGTGTCGGCGGCGTTGAACGGACTGGTCTCGGTCGTCGGAGTGGCCGGCGGGTACTTCTTCAACGTCATCCTGCAGGGCGGCACCCCCGGCGCCTATCTGGCCTCCTTCTCTGCCCTGGCCCAGCTTCCCGACCTGTACGCCGGTGAGCTCAAGGCGGTGATCTTCGGGTTGATCGCTGCCGTCGTGGCTTCTCACAAGGGCCTGAACGCCGGCGGTGGACCGAAGGGCGTCGGCGACGCCGTGAACCAGTCCGTGGTGATCACGTTCCTGTTGCTGTTCTTCGTCAACTTCGTCCTCACCGCGGTGTACTTCCAAGTCGTGCCACCGAAGGGGTCCTGACCGTGACGGCGATGCTGGATCGGGCATTGGCCAAGGGCCGCCGGACAGTGCGGCGGCCGGTGGTATTCCTCGACGACCTGGGTGAACAGCTGGCCTTCTATATCAAGGCCATCGCGTGGACACCGCGAACCCTGCGGCGCTACCGCAAGGAAGTGCTGCGCCTGCTGGCCGAGGTCACCTTCGGTACCGGTGCTTTGGCCGTCATCGGCGGCACCGTCGGCGTCATCACCTTTCTGTCGTTCTTCACGGGCACCGAGGTCGGCCTGCAGGGCTACGCCGCCCTGAACCAGCTCGGCACCGGTGCCTTCACCGGCTTCATCTCGGCCTACTTCAACACCCGGGAGATCGCACCGCTGGTCGCCGGGCTCGCCCTGTCGGCCACGGTCGGTTGCGGGTTCACCGCCCAACTGGGAGCGATGCGGATCTCGGAGGAGATCGACGCCCTGGAGGTCATGGCGGTTCCGTCGCTGCCGTTCCTCGTCACGAGCCGCCTGATCGCCGGCCTGATCGCCGTCGTCCCGCTGTACGTCATCGGCTTGTTGTCGTCCTACCTGTCGACCCGGACCATTGCCACTGCGTACTACGGGCAGTCGACCGGCACCTATGACCACTATTTTCGACTGTTCCTGCCACCGACCGACATCCTGTGGTCATTCGGCAAGGTGCTGGTATTCGCCGTGGTCATCGTGATGACGCACTGTTACTACGGCTACACCGCCAAGGGAGGACCGGCCGGCGTCGGCATTGCGGTCGGTCGCGCGGTGCGTACCGCGATCGTCGCCATCAACATCGTCGACTTCTTCCTTTCCCTGGCCATCTGGGGCTCCACCACCAGCGTCCGGATCGCCGGATGAGCATGGAAAGCGGTCCCGGCAAGATCCGGCGTCGTACCTACGGGCTGGTCTTCATCGCCGTCATCCTGGGCCTGCTCAGCCTGTCGATCGCCAGCTACCGCCAGGTCTTCACCAAGGTCACCATGGTCACGTTGGACACCGACCACACCGGGGCCCAGCTGCTACCGCAGTCGGATGTGAAGCTGCGCGGGATCATCGTCGGTCAGGTCCGCAAGATCTCGACGTACACCGTGCCCGCCCAGGGGGGTGCCGCTCCGGAGACCCGGGCGCGCCTGTCCATCGCGCTGCAACCGTCACGGGCGAAGCTGATTCCGATCGGATCCACCGCGCTGCTGCTGCCCAAGACCCTGTTCGGCGAGAGGTATGTCGCGCTGCAGATCCCGGCGGATCTCAGCGGGGCCCAGGCGCAGCCGATCAAGAAGGGTGACACCATCCGCGGGGCCCAGGATTCGGCCGAGGTCGAGAAGGTGCTCGACGACCTCTATCCGGTGCTGGTGGCGCTGCAGCCACAGGACCTGAAAACGACGTTGACCGCTCTGGCTACCGCATTGCAGGGACGGGGCAGCCAACTGGGTGCCAATCTCGCATCCCTCAATGACTACTTGATCAAACTGAATCCGAAGGTGCCCACTTTGGTCGACGATTTGGGCAAGCTGGGCCAGGTGGCCACCCTGTACAACGGTGCCGCGCCGGATCTGTTGGCCAGCTTGGACAATCTCACCACCACGGCCAAGACGCTCACCAACCGCAGCAGCGCGTTCGATGAACTGCTGAAATCGGCTACGTCGGCATCCAATGAGCTCGACGGCTTTCTCAA
>JAVEEN010000187.1 GCA_030840445.1 Pseudonocardiales bacterium
CGAGCGGATCGGCAACGAGCGGATCGCTGAAGTCGGCGATGAACTGCGAATATCGCTCCTCGATCGCGTCAAGGTCCCACGCCGCACGGGCCATCGCCTGCAGGTCGCCGCCGTCGTGCGCAGCGACAAAGATCTGCGCCTCGTTCAGAAGTCCGTCGGCTGCGAAGATGCTTCTGACCTCGGCGGCGTTCGATAGTCGGGGGCTTATCCACACACCGGGTCCGGGCGTACCGCACCCGGCCCAGGCCAGCCTGGTGCGCAGATGGTGGCGGGTTGCGCGGTCGGCATCAGTACCGCGGCTCACAACTACCAGCCACTGGCCGTCCCAAGACGAGGCGGCGTCGGCGAAGCCGAAGATCCGCTCCGCGCCCTCTGTCAGCAGCCGCTGTGCCGCACTCGTCAAGTGCCATCTCGTCCGACGACCGACGCGGTCCGAACGCAACCATCCGTCCGCGGCGGTCCGCATCAGTGCCTGCCGACTAGCCTTCTCGTCGACGTCCAGGCGGGTCAGGACTTCCAGGAAGGCTGAGGTCCAGGCCGCGCCGCCAGCCGGCAGGACGAACTCACCGAGAATCGTGAACAGCAACCCCCGGGCCCCACCACCGCCGGCCGCATGCCTCCTGGACAGGACCGGCACCGGCTCCATGCCGTCGGCGCTCATGTAGTCGCATGGACGATCTCTGCTTCGGTGCAGTGCTCGCCGGTCAACTCCGCCACCACCGCACCGTTCCTTAAGCAGATGACACGGTCACATAGCGCGGCCAGCTCCTCAGGATAGGAACTTGCGACGACAACGGCCCGACGTTCGGCGATCCTTCGTATGCTCGCCCACAGCTCCGCGCGGGCTTCGATGTCAACACCAACCGTCGGCTCGTCGAACACCAGCACACTGACATCGGCGGCCAGAAGCCGCGCGACCAACGCACGTTGTTGATTCCCACCTGACAACGCCCCGAGCGGAAGGCTGGCATCGGTCTTGACCGAGACCATCGCCAGGGCCTCCGCGGCGCCGCGCCTCTCCACACCCCGGCGCAGCAGACCACTGCGGCCGCACCACGCGCCGAGCGCGGTGATGCTGACGTTCTCCCGCACACTCAACGACCGGAACGCGGTCCGCGAGCGATCGCCGGCCAGGGACCCAATGCCATACGTGAGCGCGTCGGCCGGACTCCGTATGGAGGCCGACGTGCCGTCAACCACGATCTCGCCGTGGATCGGTCTGACGTTCCCGGTAAGGATGTCGATGAGCTCGCTCACCCCCGAGCCGAGCAGTCCGGCCAGACCGGTCACCTCGCCGCGAGCGGCCGACATCGACACCGCGCGGAGCCGCCTGCCGCTGACCCCGCGCAGCTCGATCTTCGAGGCCGTGGTGCGTCGGGCCTTAGGGACGCGCGCCACCGCGCGTGCGTCGCGTTCGCCCAGCACCGCGTTGACGAGAGCGTCCTTGGTCAGCTGCCTCTCCTCGAGTTCGGCCACGACGCGTCCCTCACGAACGCAGGTGGCCCGATCGCACAAGCGCGCTACCTCAGAAAGGTGGTGGCTGACGTACAGCACGGACAACTCAGAACTCAGCACGCTGCGTGTGGCCGCGATGATGAGCTCGGCCTCGGCCTCGGCCAGCCCAGCGGTCGGCTCGTCGAGAATCAGCAGGCGCGCGCGAGTGTTCAGGGCACGAGCCAGCATCACCAATCGCTGCTCGACGACGGTGAGCTGATCAGCCGGTGTGCGGAGGTCGACCTCCAGCCCGACGAGCTCGAGTGCACGCCGGGCGTCGCGCGCGCACGCGCGCGGGTGTCGGAGCCCGAATCTTGAGACCTCACTGCCCAGGGTGACATTGTCGGTGACGGAGGCCTTGGGCAGGACCGACAGCTCCTGCGGCATCAGCACCAGACGTCGCCTGCGCGCGTCGGCCGAACCTGCCAACGAAGTCGGCTGGCGGTCGATCAGCAGCCGGCCGGAGTCGGGCTGTTCAAGGCCGGCCAGAATCTTCACCAAGGTCGATTTGCCGGCACCGTTCGGCCCGACCAGGCCGTGGATCTCCCCGTACCGCAGTTCGATGTCGACGCGCCGAAGTGCCTGGATACCGCCGAAGTGCTTGGTGATGCCCGTCGCGGCGTACCACGATAGGTGGTGCCTTTCTGGAACGGACGCGGCGCTCACGTGCGTGCCCGGCTGTGCGGCGACCTCGCGATGAGCACGGCTAGGCCGAGAACGAGACCCTCCACCAGGTTTGTCAACCAGCTGGCCACGTTCACCTGCGCGAGGCCCGATTGCAATGTGACGAGCCACAGCACGCCGAGCATCGAGCCGCCGACGCTGAACCGGCCGTGTCGGTTCGCCGCCACGCCCAGGAAGACGGCGGCGTACGTGTTCAGCATGTAGGTGCCGGCCGACCCCGGGTAATACGACGAGGCCCGCGAGGTCAGCACGAGCGAACTGAGCCCGGCGAGCAGCGCCAGTACCGCGAAGGCGATGATCTTCACCCGCGCGACTCGAACCCCGGCGATATAGGCTGCGGACTCGTTTTCTCCGATCGCTTGGACGTGCCGGCCGAACCGGGTCCCGTGCAGAAGAACACCCACGACGACGATCACTATGACCGCCAGCCAGACCGGATACTTGCGGCCGAGGAACGTGTCCGAGGAGATCTGGGTGAAGCTTGCAGGCACGCCTTGATAGATCGTTTTGTTGCCGGTGAGACCGATCTCCAGGCCTGCAAACACCGACGAGAAGGCCAGCGTGACGATGAAGGCCGACGCCCGCCCGTACGCGACGACCACGCCGATGACCAATCCCGCCACTGCCGAGCCGACCAGGGTCAGCGCTGTGGCCAGCGCTGGATTAGCACCGTGGTTCACCATTAGCACGACGACGAAGCCTGCTCCGAGCGACAGCGTCGCGCCAAAGGACAGATCGAACTCGCCCGAAGCCAGCACCAGCGTCAGACCGCTGGCCAGCACGGCCGGGACCACCGACTGGTCGAGAATATTGTCCAGCGTGGCCGTGGTCAGAAAACTGTGTTCCTTCAGCACACTGAACGCGACGATCATCGCCACGAACGTCCCAAGCACGATGCCGCTGCGCAGCAGGCCGACAACCGTTCCCCATCGCGGCTTCACCGACGCGCGGTGAGGCACGTTCACGGCGGCCGCTTCTTGACGATCAGCCGGACGGGGGGTACTGATCTGCCCGACATCCTCACTACTCACCTGGCTCATCGCTGGTACTCCGACTCCCACTTCTTCACGTACTCGGCGATCTGTGTCGCCTTGTTGAAGTAGGTCTGACCGGCCGGCGGGAGGTCGTTCTTGTCCTCGACCGCGAAGTTGTACGCGCCAGCCGGTTGGTCGGAGGTGATTGGCGTGTTCTTGGCCGAGTGGGCCAAGATGGCGTCAACAGCGAGCAGTACGGCGATGTCGTTGCTCGTCGCAATTTCGGTCAGTGGGTAGCCCGAACGCATATCGGAAATGCTCTGCAGGTCGTCGTTGGCGACGACCATCGGAAGCGACCCGTGACCGGCTTGCTTCAGCGCAGGCAGGGCGATCGGTGGAACCAGCGTCAGACCGGCCAGCACGAATTTGGCGTCTGGATTGGCCTGTACCAAATTCAACGTTCCCGTACGCGTGCTATTCGTCAGATCCGCTGCGTTGATGTCGAAAGTCCCGATCGCGTCATACCCGGCGGCCGTTAGCTTCGGAACAATTCCCGCCATGATTTCCCGCACGCCGGTGATCGCAGTCAGATTCACGCTCACATACTTGGTGCCCTTGGGATAGGTCTTGGTGATGTAGCTGAACAGCGCCGAGACCCACCCGTCGGTCGGAGCGCCGTAGACCGCTGAGAAAGCGGCGCGATCGGCGACGTCCACCGCTGCTGCGATGACAGGAATCCCGGCCTGCTCGGCCGCCGTGAGCTGCGGCTTCACCCCCGCGGCCTCGACGCCGATACTAATACTCGCGGCGACCTTCTCGGTCGTGAACTGCGTCAAACCCGTGGCGGCCGTCGCGGGGTTTCCCTGACCGTCGACGATCTCTGATTTCCAACCGACGGCGGCGAGTGCTTGCTTTGCGGTGTCCGCCAAACTCACGACTGTCGGTGAGCTCATATTTGAACCCAGGATCCCCACCGTTGCTGACTTCAACGGCGTCGTGCCGGTGAAAG
>JAVEEN010000202.1 GCA_030840445.1 Pseudonocardiales bacterium
CGATAGAACGGACCTCGCTGCTCGGCCAACTCCTCGAGGCGCAACGCGGTATCACCCGCGAGCAGCGGCCGATGCTGGGTGTTGCCGACCCGATCGACCAATTCGGTCGGCGTCGCCGTAAGCAGCACGACCGGCACCGCTACCTTTGCCAACTCCTCGCGGACCGAAGCTGTGGTCACTGCTCCCCCGCCGAGGGCCAGTACGCCCTCGAAGTCGAGCAAGGTATCGAGGATCGCCGTGGCTTCGAGCTCACGAAAGGACGCTTCGCCGTCGCTGGCGATGATGTCACCCACCCCTCGCCCGGTCATTTCCTGCACGAGGTCATCGGAATCGGCAAAGGACAGGTCGAGGCGGGCGGCCACGGCCGCCCCCACCGAGGACTTGCCCACGCCGGGCAGCCCGACCACTACCAGCGATACGGCCATCAGTTCGTCCCTGCCATCAGTTCGTCCCTGCCATCAGACCAGGTCCCGCTCGGCCAGCCGGGCCAGGTAGGACTCCACATTGCGGGCGGTCTCGGTGACCGCGTCACCACCGAACTTCTCCAGCACCGCCTCGGCCAGCACCAGGGCCACCATCGCCTCGGCCACCACGCCGGCTGCGGGCACCGCGCACACGTCGGACCGCTGATTGATCGCGACTGCCTTGTCCCCGGTGGCGACATCGATCGTGTCCAGAGCCTTGGGCACCGTGGAGATCGGTTTCATCGCGGCCCGCACCCGGAGCACCTCGCCGGTGGACATACCGCCCTCGGTGCCGCCGGCCCGGTGCGAACGGCGCCGGATGACGCCGTCCTCGGACCGCTCGATCTCGTCGTGGGCCAGGGACCCGGGGGTACGAGCCAACTCGAAACCGTCGCCGACCTCGACGCCTTTGATGGCCTGGATGCCCATCAACGCTGCGGCCAACCGGGAGTCCAGGCGCCGGTCCCACTGGATGTGGCTGCCCAGTCCGGGCGGCAGGTGGTAGGCGACCACCTCAACGACACCTCCCAGTGTGTCGCCGGCCCGCTTGGTCTCGTCTATGTGGTCGATCATGGCCTGGGCGGCCTCGGGATCGAGGCAGCGCACCTCGGAAGCGTCGATACGCGCGGTGTCACCTGGCCGGGGAAGCGTGCCGGCCGGCGCCTGCACGGCACCGATCGCGGTCACGTGACTGAGCACCTCGGCCCCGACGGTCTGGGCCAGAAACTTCTTGGCCACCACCCCGAGTGCGACCCGGGCCGCGGTCTCCCGCGCGCTGGCCCGCTCCAGGATCGGCCGGGCATCGTCGAGGTCATACTTCTGCATGCCGACCAGGTCGGCGTGACCCGGTCGCGGCCGGGTGAGCGGGGCGTTGCGAGCCTGGGCCGCGAGGAGCTCGGCGTCCACCGGATCGGCGGACATCACCGTCTCCCATTTGGGCCACTCGGTATTGCCGATCCGGATGACCACCGGGCCGCCCATCGTCACACCGTGGCGGACACCGCCGGTGAGCTCGACCTCGTCCTCCTCGAACTTCATTCGGGCGCCCCGGCCGTAGCCGAGCCGGCGCCTGGCGAGATCGAGTGCGACTTCGGCGGTCGTGATCTGCACGCCGGACGGCAGGCCTTCGATCATGGCGACGAGGGCAGGTCCGTGCGATTCACCAGCAGTCATCCAGCGCAGCACTCGATCATTCTTTCAGACCGCGGATTCGCTCCTGGCCGCCGATCGAAATGTCGCAGCCAGACCGCATCATGGAGGAGTGGACGATCTCGAGGCGTGGGTGGAAGATCCCGGCGATGCGGCGGCCGAACGTCGGCTGTTGGAACCCCGGCGGCCGGTCCCGCCCATGAAGACCGTGGAATGGATGGCCCTGATCGGCGCCGCCGCCGACCTGATCACCCGACACGACCTGGACGCAGCACAGGCGATGCACGAGTCCGCCTGGCGTGCGGCCTACGACCGCGAGACCCAGGCCGCCACCCTGCACCACGTCGGCCGGCGCTGGTGGCTGTACAACGACCGGGACGCAGCGGCCGGCTGCTTCGAACTGGCCCGCGCCCTGCGTCGTGGCTTTTCGGCACCCGAGCTGGTGGCCAGCAGTGACCTGGCGTTGGCCCGCACTCGGGCCAGCCTGAAGTACGACGCGATGATCCTGTCCGGCGGGGCCGGTAGCCGATTTCACGGACTGAGCAAGCCTGAGCAACGGCTCGCCGGCTGGCCGCTGCTCGATCACGTGCTGGTGGCCACCAGCGGAGCCACCACCCGGGTCGTGGTCGGGCCGGAACGTCGGGGGCTGGCAGAGCCGCTCTTCTGCCGCGAGGACCCGGCCGGCGGGGGTCCGGTCGCCGGGATCGCGGCGGGGATCGGGCACGTCACCCAGCCGGTCGTCGCCGTGTTGGCTGGGGATCTGCCCTTCATCGCTACCGGTCTGGACAACCTCCGCAGTGCGTTACTGGTTGAGCGCAACGACGTGGCGGCATTCGTCGACACCCGTGGCCGGATCAACTACCTCGCCGCGGCCTGGCGGCTCCCAGCGCTGGAGGCGGCGATCGCCCGACTCGGTGACCCGGCCGGCAAGCCGGTGCGCGCCCTCTTCGACGGGGTTACCGCTGCCTTCATTCCTGACTTCGACGACGAGAGCGCCGACGTCGACACCCCGAACGACCTGGCCGCGGCCCAGCAGCGGATCAGGCAGATTCCGCCGGAGCCGTGGTCTGCCGAGGGCGGAGCCCACCGTCGGGGACGACTGCCGCTAGCGCCGCTCGCATGGCCTGGACTGGAGCTGCACGCCCCGTCATGAGCTCAACCTGGCGTACTGCCTGAAACAGCAGCATCTCCGCACCGGAGATGACCGTGCCGCCGGCGGCGGTCACAGCTCTGGCCAGGACGGTGGGCCAGGGGTGGTACACGACGTCCAGCAACGCCTGCTCGGCGCGCCAGGGCAGCCCGGCCAACCGATCGGCCGCACCGGCCGGGGCGGTACTGATCACCAGGTCAGCCGAGACAAGCGCGCCGATCGCATCGTCGTCGAGCCGAGCTATGGTCACCGCGACATCCAGCCTTTCCGCCGTCTCGAGCAGGTCGAGCGTCCGCATCGGATCACGCGCCCATACCGTCACGGTCTCGGCGCCGGCCAGCGCGGCGAGCGCGGCCTGGGCGGTGCCGCCTGCTCCCAGGACGGCGATGTTGCCGGTGATGGCCAGACCCCGGTCGGCCACGGCGTCCCGGATGCCGATCCAATCGGTGTTGTCTGCATACCAGTCGTCTTCGATCCGCAACAGCGTGTTGCCGGCGCCGATCGCCGCGGCCTCCTCGCTGACCGCGGAGGCAACCCGCAACACCTCGCGCTTGAGCGGCATCGTGCACGAATAGCCGACGACTTCGGGCCCGGACTCTGCGATCAGGTCGGCGAGTTGGCTCTCGACGCATTCGATAGCGTCGTAGGACCAGTCGGTCAGAGCGAGCTCGGTGTAAGCCGCTCGGTGCAACACTGGCGACAACGAATGGCTGACCGGTGAGCCCAGGACGGCGGCCCGTCGAACTCGGGCGCTAGCCACTCGCTGCGCACCCCGTTGCCGGTCGCTGAATCGACCGGTGCATCAACCGCAACCCCAGTTCTTGGCCTTGCAGGTAGCGGCGGCTTGCAGAAAGGAGGCCTCGTCGGTGAAGAACCCGAGGTGCCCGGCCGCATCGATATTTACGTAGTAGAGCCATTGCCCGGGCGGCGGCGCCAGGGCCGCGTTGATCGCGGCCTCTCCGGGGTTTCCGATCGGTGTCGGCGGCAGTCCCGCGTTCTTGTAACTGTTGTACGGCCCGGGCATCTCTGCATAGACCACCGAGGCCGGGTCCTTCCCCTGGAGTTTCGCGGCATATGCGCTGGTCGCGTCCACCTGTAGCGGACGCTTGATGGCGATCCGATTCAAGATGACCCTGGCCACCTTCGCCCGATCGGCATCGAACTTGGCCTCGGCCTCGGCGATCGAGGCGATGATCAGCACCTGGTACGGAGTCAGGCCGAGCGTGCGTGCCTTGCTCGCCATGTTCAAGGCCACGTACTCGGCGCCGAACTTTGTGATCATCGACTGCAGCGACGAGTCAGCCGTGGTGTCCGGGTCGAAGTCGTACGTGGCCGGGAACAGCATCCCCTCGACCGAGGTCGCCTTGATACCGTCGGGTATCCCGAGGTTGGCGACCTGAGCGGCGGCCGCCTTCAACTGCGCCAGCGGCAGCTTGGTCTTGTCCGCGATCTGCTGCAGCACCTGCAGATAGGTGTAGCCCTCGGGAATCGTCACCTTGGACACCAGGCGGTTGGCGGGATCGAGGATCGCGGTCATCGCGGCCGATCCTGAGCTGCGTAGTCGAAGCTGGTAGACCCCTGGCTGGATGTCGCCGGCCTGCCCGGAGTTCGTGGCCGCGTTCACGAATGCTCGGGTGGATTTGACGACGCCGGCCTTCTGCAGGGTGGCCGCGATGTCCGAGGCGCCGTCACCCGGCTGCACCTGGATCTTGACGAAGCCCTGCCCAGTACCGGTGTAATCCGCGACGGCGAATCGGTGGCTTACTTGGCGTACCAGGACATACCCGGCGCCGACCACGACCACGATGACGAGGATGGCCAGGAAGGGAGCCAGGCGACGCCCGCGGCGAGGCTTGGGGCGGCGCCGGTCAGCACGGCGTCGGCTACCGGGCACATACCCCGCGGCATCGGCGAATCGACTTGGATCGTCGGCTCCGAACAACGGATGATCGTCGTCCGGTAGGTCCTCGATCGTGCGCTCCACAGACCGCAGCCCCTTCACTCCGTGTTGACTCGGCGGTTCCACCTAAATCACAGGTTTCAGTTACCTCACAATGAGTACATCATGCTTGGTCCCGGCTTCTGTTGCTGTCAAGAAACGACTGCAGGATCTCCACCGCCGCGGCCTGGCCGACGATTGCCCGTTTCGCCCGTCCGCGGACTCCGCTCGTGGAGAGATTACGCTGCGCCACCACTGTGGTCATCCTTTCGTCGACATAGACGACTGGCAGATCGCCCACCCGCGTCGCCAGCAACCGGCCGTAGGCCCGTGCGGCCTCGACCGCGGCACCATCCCGACCGGCCAGCGTCCTCGGCAGTCCGATTACCACGCCGACCGCCTCGTACTCGGCGATCAGCGCGATCAGCTGGTCGAGATCCGAGCCGCGACGAGCATCCCGCGCCAAGGTCGTGACCGGCACGGCGAGCACCCCACCAGGATCGCTGCGGGCGACGCCGACCCGGACGGAGCCGACGTCCACGGCTATCCAGACACCGGTACCTGTCATGATCGTCTACCTGTCATGATCGTCTACCTGTCATCAGCGTCGCCGCGGCGTCAGGCGGACGCGGCCAGCGATCGGACGACGACAGCCAGGGCGTCCGCGGCTTTCGACGGATCCCCGCCCGCGCCCTGGGCCAGATCGGCCTTGCCACCACCGCGAGCACCAAGCACCGGTGCGAATTCCTTGACCAGGGCGCCCGCGGACACGCCGGCCTGCTGCCCGGAGGGGTTGACGCTGGCCACGAACTGAACCCTGCCGTCGACGTCCGAGGTCAACACCACGACCGCCGGGCGGCTCTGGTCAAGCCTCCCGCGGATGTTCAGGGCCAAGGTCCGCAGATCGTTACCGGCCACTCCGGCCGGCGCCTGCACGGCCACCAGCTGCTTGCCAGCGACCTCCTGGGCCTGAGAGGCCAACGCGCCGGCACCGGCGAGCACAGCGGCTACCCGATTGCGTTCCAGTTCCTTCTCCACCGTCCGCAACCGCTCGACCAGCGTCGAGACCCGGTCGCCGATCTCAGCCGGCGGCACCTTCAGGGTTTCGGACACCGCGTTTACCAGGGCACGCTCGTTGGCCAGATACCGCATGGCCTCCAGTCCGACGAATGCCTCGACCCGGCGCACGCCGGCCCCAACCGAAGACTCGCCCACGATGGTCAGAGCCCCGACCTGGGAGGAGTGGTCGACGTGCGTGCCACCGCACAGTTCCCGCGACCACGGCCCACCGATCTCCACGACCCGCACGTCGGTGTCGTAGTTCTCGCCGAACAACGCCAGCGCACCGATCTCCCTCGCCCGAGCCAACGGCATGTGCTGAACCGTCACCGCCAGGTCCGCCCGCAAAGCTCGATTGGACACTTCCTCGACGTCTCGCTTGGTCGCGTCGTTCAGGGCTGAGCCCCAGGCGAAGTCCAGCCGCAGGTAGCCGGGCTTGTTGTAGGAACCGCTCTGGAGTGCGGTCGGGCCGAGCACCTGGCGCAGTGCCGCGTGCATGATGTGGGTACCCGAGTGAGCCTGGCGGGCCGACCGTCGCCATTCGGGGTCGACCTGGGCATGCACCACCGCACCCGTCCCGATCTCACCCTCGGCGACTTCCACGCGGTGCACGATCAGCCCCTTGAGCGGCTTCTGCACATCCAGCACCCGAAGCAGTGCACCGTCGCCGGTGATCAGGCCCTCGTCCGCGATCTGGCCGCCGGACTCGGCGTAGAACGGAGTCTCATCCAGCACCACCTCGACAATCTGACCCTCCTTCGCGCGGGTCACCAGCTCGCCGTCGGCGACGATGCCTCGAACGGCGGTCTCGGTGGACAGATCGGTGTAGCCGATGAAGATCGTCTCGCCCAGATCACGTAGTTGCCGGTAGGCCGGCGAGTTGCCGTGTGCGCTCTTGTTCGCCTTGGAGTCGGCCTTGGCGCGCTCGCGCTGCTCTGTCATCAACCGGTGGAATGCCTCGGTGTCGACGCTCAGGCCCTGTTCGGCCGCCATCTCCAGCGTGAGGTCGACCGGGAAGCCGTAGGTGTCATGCAGCTTGAACGCCTGTTCGCCCGGCAGCACCGAGGCACCGCTGGCCTTGACCGCGGTCACAGCGGTGTCGAAGATCGTCGTCCCGGCGGCCAGCGTGCGTCGGAAGGTCTCCTCCTCGGAGTACGCGATCATCGTGATGCGCTCGAAATCCGTCGCCAGCTCCGGGTATGAAGCCGACATGCAATCCCGGGCAACCGGGAACAACTCGGGCAGCGCCCGATCATCCCAGCCGAGCAGGCGCATCGACCGGATCGCCCGGCGCAGGATCCGCCGGAGAACATAGCCACGGCCCTCGTTCGAGGGGGTCACTCCGTCACCGATCAGCATCAGCGCCGTTCGCACGTGGTCGGCCACGACCCGTAGCCGTACGTCGTCGGGATGGGACTGGTTGGCGGCGTGGCCGGAGTGCTCGCCGTACCGCTTGTTCGTCAGGCTTGCCGCTTTGTCGAGAATGGGCCGGGTTTCGTCGATCTCGTAGAGGTTGTCGACGCCCTGCAGCAGGGCCGCCATCCGTTCCATGCCCATGCCGGTGTCGATGTTCTTGGCGGGCAGCTCGCCCAGGATCGGGTAATCGTCCTTGGTGGTTCCGGCTCCCCGCTCGTTCTGCATGAAGACCAGGTTCCAGAATTCCATGTACCGGTCCTCGTCGACCTCCGGACCGCCGTCCGGGCCGTAGTCAGGCCCGCGGTCATAGAAGAGTTCACTGCACGGACCGCACGGGCCCGGAATGCCCATCGACCAGAAGTTGTCGGCTTTACCACGCCGGACGATGCGCTCCATCGGCAGACCGATCACCCGGTGCCAGATGTCGATCGCCTCTTCGTCATCGAAGTAGACGGTGGCCCAGATGCGCTCGCCGTCCAGCCCGAAGCCGCCGTCGTCCTGGGACTTGGTCGACAGCTCCCAAGCCAGCTTGATGGCCTCTGCCTTGAAGTAGTCGCCGAAGGAGAAGTTGCCGTTCATCTGGAAGAAGGTGCCGTGCCTGGTGGTTTTGCCGACTTCTTCGATGTCCTGGGTTCGGATGCATTTCTGGACGCTGGTCGCCCGCTTGAATGGCGCGGCCTGCTGACCTATGAAGTACGGGACGAACTGGACCATGCCCGCATTGACGAAGAGCAGGTTGGGGTCGTCGAACGGCAGCGGGGCACTGGGCACCACGGTGTGCCCGTTGGCCTCGAAATGCGCGAGGAACCGCCGACGGATCTCGGCAGAGCGCATGGCGTAACTCCTTCGATGAGATACAGAGGTATCAGCGCGCTGGGTCGGCCGACTGCGTGCGGGCTCCAGCCTATTCCGCCTCAGCGAGCGGTTTGGGCGTCCCCCGAATCGAGGCCGGCAGCTTGCCGCAGTTCGGACTCTCGATCCGACATCGCACCGCGGACGTCGGCGGCGAAATCGCGCAGGGCGTAGGACAGATCGGTCAATCCGGCGCCGATGCCGCCGGCGATGCCCTGCGGGGTGAGCTTGTCCGCGGCGCGCGACAGCTTGCGGAAGATCAGCGCACCCAGTGTGGCGCCGAGGGCAACCCAGAAGAGGCGGCGCATCTCAGCTGCTCCGGCGGCCGGCACGGCGTGCCCGGCGGGCATCGCTGACCGCCTGCGAATCGGACCGCTTGCGCATCGTCGAACGCACCCCGTAGGTGAAGGCGGCCACCTTGATCAGCGGGCTGCCCACCGTGGCCGAGACGATGGAGGTCAGCGCGGCGGCGTTGGTGGTGATCGAGCTGACCCCTCTGGTGATGCCCTCGACCTGGTCGAGTTGGCTGTTGACGTTGGCGACCGTCGTCTGAGCCTCGGACAACAGCGGTGCCGCACCCTCGGACGTCCTGCGAATGGCCAGGGTCGCCTCGTCCAGCGTCTTGCCCAGCTTCAACAGCGGAATCGCGAGCAGCAGCACGAGCAGTACGAACGCACCCGCGGCGATCAATGCCGCGATTTCCCCAGCGGACACCTGAGGGCCCCCTTCGTCTCGAAAATCCACGACCTTCAGATGTTACGACCGAGAACTTTTCCGCACTCATCCTCGCGGACAATGGGCCTGACCCTACCGGTTGCCCGACCAGCCGCGGATCAAGGAACGGAGTTTGGACAGTCGTTCGCTGATCTGCCGCTCCGCGCCCCGCTGGGTGGGCTGGTAGTAGTCCGTCCCGACCAGCTCATCCGGCGGGTACTGCTGGCTGGCGACACCCTCGGTGAGATTGTGCGGATACACGTAGGCCTGGGCGTGCCCCAATTTCTTGGCCCCGGCGTAGTGCCCGTCGCGCAGCGCCGGCGGCACCGCGCCGGCCTGGCCGGCCCGGACGTCGGCGATGGCCGAGTCGATCGCGGTCACCACGGCGTTGGACTTCGGCGCCAAGGCCAGGTGGATGGTCGCCTGGGCAAGATTGATCCGCGCCTCCGGCATGCCGATGAGGGCGACCGCGTCGGCGGCGGCCGTCGCCGACAGCAGGGCGGTGGGGTCCGCCAGTCCGATGTCCTCGCTGGCGTGCACGACCAGCCGGCGAGCGATGAATCTCGGATCCTCACCGGCCACGATCATCCGGGCCAGGTAATGCAGCGCGGCATCGACGTCAGAACCGCGGATCGACTTGATGAACGCGCTGATCACGTCGTAGTGCTGGTCGCCGTCGCGGTCGTAACGCACCGCAGCGGTATCCACCGCGGTCTCGAGGACCTGCAGGGTGATCTCGGTGCTGCCCTCGGCGAGGACGGCGCCGGCCGAAGCTTCCAGCGCCGTGAGCGCCCGGCGGGCGTCGCCACCGGCCATCCGGAGCAGGTGATCGCGGGCTTCGTCGGTGAGTGACACCGACCCGCCCAATCCCCGTTCCTCGCCCAGGGCCCGGTCGACCAACTCGGAAATGTCGTCGTCGGTGAGCGTCTGCAGGGTCAGCAGCAGGCTGCGCGACAACAGTGGGGAGACCATCGAGAAATAGGGGTTCTCGGTGGTGGCCGCGACCAGCGTGATGGTGCGAGCCTCCACCGCGGCGAGCAGCGAATCCTGCTGGGTCTTGGAGAACCGGTGGATCTCGTCGATAAAGAGCACCGTGGGGCGACCGCCGTGCTCGAGGGTCCGTTTGGCGGTGTCGATCACCGCGCGGACGTCCTTGACCCCGGCGCTCAACGCCGACAGCGTCACGAAACGCCGGTTCGTCGCGGTCGAGACGATCATGGCCAGGGTCGTCTTGCCCGTGCCGGGCGGCCCGAACAGGATGAGCGACATCGGCGCGTCGCCTTCCACCAGTCGACGCAACGGCGACCCGGGCCCGAGCAGATGGTGCTGGCCGAGGACCTCGTCGAGGGTTCGGGGACGCATCCGCACCGCCAGGGGCGCGTTCGGGTCATCGACCGGACGACCGACCGCGGGCTGGTCATCCCCGGCGTCGACCGGCTCCCCGAACAGCGTCATTGATCTCCCTCCGTCGCTTCGTGGCTTCGGCGCCCTGATCGGCATCATCCGGTGCTCGCACCCGTCAGAGGCCGATTCCTCAGGTGAACCATGCCAGATGCCTGGTGTCGCCAGGCATGGTGTCGATTCTGCCAACTAAGGCGGGCGGCGGGGTCTCCGCCGCTGCTCTCATCAGGCTCGCCCGCCGGGTAGCCTCGGCCGGAGAGTCCGCTCTGGATCGACGGAGGCTTGATGGCAGTCATGTCGGACCGCAGGCGGGTCACCCGGGTCGCTGTGCCGGGAGTCGGCGAGCCCGCGACCTGCACCGAGCGGGGTGACGAATTGACCGTCGAAGCGCCGCTCAGCCTGGTGCTGGACGGCGAGGTGATCGCCACGCTGATGCGTACCCCGGGCAACGATGTCGAACTGGCCGCTGGCTGGTTGGTGGTCGAGTCCGGCGTGCGTGCAGCAGCCGACATCGAGACGCTGCGGCAATGTCACGTCGAGCCCGACGAGCTGACCGAGGACCTCGGCGAGGCGGCCCGGCGTCGGATGGATCAGGTCCACCTGACTTTGGCGCCCGGTGTGCGGCCGCCCCGGCCGCGGGCCTGGGTCACCGGCGCGGCGTGCGGCGTGTGCAGCGCGGATGTCCTGGACCTGCGACCGTTGCGGTGGCCGAGAGCCGGCGCCACTGGGCCGGTTTCGGTTGGCGTGCTGCAGTCGCTGCCGGACGCTCTGCGCGAGCGCCAACGGGTCTTCGCGCGTACCGGATCCCTGCACGCGGCCGCGCTCGCCAGCGTGCAGGGCGAACTCATCGTGGTGCGTGAAGATGTGGGCCGCCACAACGCGGTGGACAAGGTCGCGGGATGGGCGCTATTGAACAGCCGCCTTCCCGCCTGGCAGCTGTTGCTGGTGGTGAGCGGACGGGTCTCCTTCGAGATCGTGCAGAAGGCTGTCGCCAGCGGCGTCAGCGGCATCGTCGCGGTATCGGCGCCCTCGGATCTCGCCGTGGATCTGGCCGAGGAACATGATCTGCTGCTGGTCGGGATGATGCGTTCGGGCCGGATGAACGTCTACACCGGACGGGACCGCGTGGACATGGCGGTCTGAGGCCTGCCCGTGTTGGCACGGCGCTACCCGGATGCTCGCAGGCCGGAGCTGTCGGTCGTGTGTCAGGTGGGGTTTTGGGGTAGGGAGATGGTTTGC
>JAVEEN010000239.1 GCA_030840445.1 Pseudonocardiales bacterium
GAACCGGCTCCTGCGGCGCAGGCACGTGCACGGGGGGTAGAGGGACCGGCAGGTGAACGGGCGCCGGCCGCACCGGAACGCTGACCGGCGGCTGCGCCGGCAGGCTGACTGGGGGCGGCGGCGCCGGGAAGTGCACCGGCGGCTGCGGCACCGGGTAATGCACAGGCGCGGGAGCAGGCGCCTGCAGCGGAGCGACGTGGACGGGCGGCAGCAGGGGAATCGGCAGCGGCAGCGGGACCAGCACTGGCGCTGGGGCCGCGACTGGTGCTGGTGGCGCGGCCGGAACCGGCGCCGCGGCGGGAATCGGGATCGCGGCCGGAACCGGCCCAGGTGCCGGAGCCGCGGGCGGCGGAGCCGGAACCGCTACGTTTGCGCGCGGAGACACCACCACCGGAGCGGGTATGTGATTGGCCTGCGGTGTCGGGGCGCTTACCGGAGGAGCGGCAGGCGCGGGGGCCTGCTGGGTCGGGACGATGAGGTTCTGCAGCGGTCGGGGCAGCAAGGCGACACTCGGCCGAATCCCGAGTGCGAGCGCGACTTCCAGCGACAGGAAAGCGGCCACGACCACAACCGCCAGCACACTCCCGACGAGTAGAAGCGGTCTGCGCTCAGAGCCACCATCGCGATGTTCGTCGGTGATCTCGGCCAGGGCGGCGGTATGGGCTTCGGCTTCCTCATCCGGAACGGCGCTGTAGGCCAGATCCTCTTCACCCAACTCAGTCCCGAACGGAACATCTGGTGCCGCAAGGTATCCCGGAGCCACCGCGTAGGGATCGATCGCGCCGGTGCCGGGATCTTGCGCGTACGCCAGGGCGGCGGTCGACGAGGCGAACAGCGGCGCGTTGGCCGATGCCAGCGCCGCGCCCCACGCCAACGCGGTCTCCGGTTCTTCGGCCGCGGTGACCGGGAGTGACGTCAACGCCTCCAACTGCGGCTTGAGCGCTGCGACGTCCACCCCGGAGCCGACGACGAACACGCTCTGCGGGCGCGTCTCCAGCGCGTCTAAATCGGCCACCATCACGGCCAGCGCCGCAACGGTGTCGGCGTCGGAGATCAGTTCTTTGTGGACATCGGTGATGGACCCGTCGGCGGAGTCGACGACGGCCAACGTCGCGGTATCGGGTTCGAGAAACAGCAAGGCGGTGTGGGCGTCGCCGACCGTGCTACCGACCATCTGCGTCAGTGCGGCAGCCGCCATGAACGCCGACACCAGCATGACGTTTTCGATCTTGCGGGTGGCCAGAGCCTCACGCAGGGCGGCGGCATCCACCGGATCGGTCCAGGTAACGCCGGTCGATGCCAGTGCATGGCCGGCTTGCGTGGCACCCTCCCGGGTGCCCAAGATCGCCGAGATCACCTGATCGGCGGCGCTCAGGGTTGCTGCATCGTCGTCGGTGGCGATGTCGAAGTTGTTGTCCTCGACGGTGACACCGTCGGCGTTCTCACCTTCCACGAGCAGCATCCGGACCGATGTGGGTGCCATCGACACCCCGAGCACGATATCCACCGCGCCTCCAAAACCCTTCGCAGCGCGCCACGGCTTAGGCGGAGGGACACCGCGACCGGCGCTGTATCTAGATGGTCGTCGCGGAGGCTGTGCAACGTTACAGCCGAAGTTAAGTGGACCTTATGAAGTTTTGATACGAGCGCGACGGCGTCGGTCCGCGTTGGCCCTGGTACTTCGATCCGGCTCGCTTGCTGCCGTAGGGGTGCTCGGCAGGGCTGGTCAGCCGCAGGATGCACAGCTGACCGATCTTCATCCCCGGCCACAGTGTGATCGGTAGGTTGGCGACGTTGGAGAGCTCCAGGGTGATGTGACCGCTGAAGCCGGGATCGATGAAGCCAGCGGTCGAGTGGGTCAGCAGCCCCAGGCGTCCCAGCGACGATTTGCCCTCCAGCCGGCCCGCCAAGTCCTCCGGCAGGGTGCACAGCTCCAGCGTGGAGCCGAGCACGAATTCTCCGGGATGCAGTACAAACGGTTCTCCGTCAGCCGGTTCCACCAGGCTGGTCAGCTCGTCTTGCTGCTGCGCGGGGTCGATGTGGGTGTAGCGGGTGTTGTTGAACACCCGGAACAAGCTGTCGAGGCGAACGTCCACGCTGGACGGCTGGACCAGGGTGTCGTCGAACGGGTCGATTCCCAACCGCCCGGCGGCGATTTCGGCTCTGAGGTCGCGATCGGAGAGCAGCACGCGACGAGCGTATCCGCTCGCCTACCGCTCCCGATGTCGATGATCTAGGTGGCGCCGGATGCTGGCCATCTGCAAGCTTCCTCGCCGATGTAGTTCATGGCAGAACATCGGCTTCGCAAGCTGATTCGAAGCGTCCAGACGACTCTGCCGGTCCGCGCAAGTCGCTACTGCAGAATCCTGTCCGTGTAAGTCCGCCGCCCGTGAGAACTACCAACCGACGACTCTTGACCAGCGGGCGGCGCAACGCGGCGTTCGACGCGATCAGCCCGTGAGGTCGCGGAGATGCAAGCACTCCGAGGCCCTTGACGAAGAGTGGGTATGCGCAAGGTCAGCGCCACCTTCCGCCGCAGCCCATTAACGCAACCGTCGACGTCGAGGAGGTCGAGGAATTGGTAGGACTCGGCGACCGCCGCACTGGTGTGCCGCCGCGTGGACGCAACCGGGCCTGCTTGGCTGCTGACCGGACCGCCCGGCAGAGACACCACTGGCGGGATTCGGCGCGGCGCGATTCGGACAGCGCCAGGGCGCTCGACGGATATCAACACGCGTTGTGTCCTGCTTGACTCGTTCGACAACACACGAGAGGTGACGT
>JAVEEN010000243.1 GCA_030840445.1 Pseudonocardiales bacterium
TGTCGTCCGAGGCGGGGTGTCGTCCGAGGCGGGGTGTCGTCCGAGGCGGGGTGTCGTCCGAGGCGGGGTGTCGTCCGAGGCGGGGTGTCCTCCAAGGCGGGCCGCGCAAACGCGACCAGTGACACGCTGGGCACCCCGGTATAAAAAGTCACTCATCCCACGACGGCCCTGACTCTCGGCCTGACGCTCCGCCAACCGGCAGGTGATCTCATTGTCGGACCTCGCGAGCACACTGGGTCCATGATGAAGGCCGATGTCGTAGGTGACATCGCGGTCGCATGCCTGGACACCCAGGTCGGCCGCCTGAGCGTTGCGGTGAGCGAGGTCGGCCTGCTCGCAGTCAGCTGGGGTGAGCCGGCTCGACTACTCGCACGACCAGGCCCGGTTTCTGGCGTGGGGCCGCCGCCCCCGAGCACCGACCCGACTGAGCAGCTCGCCAGGACCACACCGGTGCTCAGCCAGCTGGCCGAGTACTTCGCCGGGACCCGGCGAGAGTTCGATCTCGTCGTGGACTGGCGGTTGACCAGAGGCACCACCCAGTCCGTCCTGCGCACCCTTCACGACACGGTGGGTTTCGGGCAGGCCATCACCTACGGCCGGCTTGCGACCCGCAGCGGCCGCGGCGTGCCGGCCCGCGGTATCGGCGCCATCATGGGCGCGAACCCGCTGCCGATCGTCGTCGGCTGTCACCGGGTGCTCGCGGCGACCGGATTGGGTGGTTACAGCGGCGGGCATCGCGAGACGCCCGGCGAACGGCGGCCGGGATCCAGCCCGTACGGCCTGGAGACCAAACGGTGGCTGCTCACGTTCGAGGAAATTCTGCCGCCCACCCTCGGCTGGGATCCGGCCGCCCGGCTGGATCTCGACGACAGTCGGCCGTTATTGAGCTGATGATGACCGAGCTGACACGCCATGATTGACCGGTGACCACGGTTCAACAATCCAACCGACCCCGTCGGCGGCTGCATCGCGCCTGGATCATCGCGGGCGTCACCTTTCTCGCCCTGATCGCCTCGGCGGCATTCCGTTCCTCGACCGGTGTGCTGCTCGAACCACTCGAACACGAATTCGGTTGGACACGGTCCACCACGTCATTCGCCATCACCGTGAACCTGGTCATCTACGGCCTGACTGCACCGTTCGCGGCCGCCCTGATGCAGAAATTCGGCATCAAGCAGATCGTCGCGATGTCGCTGAGCCTGGTCGTGCTCGGCTGTCTGGCCACCATCGTGATGCGCCAGTCGTGGCAGCTTGTACTGGCCTGGGGTTTCCTCATCGGCGCCGGGACCGGTTCGATGGCCCTCGTCTTCGGTGCCATCATCGCCAACCGCTGGTTCGTCGAGCGCCGTGGCCTGGTCACCGGCATCTTCTCCGCGGCCTCCTCCACCGGGCAGCTGGTCTTTCTGCCCCTGATGGCCCAACTGATCGCCCACCATGGCTGGCGCACCGCGGTCGCCGTGGTCGCCGCCTTCGCCCTGCTCCTGGTGCCGCTGGTGCTCTGGCTGCTGGCCGACACCCCGGACTCGGTCGGGATCCGGGCTTACGGTGCCTCCGACGACGATCCCCGTCCAGTCGCGGACACCACGGACCGGCCGGCTCGGCTCGCCGTCAGCACGCTGTTCAAGGCCTCGCGCAGTTGGACGTTCTGGGTTCTGATGGGGACCTTCTTCATCTGTGGCTGGTCCACCAACGGCCTGATCGGATCGCATTTCATTCCGGCCGCACACGACCACGGCATGCCGCCGACCACCGCGGCAAACCTGCTGGCCCTGATCGGCATCTTCGACATAGTGGGCACCGTCGGCTCAGGGTGGCTGACCGATCGGATGGATCCCCGCAACCTGTTGATGGCCTACTACGGCCTGCGCGGGCTGTCGCTGCTCATCGTCCCGTCCGTGCTTGGTTCGACCGTCGATCCACCGCTGTTCCTGTTCATCATCTTCTACGGCCTGGACTGGGTGGCTACCGTGCCGCCGACGGTTGCCCTGTGCCGAGAACACTTCGGCGTCCAAAGCTCCGCAGTGGTGTTCGGCTGGGTGTTTGCCTCGCACATGATCGGCGCGGGGGTCGCGGCCTCCTTCGCCGGTGCCGTCCGGGCTCAGACCGGCGACTACCGGATCGCGTGGCTCACCGCCGGTGCACTCTGCGTGGCCGCTGCACTATCGTTCTTCACGATTCGGCAGCGAGGTGACTATGCCGACCGGGCAGCGCCTCCCGTCACCGGGGCGAGTCCGGGAATGCCGCCCGTCGCCGCGGAGGGAGCCACATTGTGAGTGGTTCCGGCGTGCCTGGTTATGCCGAGGCGTATCGGCAGAGCGTCGAGGACCCGGAAACGTTCTGGCGAGCCGCCGCAAAGGATGTGCACTGGATCGACACGCCGGCTGGCATCGTGGATCGACAGGACGCAGCGCAGTCACGATGGTTTCCCGACGGCACCCTCAACACTTGCTTCAACGCCCTGGACCGGCACGTGGCACTCGGACGCGCCGAACAGGTCGCGCTGATCTACGACTCCCCCGTCACCGGTTTCAAGAGGCAGTACAGCTACGCGGACCTGACCGAGCGGACCGCGAAGTTCGCCGGGGTGCTTCGCGCCCTGGGCGTGGTCAAAGGTGACCGGGTACTCCTCTACCTCCCGATGATCGCCGAAACAGTTATTGCGATGCTTGCCTGCGCCCGGCTCGGTGCCGTTCACTGCGTCGCCAGCGGGGAATTGGCACCATCCGAACTCGCGTTCCGCATCGACGACGCGCAGCCGAAGGTCGTCGTATCGGTCTCCCGCGGCATCGATCCGACGCCGATGTCCGGGTACAAACCGACCTTGGACCAGGCCCTCACGCTCTCGGCCCACAAACCCGAGCGGTGCGTGATGGTGCAACGCCCGCAATCGGATGCGCCGCTGGGTGAGTCCGAGCTGGATTACACCAGCCTGATGCGATCCTCGGCTATCCAACCCACCGAGTGCGTCGAGGTGGCGGCCACCGACCCGCTCTATGTCCTCCATACCTCGTCAGCCAACGGCAAACTCCAGCGCACCGTCCGGGACAACGGCGGTCACGCCGTCGCGTTGCGCTGGTCCATGACCCATATCTATGACATCGGACCAGGCGAGGTGCTCTTCACGGCCGCCGATATCGGCTCGGCCGTCGGACACTCCTACCTCGTCTACGCGCCGCTGTTGACCGGCGCGACAACGGTGCTCTACGCGCGCAAACCGCTGGGTACGCCGGACGCCGGGGCGTACTGGCGGGTGGCCGCCGAGTACGGCGTCAAGACGTTGATCACCACACCCGCCGCGATTCGCGAGCTCGAGGGCGCCGACCCGGACGGTGCGATCCGGAGCCGCTACGACCTGAGTTGTCTGCGGACCGTGTTCCTCACCGACGAGCGCCTCGATCCGGGTCGCCGGGATTGGGAAGCGGTTGAGCTTGACGCGGCTGCGCACAACCATCGCCGGGTAGATTTGAGCGCACGGATCCGAGGCGGCGGAGGTCGAGCATGGAACAGCTCGGCTTGGTGGCCGCAGTAATTCTGGCGACGGCGATCTTCATCCCGGTGTCAGGTCGGATCAATCTGCCTTGGCCGGTATTGGTCACGGTCTTCGGAATCCTGCTCGCAGCGATACCGCAGGTGCCGCAGGTGCACGTCGAACCCGACCTGATCCTGCCCATCGTGCTGCCGCCCCTGCTCTACGCCGCGGCGCGACGGACGTCCTGGCGGCAATGGGCGGCCAATGCCCGACCGATCCTGCTGCTCGCGGTGGCCCTGGTCGTCGTCACCACGGCTGCCGTGGCATTCGTGGCCTCCAAGGTCGTCCCCGGCATCTCGATCGCCGGCGCTGTAGCGCTCGGCGCCCTCGTTTCGCCACCAGATCCGGTCGCGGCGACGGCCATCGCCAGCAAGCTACATCTGCCGCGGCGCCTGGTGTCGATGCTCGAAGGCGAGGGCCTGTTCAATGACGTCGCCGCGCTGGTTCTGTACCAGGTGGCCATCGCCGCGGTCGTCGGGGGCAGCTTCTCACCGGGCGATGCCGCCCTCAAGCTGCTGCTCGCAGCCGTCGTCGCGCTGGTGGTGGGATTCGTCTTCGGTTGGGGCGTCACGAGGCTGATCGGACTACTGGGCCGTTCCGATCCGCGGCCACAGGTGCTGATCTCGATCCTGGCTCCGACCGCGGCCTACGTGGCCGCCGAGGAGATCCACGGATCGGGCGTGCTTGCGGTGCTGGCCTACACGCTCTACTCGGTGTCGCGCCCGGTGGACGCCGGTGACGCGCAGGGCAGGCTGACCACCGACGTCTTCTGGTCGATGACCGAGACACTCGTGACCGGCATCGCCTTCGGCCTGGTCGGCCTGGAGTTCCAGACGGCGTTCCAAGCCCTGGATGTGCCTTGGACTGAACTGGTCGGTGAGACGGCGGCGGTGGTCGGGGTGGTGGTGGTCGTCCGGTTGCTGTACCTGCTGCCCTCGGTGCTGATCACCAAGCGCTTCTACCGGAAACTGCAGATGGCCGCGTTGGACGATGCCCTGAGTGGGCAGACCGAATCCAGGCGGTTGCAACGCCAGCGGGGTGCCGACGTGCCGATCGGTTGGCGCGAGACGGTGGTGGTCTGGTGGGCGGGGATGCGCGGCGTGGCCACGGTTGCGCTGGCCCTGGCCATCCCGACGACTGTCGACACCGGGGCTGAGTTCCCGGCGCGCAACCGCATCCTGTTCATCGCCTTCGCGGTCGTCCTGGTTACCCTCGTGCTGCAGGGCGTGACCCTGCCCAGTCTGGTCAGGTTGTTGAAGGTGCGCGCGCTGGACAACGACGGAGACGAGGCCGAGGCCGCGCTGATCGAGCGGTCGGCGCAGGCGGCGGCCGAGGCGCTGAATCACCTGCAGGACGAAGTCGAATTCCACGTCGACGTGTGGGATCGGTTGAACGCCTTTCCGACCGATCTGCTGTCCCGGCTACGCCCTCAACTGTCCGGCGATGCGCAACACGGCATCGGCCAGGACCTCAAACTCGACCATGCGCAGTTCGTGCTCGGGCTGCAGCGGATGCTCACGGCAGCCCGCGAGGAACTACTCGAAGCCAGGTCCGAACGCGGGGTGGAACCGGACATGGTCGATTCCCTGGTTCGCCGGTTGGACCTGTACAGCCTGCCTTCGGCGCCACGCTGAGAAGCTGGAATGCTCGCCACCGTCCGGGCGTTGTCTGGACTATCAACAAGTTCGCTTAGGTCACATTGGTTTGCGAGAGGTGCGCATGAAGGTCGAGATCTGGTCCGACGTGGTCTGTCCGTGGTGCTACATCGGTAAGCGCCGGTTCGAGGCCGCGTTGCAGCGCTTCCCCCAGGCCGATCAGATAGAACTCGACTGGAAGAGCTTCGAACTAGACCCGGGTACCCGGTCGGCAGCGGCCGGCGAGGCCGGCGACTACCTGGGACGAGTCGCCGCGAAATTCGGGCGCTCGCGCACCGAGACCAAGCAGCTGCTCGATTCGATGACCGCCACAGCGGCCGCAGAGGGCCTGGAGTTCCATTTCGAGAAAGCTCTGCCGGCCAATACCTTCAACGCCCACCAGGTGATCCACCTCGGTCTGGAGCGGGGCCGGCAACACGAGGTCAAGGAGCGCCTCATGAAAGCCTATTTCACCGAAGGGGCCGCGGTCGGCGATCCTGAGGTGCTGGTCCGACTGGCGGCCGAGGCGGGACTCGATGCCGACGAGGTGCGGGAGGCGCTCGCCGATCAGCGGTATGCAGCGGCCGTCCGCGACGATGAGTCCGAGGCCGCCGCGCTGGGCATCTCCGGAGTGCCGTTCTTCGTGATCGACCGCAAGTACGGGGTATCGGGAGCTCAGCCCGCCGACCAGCTGCTGGGGGCTCTCCAGCAGGCGTGGGCCGAAAGCCATCCGCTGACCTTCATCGGAGCCGGCAACGGCACCGACGATGCGGCCTGCGGCCCGGACGGCTGCGCCGTCTGAGGCGCGGTGCCCACTGAGGTGCTAGAGCTTCTGAGGTATTACTGAGCGGGGGCGGCGCTGCACAAGCGGGCAGCCAGCCGGATGAGTTCGTCGGCCGGATCCCCCCAGCTGTCGTAGCGGGCCGCGAGCCGGTACCAGGCGTGGTCGCGTGGCCGGAACGCCAGCGCCGAGGCCTGTCTGAGAATCTGCAGCTGGTAATTGAGTAAACGCTCGATGCTGAGCACCAGGCTGGTTCTCGGCAGGGCCTCCAGTCGCAGCTGCAGCGCTACGTGAACGGATGAGACCTCGCCGCACGCCCGCGCCAGCTCACGCCCGGGGTCAGACTCCGAAGTACAACGATCGATCAGCCGCGCCACCTTCGGCACCAGCATGGCTGCCGCCCGAACGACGTCGGACAGCTCCTCATCGACCGCCTGGAGCGGCGCGGATTCCACCTGAACAGCATCGCTCGCCCTCCTCACGACGTCCAGCCCGGTATCCCGGCGGCATCGCGGCGGCATCCCGGCGGCATCCCGGGCACCCATGCCGTGCAGACTCGAGCAATGACCGAATCCGTGGATCAGGCGGCAACACCAGCCGACGCCGCTGCCCCCGCGCCGGACCGCCGTCACCACGGTGCCGGCTGGATCGGCCTGGCCCTCGGCGCGCTCGGAGTGGTGTACGGCGACATCGGCACCAGCCCGCTGTATGCCCTACAGACGGTGTTCGCGATCGACAACCACGCTGTGAGCCCGAGCCCGGCGGATGTCTACGGCGTGATCTCCCTGGTCTTCTGGTCGATCACGCTGGTCGTGTCCGTCAAGTACGTGGTGTTCATCCTGCGTGCCGACAACGACGGCGAAGGCGGGGTGATGGCCCTGGCCGCACTGGTGCGCCGAACGCTGGGCAGTACCGGCCGCCGCACCGCGATCTTCATGGCACTCGGAGTCTTCGGCGCTTCCTTGTTCTACGGCGACAGCCTGATCACCCCGGCCATCTCCGTGCTGTCGGCCATGGAGGGGCTCAAGGTGGCCGCGCCCGGGTCGTCCCACCTGGCCCTGCCATTGGGACTGCTCATCGTGGTGATCCTGTTCTGCGCACAACGCTGGGGCACGCACCAGGTCGGCCGGTTCTTCGGACCGGTGATGATCATCTGGTTCGCCACGATCACCTTGATCGGCCTGCCCGAGATCGTCAAATATCCCGGCATCCTCAAGGCGCTATCGCCGACCTACGTGGTGAGCTTCATCGGTGATCACCCCTATACGGCGTTCATCGCAATGGGAGCGGTGGTGCTGGCCATCACCGGCGCCGAAGCCCTGTACGCGGACATGGGTCACTTCGGCCGGCCGCCCATCCGGCGGGCCTGGTTCGCCGTGGTCTTCCCGGCCTTGACCATCAACTACCTGGGCCAGGGTGCGCTGATCCTGCACCAGCCGTCGGCAATCGAAAACCCCTTCTTCCTGCTGGTGCCCGGTTGGGCCAGGATCCCGATGGTCGCGCTGGCCGCGATGGCGACCGTGATCGCGTCCCAGGCCGTCATCTCCGGAGCCTTCTCGGTCTCCCGGCAGGCGGTACGACTCGGATTCCTGCCATATCTGACCATCCGCCAGACCTCCACCCGTGAGAGCGGTCAGATCTACGTGCCCGCGGTGAACTGGTTGCTGTTCCTGGGCGTGGTCGTGATCATGCTGACCTTCCGGACCTCGGCGCGGCTCGCCACGGCGTACGGGGTCGCCGTGACCGGAACGTTGATCATCACCACCACGCTGTTCCTCGTCGTGGCCGCCACCTTGTGGAACTGGGCGCCGTGGAAGCTGGTTCTCGCGGCGGTCGTCTTCGGGGGCGCCGAGGTCACGTACTTCGCCGCCAACCTGACCAAGGTCACCCATGGTGGTTGGCTGCCGCTGCTGATCGCCGCGGCGGTCTTCACCGTGATGATGACCTGGCAGCGAGGACGGCTCATCATCACGGCTCGGCGCAAGGAACTGGAAGGACTGTTGCCGGCCTTCGTCGAGCAGCTGCACGAACAGCAGATCCAGCGGGTGCCGGGCACCGCGGTCTTCCCGCACCCCACCAAGGAGACGACGCCACTGGCCCTGCGCGCCAACGTCGAGCACAATCACGTGCTGCATGAGCGGGTGATCATCGTATCGGTGCAGTCGGAGAATGTCCCGCATGTGCCGCCCGACGAGCGTGTGAGCGTCGATAATCTCGGATTCCTCGACGACGGCATCGCGCACGTCACCATCCGCTACGGCTTCCAGGACGAGCAGAACATTCCGCAGACCCTCGCAGGTGTCCGGGACCTCGCCCCGGAATTGGACATCGATCCGAACCAGGCAACCTACTTCCTCTCCAGGATCACCATCCGCTGTGGTGACGGCCCCGGTATGAGTGTCTGGCGTAAACGGTTGTTCATCGGCTTGGCCCACAACGCGGCCCGCCCATCGGAGTACTTCGGCTTACCGGAGGACCGGACCGTGGTCATGGGCTCTCAGGTCGATCTCTGAGCGGGTGGCTCTGCGCGGTCGCTGAAGGCGGCCGCGCACGTCGACCTCTGAGCGCGCTCGGGGACGACTGCGCCTGCCCGGATCAGGAGTCGAAGCCGACGCCCAACCGGTCCAGTGTGCGCAGCCAGGCGTTTCGACGGCCCTGGTGGCGGTCGGCCTGGTCCAATGACCACCGGGTTGCCTGGATACCGAGGTAACTCACCGGCTCGGGCGGGAACGGCTTGGGTCTGGACCGCACCATCTGAAGTTCGGTCCGTTCGGTCGGCCGGCCGGCGAGCAGGTCGAGCATCACGTCCGCTCCGAAGCGGCTTGCCCCGACCCCCAAACCGGTATAGCCGGTGGCGTAGGCGACCCGGTTTCCCATAGCGGTACCGAAGAAAGCGCAGAAGCGAGTGGATGCGTCGATGGCCCCTCCCCAGCGGTGGGTGAACCGCAGCCCCTCGAGCTGAGGAAATGTCGTGAAGAAGTGCCTGGCCAGCCGGCGGTAGGTGGAGACCCGATGGTCGTACTCGTCGCGAACCCGCTTGCCGAAGTAGTACACGGCGTCATAGCCGCCCCACAGGATGCGGTTGTCAGGGGTCAGCCGGTAGTAGTGGAACTGGTTGGCGGCGTCGCCGATGCCCTGCCGGGAACGCCAGCCGATGCCGGCCAGTTGGTCCGGACTCAGCGGCTCGGTCACCAACGCATAGTCATAGACCGGAACGATGAACGGGCGGACCCGGCGAAGCAACGACGGGAACACGTTGGTGGCCAGGGCAGCTTTGGCGGCGCTGACCCGACCGTGGTCGGTGCGCAACACGACTCCGGCCGAGTCGCGGCCCAGCCCGATGACCGGTGTGTGTTCGAAGATCTCCACACCTGAAGAGAGACAGGCGCGTTTCAGTTCCCACGCGAGCTTTGCCGGATGGACCAAGGCAGATCCGGCTGGATCATGGGCCGCGGCCAGGTAGGTCGGCGAGTGCACCTCGGCTCGCACGGCCGCCTCGTCCAGGAAGCGGACGGCGTCCTCGGCGGGGCGCAGTGCCACCTCCTCGCGCAGCGCGTCGACCTGCCACGGCTGCACGGCAACCATCAGTTCGCCGGAACGTTCGAACTCGGCGTTGAGGCCGTGGCGCGCCAGGGTCGCCGCTATGCCATCGAGGTTTTCTCGTCCCAATCGCTGAAGCTGCGCCAGCTCGTCCGGGAAACGGGCCAGACCGTTGGAATATCCATGGGTCAGGCTCGCGGCACAGAATCCGCCGTTGCGCCCCGATGCGGCCCAACCCACCCGCCGCGCCTCGAGCAGCACCACGCGTGCCGCGGCGTCTCGCTCCTTGGCTCGCAGCGCCGTCCACAATCCCGAGTAACCGCCCCCGACCACGGCCAGGTCGCACCCCAGGGACGCGCCCAGTCCCGGCTCCGGCGCCGGCCGGGACGGGTCCTGCAACCAGAAGGAGCCGGGCTCGGCCGAAGCCAGGGCGGCTGAGATCTGGCCATCGGAAAGCGCTGAAGGGGTCGCCGTCATGGCGGTCACCCTAGCTACGCCGGGGCAACTCGTCGAAGATCAGGACGGTCTGGGTCGACAGCACGTCAGGCATGGCCTGCAGCCGATCGAGGACCAGCTCCCGCAGGCTCACGGCGTCGCGGGTCCGGACCAGCAGCACCAGGTCGTTTTCCCCCGATACCAGCGCGGCATGCTCGACCTCGGGCGTGGCCAGGATCTGGTGGCGAACGGACTTCCACGAGTGCTGGCTGATCTTGAGGTACACGTAGGCCGCCAGCCCATAGCCGTACCGCTCGGGATCGACGGTCGCGGAGTAACCGGTGATGACGCCCTCACGGTGCAGGCGCTCCACCCGGACGTAGGCGCCCGCCCGGGAGATGTGCAGCTGTTCGGCCAATGCCCGCATCGACAACCGACCGTTGGACCGTAGGGCGTGCACGATCTGGCGGTCCACCGCGTCCAACTCGGCCGTACCTCGGTGCGCAGCGGTGTTTTCCGGCTCGGCGTCGGGCATCTACCCAGACTAGTACGCGAGCACCAATCGTCCGCGAGTTGAGCTCGATCCTGGACGAATTGCCTCCTTCGGCGCCTCGGAGTGCCGCTAGGTCACGACGGTCCGTCATCCAGGCCGGTCAGAAGACCGAGTAACCACCGTCGATGACCAGGATCGAACCGGTCATGAAGCTCGAGGCATCGCTGGCCAGGTAGACGATGGCCGGACCCAGTTCGTCCGGCGTGGCGTAGCGCTGTTGCGGGGTGTCCTCGATCCAGTGCCGACGGAATTTCGGATCGTCGACGGGTGCCATGTCGGTCTTGATGTATCCGGGCGCCAGGGCGTTCACCCGCACTCCGGCGGGTGCCCACTCGGCGGCCAGGCTGCGGGTGAGGTGATGCACCGCGGCCTTCGAGGCGTTGTACCCGGGCTGCCATTGCGGTCGGTTCACGATCTGGGCCGACATCGACCCGATATTGACGATGCTGCCGCGGCCGCGATCCACCATGTGCCGACCGAAGATCTGGCAGCTCATCCATACCGCGTCGACGTTGATGTCCATGACCTGACGCCATTGCTCATCGGTCACCTCTAGGGC
>JAVEEN010000248.1 GCA_030840445.1 Pseudonocardiales bacterium
ACCGACCCGGAATTCATCGAGTACGTGCAGTCGGAGATCCCGGCCGGCGGGAACCTGACCTACAAACTCCACCCGCCCGTACTGCGAGCAGTCGGACGGAAGAAGAAGATCGGCCTCGGCCCACGGAGCCACGTCGCATTGCGCATCCTCGCGAAGGGGAAACGGCTGCGCGGCACCAAGTTCGATCCGTTCGGCTACGCCCACGTGCGCAAGGTCGAGCGCGGCCTGCTGGCGGAGTACGCGAGCATCGTGTCCCGGCTGGCTACCGAGCTGGACACCGCCAACTACGACCGGGCCGTGACGATCGCCTCCCTTACCGACATCGTCCGCGGCTACGAAGACATCAAACTCGCCAATGTCGACGTCTACCACGCCCGGCTACGCGAACTCGGGATTGCTGAATCGCAGTAGGTGCCGCCGGAACAAGGGCGCGGAATGCTTCCACTAACCGGGGAGCTTCGACACTCCTGCCGCACATCGCCCGGCCCGAGCTGTCGAGGCCAAGACCTCCGATCAGACCTCGATCGCACTAGCCCAGGCGCGTAGTCCGGCGAGGAACCCGCTCCGCTGCGCGACAGTCAGTTGCCCCAGCGCCCGAGCCAGCGGCGCAGTGCGACGCGCCACGAATCGCTCCACGTCGGCGCGCCGCGCGGTCTGCAGCGACACCAGCGTGCGACGGCGATCAGCGGGGTCGGTGTGGCGTTCGACATATCCGGCGTGATCGAGGTCCGCGGTCAGCTGGCTGGCATTCGTCAAACCGAGGCCGAGTTGTCGGGCTAATTCCCCCACCGAGACCGGTCCCGTGTAGAGCAATCGGGCCAGCACGGCGCCGTGCCGATTTCCCAAACCAGCGTCAACGAAGTCCGCACGCAACTGTGGTGGCATGTCGGCGTGCGCACGCTTGAAATGGTTGGCCAGCAACGGGACCAACGCTTGGAGCTCAAGCAGTTCCTCGGCACCGAGCGCGGCGCCTGGAGGCACGCCCATCGACGTAGGAGCGCTCTCTCGTCGCGTCATCGATCTGACCTCCACCGGCTCGGGTTGGCAAGCATGATATAGTTCTGCAATCTGAACTATTCAGACATAAGAATCTTCTAGCGGGAGACGCCGTGACCTCCAACCAGTACTTCGAGGGCATCTACCGGGCCCAGCAACCGGACGGTAACCCGGTCTCTGGCGCAGGATGGGACATCGGCAGCCCGCAACCCATGCTGGTCGAACTCGACCGTCGCGGCGCCATCACCGGCACGGTACTCGACGCCGGCTGCGGCACCGGCGACAACGCTCTCTATCTGGCCAAACAGGGATACACCGTGACGGGGCTCGACGCAGCGCCGTCCGCGATAGCCCACGCTCGCAGCAAGGCTGAGCAGCTTCGCCTGACCATTGAGTTGGCGGTCGCCGACGCGCTGGAGCTAACCGCGTACCAGGATCGGTTCGAGACCATCATCGACTCCGGGTTGTTCCACACTTTCGCCAACACCGACCAGGCCCGCTATCTTGCTTCCCTGCACCGCGCCAGTCGTGGCGGAGCCCGCCTTCACGTATTGGCAATCAGCGACATCGCAACGGGAAGCCAGGGTCCTCGCCGGCTCACCGAAACCGAGATGCGAGAGGCGTTCACTGACGGTTGGGTCCTCGACGACCTCGAGCGGGTCGCCATGGCGGGTGCACTGCCCGGCGAACCACATAGCGTTGATATCCCGTCGTGGCTCGCGACAGCTCACCGTCGATGACCGGCTCACCGGTGTCGGCGCGACACGAACGACAAGCTATCCGGCACCGCGTAATGGGATTTGCGGACAGTGACCCGAATACTGCCGCCACGAAGTAGGGCCGCCCCGGTGACCTACCGGAATGTCAACTGACCACACCCGTCCACCGACGAAGGGACATGTCGTGCCCACCATCGATGCCCTCGATTCGACCATCTACTACCGGGAGTCAGGCAGTGGGACAGCCATGGTCCTTCTCCACGGCAATCCAGGCTCGTCGCACCTGTGGCGCAACGTGATCCCCAACCTGGGTAGTCGGCGGCTGCTGGCACCCGACCTCATCGGAATGGGCCGATCTGGAAAGCCGGACGTCGCGTACAGCTTCGCTGACCACGCCCGCTACCTCGACGCCTGGTTTGATGCCCTCCATCTGGACCGGGTGATCCTGGTCGGTCACGACTGGGGCGGCGCGCTCGCCTTCGACTGGGCGGCCCGCCACCCCGAACGGGTACTCGGCATTGCGTTTCTGGAGAGCGTTGTCAAACCAATGGCGTGGGAAGAGCTTTCACCGCAGGCGCGCCAACGGTGGGAGGCGATTCGGACTCCCGGCGCAGGCGAAGCCATGGTGCTCGAGCAGAATCTATTCCTCCGTGGGGCGTTCACTGGGGGTGGCGTCCTCACCCCGGTGAGCGACTTGGACATGCAGGCATATCTTGAACCATTCCCGACTCCGGGCAGCCGCCGCCCCATTCTTGCCTGGGCGCGCCAGCTTCCCCTCGGCGGCGAACCTGCCGGACTGGTTGCCCGCATCGAAACCTACGACGCCTGGCTGGCGGTTAGCTCGGACGTGCCGAAGTTGCTCATGACCTTCGAGGGCGCGCCGTCGCTGCTGATCGGCAAGGAAATGGCCGACTGGTGCGCGACTCACATCGCCTCGCTGGAAATCGTCGCCTGCGGTCAGGCCGGGCACCACGCTCCGGAGGATCGTCCGAACGAGATCGCGGCGGCAGTGTCCGCCTGGGCAGATGAGCACGGGCTGCGCTAACGACCGCCTGTGGGGGAGCCGACGCTGCAGCCCGTACACCGGTTCG
>JAVEEN010000257.1 GCA_030840445.1 Pseudonocardiales bacterium
CCTCCTTGGCGCGGCGATCCAGCGGTTGGCACCAGGGATGCTGCGTGCCCAAGCGATGTGCCAGCTTGCCTTGGTGCGGGTGTTCGACCAGAACTTCGTCGAGGCGGCGGACCTGCTGCAACGGGCGCTCGGCGAGGCCGAAGACAATCTCACGTTGCAGGTCCAGACGCTGGTGGCGTTGTCGTGGGCGTTGTTGAACTCTGGTCACCTCGGTACCGCCGTGGACACCATCGAGGACGCCGTTCTGCGTGCCGAGTCCCTCGGGCAACCTGATCTTCTGAGTCAGGCACTGGGCTTGCGGGTCATCATGCACTTCATGCGCGGCGACGTCATCGATGAGCCCAGCCTGCGACGCGCGCTGGAGATGGAAGGGCGCCACCCGAGTATTCCGCTGCCATTCCGCCCCGGCATGCAAAACGCCATGATGCTGGGCTGGACCGGGCAGCTTGATTCGGCACATGACGAGTTGCTGTCCATCCGGCGCCGCTGCCTCGAGCACGGCGACGAGAGCGGCCTCTTGTACGTCGCGTTTCATGCCGTTCTGGTAGCGATCTGGCGGGGCGACCTGGTCGAGGCGATGCTCGTCGCCGAGGACGCTGTGGAACGCGCGATGCAGTTGGGTGGGGACGTATCACTGTCCGTGGCGCTGACGATCCGGGCCGCGGCTACCGCGTACGGCGGCCGCGAAGACGACGCTCGTCGTGACCTTGCCGGGGCTTTGGCGGCCAGCCGGCGCTGCGGCTCCTACCGGTTGGCGGAATGGCCCATCACCATCCTGGGGTTTCTGGAAGTGTCGCTAGGCAACTATCAGGAGGCGCTGACCGCACTCCAACCTCTGCTATCGCACCTCGACGCCGCACCGGAGGCGACGGAGATCGTGGCCGCGTCGTTCGTGCCCGACATCGTCGAGGCCATGATCCAGTTGGGCCGGCTCGCCGAGGCTGAGCCGCTGATCGACACGTTGGAGCGCAACGGTTCCCGGCTTGACAGGGCCTGGATGCTGGCTGTCGGTGCTCGCTGTCGCAGCATGCTGCTGGCCGCTCAGGGTGATCTCGACGCGGCGGTAGACGCCGTCGAACGAGCAATGGTTGAGCACAAGCGCCTGCTCATGCCGTTCGAGCGTGCGCGGACCCAACTCCTGCTCGGCCAACTCCAGCGCCGGCAACGCCAAAAAAGCCCCGCCACAGCCAGTCTCGGCGAGGCGCTGCAAACCTTCGAGGGCCTGCAAACCACGCTGTGGGCAGACCGGGTTCGCGGGGAGCTGGTCCGAACCAACGTCGGCCCGAGCGGGCGCACCGCGCAGCAGCTGACTCCGTCGGAGCAGCGGGTGGCCGAGCTGGCGGCATCGGGGATGACCAACCGCGAGATCGCCACGGCGCTGTTCATCAGCCCGAAGACCGTCGACGTCAACCTGTATCGCGTCTACCGCAAACTCGACATCCAATCCCGCAGTCAACTGGCCCGGCGATTGGTCCATCGAACCGAGCCATAGCGGAACGCGGTAACTCACTTCGTAGGGATATTCCTTATTCCTTCCTCCGCCGTGGTTCATTAGCGTCGACATCGGGTCGGGGCCAACGATTTTGGGGGACTGGATGGTGATCCGTAGCAATGCGGTCGGTAGCGGTGGTGCCGAGCAGAATGGTCCCAGGTTCATGAAGCGAGTAATCGTGGGGTTCGCAACGACTGTTTTGGTATCTGGCGGCTTGGGTCTGACCGGTCTAGGTGTCGGCATCGCCCACGCGGATGACGATTGCGCGCCTGCCACCAGGGTCGACGGTCGGTGCTACGGACCGAATCACTGGTGCCCAGGGGATTCGTTGTTCCACTTGACCCAGAATCACGTTTACGCCCCGGTGACGTGGGACATGAATGTCTGCCACACCTACTATCACGTGGCCCCTGACCAAGCCAATCAAGGTCAAGGCATCTATGAGGGCCCCAACCCACCCCCGCCGGTGGGTCCTCCGCCTCCCATGCCGCCCGCGATCGTGGGCCCCAATGAATGCCTGCCCTGGTGCAGTTAGCCATTTTGAGGCTAGATGCCTCGTCGGCCCGCACCTCCAGTTGCACGGCATGCGGTCAATCCTGAACCTCGACTAAGAGCAGCCGCGTTCACCTGCGATGGATTATTCATCCGAATGCTTCAGTGGCCCACCGCTTCACGCCCAGCGCCCGCCGTCGGGATTTCGCCCGACCTTCTTGACATCAACGCGGACCATGTGGCCTGGGCGACGAGCGATGATTTCGCGGTGGGTGCCGTTGTCGTGTCCGGTGGAGTCAATGAAGGGCACTAACCTGCGCGAACAAATACTGCACAATTCGAATATTGCATCTCCGCCAGTTGTGTGGGAGTAGATGTGAGTGAAAAGACCTGCATGCACATCAGATTCGTCGATTAGTATTTGGCACGACGCCTTCAACTCGGTGTTCGTGGTGAGCAACAGCCTGCGCCTCCGCCGACGCGCTGACTAGGGCTTCGGCTCGGCGGTCGTCGGACACTGGCCGTACGGTGCCGTCTGCCCGAACGGGCACTGGATCAAGGGCTGAGGCTCGTTCGGACTCAACGGGTCGGTCCCGTCGTAGACCTCCTGACCGTCATCGGACCCGTCGCCATCGGTGTCGGGATTGTCGGGGTCCGTTCCGTACACGCCGGTTTCGTCATCGTCGTACAGGCCGTCGCCGTCCCGGTCGGGCCGCTGCTGACTGAAGTACGGCGCCAGGCTCGGGGTTTGCATCCCGGCGCCGACGGCTTGAGTTGGTACCCCCACCACGAAGGCGGCCATGATCAGCGACACCGTTGCCGCGAGGACCCCGGCGCGTCGCGCGATCGCGAACCGCCGCATCCGCATGTCGAACTTCATTTGGTACCCCCCAACGACGCCGATGCTTTCGACGCTCGACGTCAAACATAGTGATGACATCATGCACGCATGCAGTGTCGGCGGCAGCGTAACGACTATCCGCGGGCGCCCGCAGCGTCGGATGTGGTGCGCGTGGCCTCGGCCGGGAACGGATGTGTTGCCTTGGGGTGCACCGTCATTGCGTCGTGGCGGCCTCACCGCGTCGGTGACTGGAAGGTGAATTCTCGGTGCCGGGACCGAGCCCTTCGACCGAGTGTGGGCCCATCGAAGCGACTCATCGAGCACACCACCATCGCCTCTTGAGTCGGACTGCCGTGTGTCGCCCAATGAGCGAACTTCTACCCGTGCGCGCGCTCAAGTCCGCACGGAGGCTCAAGCGGCCGTCACGCGTTCAAAATCGGCCGCTGAACATCGCAGACGCATACCGCACGCTTCGAATACCGCATCTCCGCCAGTCGTGTGGGAGTAAGTGCTGGTTGACCGTAGGCTGGGAACTCCAGGAGGAAGGTGCTGACGATGGCCGCTTACGATCTTGCCGCGTTGTGGGAGGCGCACTGTCGGTACGAGTTTGAAAC
>JAVEEN010000275.1 GCA_030840445.1 Pseudonocardiales bacterium
CCCGCAAAGCCTTGAACTCCGGCGCCCCGGCGTCCTGGTCGGCGATGAACCGGGCTGCGAACGCACCGCTCTGCACGTCGGCCAGCACGGCCTTCATGTTCTCTTTGACGTGTTCGTCGATGACCCGCGGCCCTGACACGTAGTCGCCGTACTCGGCCGTGTCCGAAACCGACCAACGTTGCTTGGCGATCCCGCCTTCGTACATCAGATCGACGATCAGCTTGAGCTCGTGCAGGCATTCGAAGTAGGCGATTTCCGGCTCGTAGCCGGCCTCGGTCAACACCTCGAAGCCGTACATCACCAGCTGGGAGGCACCGCCGCAGAGGACGGCCTGCTCGCCGAACAGGTCGGTCTCGGTCTCTTCGGTGAAGGTGGTTTTGATGGCGCCCGCCCGGGTACCGCCGATGGCCTTGGCGTAGGACAACGCGAGGTCCAGGGCATGACCGGAAGGGTCCTGCTCGACCGCCACCAGCACCGGAACACCCTTGCCGTCTACGAACTCCCGCCGTACCAGGTGACCAGGGCCCTTCGGGGCAACCATGGCGACATCGACATTCGCCGGCGGCTTGATGTAGCCGAAGCGGATGTTGAAGCCGTGGCCGAAGAAAAGTGCGTCGCCGTCCTTCAAGTTGGGCTCGACCGACTCGGCATACAGCGCCCGTTGCTTGTGATCCGGCGCGAGGATCATGATCAGATCCGCCTCGGCCGACGCCTCGCCGGGGCTGAGCACCCGGAGGCCGGCCTCCTCGGCCTTGGCCCGGCTCTTGGATCCCTCGAGCAGGCCGACCCGCACATCGACACCGGAATCCCGAAGACTCAGCGCGTGCGCGTGGCCCTGGCTACCGAATCCGAGCACGGCAACCTTGCGTCCCTGCACGATCGACAGATCGGCGTTGTCGTCGTAAAACATCTCCACGGCCATCTGCTGGCGTTCCCTCTCGTCAAGCCGGCGCCCGGTTGGCGCCGACATCCTCACTAGCTGGCTAGCTGCTCGGCTTCACGCGCTGCGCTCCACACTGCGCAACGCGGCCTGGGTCATCGAACGCGGCCCCCGCCCCAAGGCGACCATGCCGGACTGGACCATCTCGCGGATCCCATAGGGCTCCAGCATTTTCAGCATGGCCTCCAGCTTCGCCGGCGGCCCGACCACCTCGATCGTGATGGACTCCGGTCCGACATCGATCACCTTGGCCTTGAACAACTCGACCGTCTCCACCACACCACGTCGGGTCGTCTCGTCCGCGCGCACCTTGACCAGCAGCAACTCGCGCTGGACCGCGGTCTCACGCTCCAGCTCGACGATCTTCAACACATTGATGAGCTTGTTGAGTTGCTTGGTGACCTGCTCGAGGGCATTGCCTTCGACGGACACGACGATCGTGATCCGGGATATCTCTGGATGCTCAGTCGGACCAACGGCGAGCGAATCGATGTTGAAGCCGCGCCGGGAGAACAGACCGGTTACCCGTGCGAGCACACCGGGCTTGTTCTCGACCAGCACGGACAAGGTGTGAACGCTCATCTGGGACTCCCACTCGGTGCGGAAAGCATGAACTCGACCAGCGCCTGGCAATGGCTGATCGTGGTGTCGAGCAAGGGCACCGACGCGTCGCCGTCGCGGAGCATCAGGCCGATCTCGGTGCAGCCTAGGACGATCGCCTCGGCCCCCCGGTCGACGAGGCGGTCGATCACCGCCAGATAGCCCTGGCGTGATTGGGGGCTGACGATTCCCCGGGTCAGCTCGTCGTAGATGACATCGTGGACGAACTGCAGATCGGGCTCGTCGGGCACCAGAACTTCGATACCGGACTTGGCCAACCGGTCGGGATACATCGCCGAGCGCATCGTGTATCCGGTCCCGAGCAGGCCGACCGCCTTCCAGTTCCGCGTTACGCATTCGCGGTCCACGATCTCGATGAGATCGATGAGGGGCACGTCGACCGCGCTGGAGATGGCATCGGCCACCAGGTGCAAGGTGTTGGCGCAGACCGCAACCGCCTCCGCGCCACCCCGCTGCAGAGCAGCCGCGGCATCGCCTAGGTCGGCACCGAGCGAGGACCAGTCCCCGGCCAGCTGCTGAGCGTGCACACCGGCGAAGTCCAGGGAATGGATGCTGACGGCTGCGCTCGCGGAGCCACCGCGCAGATCCCGCACGGCCTGGTTGAGCAGGCGATAATAGACGGCTGTCGATTCCCACGACGTGCCGCCGATCAGCCCGACCCGGCGGAGGTCCGTTTGAGCCACCTCACACTCCCGAGTCAAAAGCCGGGCGGATACCCCGGGCCGCGAGGATTTCGTCGTTGGAGGTGCCGGCGGCGACCATCGGCCACACCATCGCATCCTTTCCGACGGTGAAGTCCACCACGACGGGTTGGTCATTGATGGACATGGCTTTCTCGATCGTGGCGTCCACGTCGGACTTGTTCTCGCACCGCAATCCGATACAGCCGAGGGCGTCGGCAAGCTTGACGAAGTCCGGGATCCTGGGGCGCGAACCGGTCAGGCTCGCCTGGTCCACAGATGCGTGAGTGCCCAGGTCCGTGTTGGAATAGCGCTCCTCGTAGAAGAGCGTCTGCCACTGACGAACCATGCCGAGGTTGCCGTTGTTGATCACGGCCACCTTGATCGGGATTCCCTCGATGGCACAAGTCGCCAGTTCCTGGTTGGTCATCTGGAAACAGCCGTCGCCGTCGATGGCCCACACCAGCTTGTCGGGTGCCCCCACCTTGGCGCCCATCGCCGCGGGGACCGAATAACCCATGGTCCCGGCGCCACCGGAGTTGAGCCAGGTGTACGGGTTCTCGTAGGAGATGAACTGCGCCGCCCACATCTGATGCTGACCGACCCCGGACGTGAAGATGGTCTCCGGTCCGGCGATCTTGCCGAGCCGTTCGATCACGTACTGCGGTGCCAGGGAGCCGTCGGCGGGCTCGTCGTAACCGAGTGGATAGGTCTCGCGCCAGCCGTCGGCCTGGCGCCACCATCCGGTGAGGTCGGCGCGGTGACCGGCCGCGTACTCGGCTTGGATCGCCGGAATCAGTTCGCTGATCACCTCGCGCGCATCACCCACGATCGGAACGTCGGCGATCCGGTTCTTGCCGATCTCGGCCGGATCGATGTCGGCATGGATGATCATGGCGTGCGGCGCGAAGGATTCGAGCCGGCCGGTGACCCGATCGTCGAACCGGGTGCCGAGAGCGATCAGCAGATCCGCCTTCTGCAGTGCGGTGACGGCCGCGACACTGCCGTGCATGCCCGGCATGCCCAGGTGCTGGCGGTGTGAATCCGGAAACGCCCCGCGGGCCATCAGCGTGGTGACCAACGGGATCCCGGTGAGCTCGGCGAGTCTCTTCAACTCGGCGGTCGCATGCGCCTTGAGGACCCCGCCGCCGACGTAGAGAACCGGTCGCTGTGCACCGGCGATCAGCCGGGCCGCTTCGCGGATCTGCTTGCCGTGCGGTTTGAGCACCGGGCGGTAGCCAGGCAGATCGAGGGTCGGCGGCCAGTCGAACGAGGTCGCCGCCTGCAGCACGTCCTTCGGGATATCGACCAGAACCGGCCCGGGACGTCCTGTCAGCGCAAGGTGAAATGCCTCGGCGATCGTCTGCGGGATCTGCTCCGGATGCTGGACCAAGAAGTTGTGCTTGGTGATCGGCAGCGTGATCCCGGAGATATCCGCTTCCTGGAAGGCGTCCGTGCCGATTGCCGGGTAGGGCACCTGGCCGGTGATGGCGACGATCGGCACCGAATCCAGGAACGCGTCGGCGATCGGCGTGACGAGGTTGGTGGCTCCCGGGCCCGAGGTAGCCATGCAGACCCCTACCCTGCCCGTCGCCTGCGCGTAGCCCTCTGCCGCGTGTCCTGCGCCCTGCTCGTGGCGGACCAGGATGTGCCGGACTCTCGTGGAGTCATACAGCGGGTCGTACGCCGGGAGGATCGCGCCGCCAGGGATGCCGAATACCACCTCGGCACCAACCTCTTCCAGTGATCGGACCAGTGACTGAGCGCCGGAGACCTGTTCGCCGGTAGGTGTCGCAGTCATGCTCTCAACCCTTTCTGGTGGTGCCACTTCGGTGACGTGCCAACAACCGTGTTCTTGCCTGCCCGTGCGTTGCAAAACCTCTAACCGCAACACCTGTTATCGCAACAAAAAACCCCTCGTGCAAAAGCACGAAGGGTTTAGCGCGTCCTCTGCGGATATCCGCCGATGACGCGCTAGTCGATGAGTACGAGGTGCTGCATGAAAGCAACATACACCCGGCCCCGAGGTCCGTTCAACAAGACGGGATTATCGTCTCATATGGTGGGAACGCCGCTCCGAGCACCGAGACCTGACGGGCTCAAGACGGCAGCCCATCCCGGTCAGCCGTTGCGACTCGTCCCGGCGGAGCCGTTGCAGCCCGGTGTCGCGAGTGGTGCGATGGCCCTACGGATGAGTCTGCGCACACGCGAACCGAACCTGGCACCTTCCTTCTCGCCATCGGCACCAAGAAGGGACTGTGGCTCGCGACCAGCGCTGACCGGCGGAACTGGTCGTTGTCGGACCGATATTTCCTGATGAACGAGATACCGAGTATCGGTATCGACACCCGTGATGGGCGGACCCGGATCCTGGTGGGCGTGCGATCCGAGCATTGGGGCCCGACTGTGGCCCATTCCGACGACCTCGGTCAGACGTGGATCGAACCTGAACAAGGCGCGATCCGATTCGGCGCGGACGACGGGGCGGCACTGTCCCGGGTCTGGCAGATCCAGCCGGATTCCGCGGGGCAGCCGGGTGTCATCTGGGCCGGCTGTGAACCCATCTCGGTCTGGAAATCGACGGATGGCGGGAGCACATTGCCAGCCATCTGCCCGACGTGCTGTGCGTCCGAGCGGCGGTCCTGCCGTGACACCGGCCACCGCCGGGCTCGACTCACCAGATATCGGGGTGATCTTGCCGCAGGCCCCACCGCAGAGGCGGACGGCCAGCGGCGGCTGAGGGTGCCATGCGATCGGGCAATCACTGTGCGTGACCTGCTGGCGGAGATAACGACCCGCGTTCCGTTGCTGGGTCGGCGTCTTCTGGATGAGACCGGGCAGTTACGACGCTTCGTCAACCTCTACGTCGAGGGCGAGGACGTGCGCCGATCGGCCGAACTGGATACTCCGATCAGAGAGGGCCAGAAGGTCCAAATTATCCAGTCTGTCGCCGGGGGCTAACACGATCGTTACATGACTGCACTTTGCGATTACGCAGAGCCATGCAACGATTACGGAGTGTTAAGACTCCCTATTAGAAAACTCACACTCCTGTTACTCGGGTTGGTCCTATCGGCCGGCACGATCACAGCAACGTCGACCGCCGCTTCCGCGGCTACGCCGACGCCGGCTGCGGTTGCACTGTCGGTGCTCCAGGCGATGAACACGTCTCGGGCCAGGGCGGGGCTGCCGCCCCTCAAGTCGAACGCCGTCCTCGTCCGCACCGCTCATTCGCACAGCCTGAAGATGGCCGCCCACAACACGATGACCCACCAGTTCTACGGTGAACTCACCCTTGGTGGCCGGATCACGAGCCAGATCATCGTGCCACACGTTCGCTGGGTCTATGCCGCGGAGAACATCGGCTGGTCCAGCAGGATGGACACCGTCGGCGCGCTCGGCATCGAGGCCATGATGATGGCGGAGAAGGCACCGTACGACGGTCACAAGCGCAACATCCTGTCCCGTTCGGTCACCCAGGTCGGTATCGACGTTGTCTTCGACACCGTGCATCACCGAATCTGGCTGACCGAGGACTTCGCCAAGTTCAACAACGGCTGAGGCGCCCGCCTCACCCTTCGTTGCTTGGCGGGTACCGGCGTTCCAGGGCCTCCCGGGCCATGGCAATCGCATCGGACCGGCTCACCCCCAGGGCCGTGACCCGGCTGGCGAACGCCTCGGCCGCGAGCACCGCGGCCGAGGCGGCCAGATCCCCCCGGGCTGACACAACGGTGCCCGCCCGTCCACGAGTCTCGATGAGTCCGGCACCTTCCAGCTCGCGGTAAGCGCGCGCCACGGTATTGACGGCGAGACCGAGCTCGGCGGCCAACTGCCTGACCGTCGGCAGTCTCGTCCCGGCGACCAGCTCACCGTCGGCGATTCGGCCCGCGTAGTGACCGCGGACCTGCTCGTACGGTGGTACCCGGGAATCCGGGTCGAGCATGATCAGCAGACCGCTCCCTGCGCGGCCGACCCGACGAGCTGGGCGTACTTGCGCAGCACACCGGTGTTGAACCGCGGGGGCAACGGCTGCCAGGCGGCCCTGCGCCGGTCGAGTTCGTCCTCGTCGACAGCTAGATCCAGCGTCCGACTGGCAATATCGACCACGATCCGATCGCCGTCGGCAACGAGGGCGATTGGGCCGCCCACGGCTGCCTCAGGCGCAACATGGCCGATGCAGAGCCCGGTCGTTCCGCCCGAGAAGCGCCCGTCGGTCAGCAACAGCACATCCTTGCCGAGGCCGGCACCCTTGATTGCGCCGGTGATGGCAAGCATCTCCCGCATACCGGGGCCGCCCTTCGGGCCCTCCCACCGGATGACCACGATGTCACCGGCCTTGAGCGATCCGTCGGCCACCGCATCCATCGCGGCCTGTTCACGGTCGAACACCCGCGCCGTACCCTCGAATACCTCGGCATCGAAGCCCGCAGTCTTGACAACCGCCCCCTCGGGCGCCAAGGAACCGTGCAGGATGGTCAGCCCACCGGTCTTGTGGATCGGGGAGGACATCGACCGGATCACCGAACCGTCCGGGCGTGGCGGTTGGATCTGCTCCAGGTTCTCGGCCAGCGTCCTGCCCGTGACCGTCAGCGCGTCCGGATGCATCAGGCCCTCATCGAGCAGGGCTTTCATGACCACCGGAATTCCGCCGATCCGATCCACATCGGTCATCACGTACCGGCCGAACGGTTTCATGTCCGCCAGGTGCGGCACCTTGTCACCGATCCGGTTGAAGTCGGCCAGGGTCAACTCGACCTCGGCCTCGTTGGCGATGGCGAGCAGGTGCAGCACGGCGTTGGTCGACCCACCCAGCGCCATGACGAGCGTGATCGCGTTCTCGAAGGCGTGCTTGGTCAGGATCTGACGGGCCGTGATGCCGGCGTCCACCAGGTGTACGACCGCCTCGCCGGAACGCTCGGCGTAGGCGTCACGGCGGGCATCCGGGGCCGGCGGCGCGGCCGAACCGGTGAGCGACATACCCAGCGCCTCGGCGGCCGAGGCCATGGTGTTCGCGGTGTACATGCCGCCACAGGCTCCCTCGCCGGGACAGATGGCGCGCTCGATCTCATCGAGTTCATCGCGGCTGATCTTGCCGGCCAGGCAGGCGCCGACGCCTTCGAAGGCGTCGATGATCGTCACGTCGTTGCCGTGCAGCTTGCCGGGCAAGGTCGAGCCCGCGTAGAGGAATACAGCCGCGACATCGAGCCGCGCGGCCGCCATCAACATGCCGGGCAGCGACTTGTCACAGCCCGCCAACAAAACCGCACCGTCGAGCTGCTCGGCCCGGAATACCGTCTCCACCGAGTCGGCGATGACTTCGCGGGAGACCAGCGAATAATGCATGCCATCGTGGCCCATCGAGATGCCGTCGGACACCGAGATGGTGCCGAACTCCAGCGGAAAGCCGTCCGCGCCGCGTACCCCCACCTTGGCCTGCTTGGCCAGCCGGTCGAGGGACAGGTTGCAGGGCGTGATCTCGTTCCAGGACGAGGCGACGCCGATCTGCGGCTTACGCCAATCGTCGTCGCCCATGCCCACCGCTCGCAACATCCCGCGGGACCCGGCACGTTCGATGCCATCGGTCACGATGTGGGAGTGCGGCTTGCGGTGCTGCACTTTCTCCCCGTGCCTCTCTGCGGTCGACCGGTTCTGATCACTCGTCACGTCACTCGTCACGATCAAGGAGCCTACGACCCGCGCTGAGAGGCGAGGATGCCAGGAGTGCCTTCAGAGTCGGGCCCTTACTGTGTCAGCTATGAGTGACCGTCGACGGACCGTGATCAAACATCCCAATTCGACGTTCTTCATCGTGGCGTTCTTTGCCTTGTGCCTCACCGCGGTCGTCAGGTCGCCGCTATGGGCGCTCGTGTATCTGGTCCCTGTCGGCTGCGTGATCTACATCCTGCGAACTGCCACCATCGTCGATGACCGGGGCATTTCGGCGCGCGCGTTGTTCGGCACCCAGACGATCGCCTGGGAACACCTGATCGGAATCCGCCTGGACGAGTCGGGTGCCGTCTACGCGGTAGACGACACCGATTCGCAGCTACGGCTGCCCTGTGTACGAGCCACCAGACTGACCCCGCTGATCACCGCGAGTGGCGGCCGGATTCCCGATCCGGCGGCCTGAGGGTCAGTACTCCCCGTCCACGACATTGATCAACGGTTCGCAGGAGCTGAAGCGGCGCAGCTGACTACATCCAGGCCGGCCCGCAGCCGACCGGACTGCAACTCGGTGAGCAGCGCATCGGTCTCGACGACGGGGCGCGGGCCGCGTTCACCAGCAGGGCACCGTCACGCGTCCGGGCCAGGAAGTCGGCGTCGACCATGCCGATGGTGGCCGAGGTCTTGGGCACGATCAACACCACCATGTCGGCACCCGGAAAAGGCCGGCAGGTCCGAGATCGAATGGACCCCATCGCGCCCTGCGGGCCACCATGATCGGCGTTGCGTCGCACGCCGAGATCCGCCGGGCCTGCTGTTGCCCGACATCGCCGGCGCCGACGATGAGCACCCGCTTGGTCTCGGATTGCGGTCGAAGGGAGGCAGATCTCACTCATACGCCCACGCTATCGAGATGGTTACCTTTTCCGCGCCCAGCGATGCCTTGCACAGTTTCTGCAGGCAGACTGGCCAGGTGCCTCCGCGGAATCGACTGAACCGACAGCGCGCCGCCGCCGGCCGCCCGCTCGCCGGCTTGCTGGGCGTGGCGGCCGCCGTGCTGTTGGCGGCCGGTTGTAGCACCGGCAATGCGGGCGGCCAGCCCACCTGGGTGCCCCAGCAGGATTTTCAGGCGAACACCCAACCGCAGCCGCAGCTGCCCTCCAACGGCCTACCTGCCCCCCAACCGTCGGCACCCAGCAACGGCCTGCCGCAACCTTCCACGCCCGGTGGTGGCTCATCCGGTGCTTCCCCCGGCCCGTCGGCGACCCAGGATCCTGCGGTGGTGGCGACCGAACTGAACCAGCCGACCGGCCTGGTCGTGCTGCCGGACGGCACCGCGCTGGTTGGTGAACGCCGGACCGGACGGATCTTCAAAGTGCAGCCCACCGCCGGCAAGCCGGTGAAACTTGTTCAGACGCTGACCGGCCTTGACAGCAATGGCGATGGTGGACTGCTCGATCTCGCCATCTCGCCCACATACCACGAGGACGGTTTGATCTACGCTTACCTGACTACAGCCACCGACAACCGGGTCGTGCATTTCTCACCGGGCCATCCACCCTCAGCGGTCATCACCGGCATTCCGAAAGGCGCAACCGGTAACAGTGGTCGCATTGCCTTCGACGCCACCGGCGCGCTGTTGACCGGTACCGGTGATGCCGGCCGCCCAGCACTGGCCGCCGATCGCAGCTCGCTGGCCGGCAAGGTGCTCAGATCCGATGACATCGGCAAGCCGGTCACCGGTAACCCGAGCACAGGGTCGATCGTGTTCGCCTCAGGCCTGCATACCGTGGACGGGCTGTGCGTCGACCCGGTGTCCGGCCTCCGACTGGCCGTCTCGGCGGGCCAGCCGGACGAGGTGAATGCGATCAGAGCGGGTAACGAGTACGGCTGGCCCAGTGCCGCCGCCCGGTCGACCGCGGCCGCAGCCACCCTCCCCAGCTCATTGGGAGGCGCAGCAGGATGCGCCGTGACCAACGGGCAATTGGTGGTAGCCACAGCGACCGGAACCGCGCTGGCCTCGGCCACGATCAGTCCGCAGGGTGCCGTAGGCAGTTTCACGGCCGTGCTCCAGGGGAAATACGGGCGACTGCGGACGGTGGTGGCCGGCTCGGATGGTGCCCTGTGGCTCACCACCACCAACCGGGACGGCAAGGGCCGGCCAGTAGCTAGCGATGATCGGGTGATCCGGATACCTGCCTCCGCCGCGAGTGGCAACTCTCCCTTGTAGCAGGCCTGCACTCGGTGCGACCTGAACGGTGGCCGGACTACCTGAACGGTGGCCCGACCTTTAGGTTCTGGTGCGACGCTGGTACCCGCGATCTGGGTGCCAGGTCTCGATGACCAGATGGTCAGCAGGCGTGCCGACGTAGGTGAGCACAACCTCGAAGATGTCGAGGACGAAATGCGCCGATCCGGCGACCGGATTGTCCGGCGGCGGCTCCACCTCGACCAGCTGTCCCGCGAGCTTGGCATCGCCGGGCCACGCACTGGGGTCCCCCGCCGGCGGTTCCAGCGACGGACTGTGCACCGCCACCCGCGGATCCCGGCGGACGTCGGCAAGCTTCCTCGAGCCCCCCATCATGCCGAGGCTGACCACCTCAACGGAGTTCCGGGGCGCGAAAGAGAGCTCCGTGCCGCTGATCCGCGGTGAACCGTCCCGGCGCACAGTGGCCATGGTCTTGTTCGTTCCGGCGTCGAACCGTGCCCGGACCTTTGCGGCAAATTCGGGGACCAGGTGCTCGATCTCTGCCCAGCTAGCCATGAGCAGAAGATCTACCAGGCGGGTCCGACAACGACACCGCGGACGCGCACCGTCCGCTGAGGAAACAGCAGTTACTCCGACACACCGAGCTGCTGCAACAGAATCTGCCGCACGGCCGGCGCGTCGGCCTGACCCCGGGTGGCCTTCATCACCGCGCCGACCAGGGCCCCGACCGCAGCGACCTTGCCGCCACGGACCTTGTCGGCCACGTCCGGGTTGTCGGCGATCGCCTCGTCGGCTGCGCGGGTCAACGCGGAGGTGTCGGACACCACCGCGAGTCCTCGTTCGGCCACGATGGCGTCGACGTCCTTGCCGGTCTGCAGCACGCCGTCCACGGCCTGCCGAGCCAGGGCGGTGGACAGCTTGCCGTCGGCGACCAGGAGGATCACCCGTGCGACCTGAGCCGGGGTTATCGGCAGCGACGTGGGCTCGACCTCACGGGAATTGGCTTGCTCGGCCAGGTAGCCCATCCACCAGTTACGGGCTTCGGCCGCCGTCGCCCCGGCCTGCACGGTCTCACCGACCGCCTCGACCACACCGGCGTTGACCATCTGCTGAAGCTCCTCGGTCGACAGTCCGAGTTCGGATCTCAAGCGGGCTCGGCGGGCGGCCGGCAATTCGGGAAGCGAGGCCCGGATGTCGGCAACCCAGTCCCGCGCGGGGGCCACCGGCACCAGATCAGGTTCCGGGAAGTAGCGGTAATCGGTGGCCTCCTCCTTGCTCCGTCCCGATCGCGTTTCACCCGTTGTTTCCTGGAAATGCCGGGTTTCCTGCTTGATTCTTCCGCCACGGTCCAGGATCGCGGCCTGCCGGATGATCTCCGAACGCACGGCGCGCTCCACGCTGCGCAGCGAGTTGACGTTCTTGGTTTCGGTACGGGTGCCCCATTCGGAAACACCGATCGGCGACAAGGAGGTGTTCACATCACAACGCAGGCTGCCCTGTTCCATCTTCACGTCGGAGACACCGAGCGAGCGCAGGATGTCACGCAGTTCGGTGACATAGGCCTTGGCTACCTCCGGTGCGAGCGGGCCGGTGCCCTCGACCGGCTTGGTCACGATCTCGATCAACGGGATACCGGCCCGGTTGAAGTCGACGAGGGAGTACTCGGCACCGTGGATGCGACCGGTCGCGCCACCGACATGGGTGTTCTTGCCGGTGTCCTCCTCCATGTGCACCCGCTCGATGCCGACCCGGTAGGTCTGGCCTTCGACCACCACGTCGAGATGGCCGTCGACGCACAGCGGCTCGTCGTATTGCGAGATCTGGAAGTTCTTCGGCATGTCCGGGTAGAAGTAGTTCTTCCGCGCGAACCGGCACCACTCGGCGATGGAGCAGTTCAGCGCCAGGCCGATCCGGATCGTGTATTCGATCGCCTTGGCGTTGACAACCGGCAGGGCGCCAGGCAGGCCGAGACAGACCGGGCAGGTGTGGGTGTTGGGCTCGGCGCCGAACTCCGTCGAGCAGCCGCAGAACATCTTGGACACGGTGCCCAGCTCGACGTGGGTTTCCAGGCCGATTACCGGAGCATACCGACGCACCACGCCGTCGTAGCTGAGGTCGAGCTGCACGTCGTCGCGTACCGTCATCGCACCGCTCCAAGCTGAGGAATCTGATCCAGAATAAGCCCGTTCGCAGCCGTGTAGGCCGCCTCGAACGCGGCACCGACCCGGTAACAGCGATCATCGGCCATCGCCGGCGCCATGATCTGCAGGCCGACCGGAAGGGCGGGACCGGTCTCGTCGGACAGGCCGCACGGCACCGAGATGGCTGGGGTGCCGGCCAGCGAGGCCGGCAGGGTGCAGAGATCGTTGACGTACATGGCCATCGGATCGGCCACCCGCTCGCCGATGCCGAACGCGACGAAGGGAGAGGTGGGCGACACGAGCACGTCGACCGCAGTGAAGGCGGCGGCGAAATCTCTCGCGATCAGGGTACGGACCTTCTGGGCCTGTCCGTAGTAGGCATCGTAGTAACCCGACGACAGGGCATAGGTGCCGATCATGATGCGCCGTTTCACCTCGGCACCGAAACCCTGTTCGCGCGTGAGTGACATGACTTCCTCGAGGGAATGCCTACCGTCGTCGCCGACCCGCAAGCCGTAGCGGACCCCATCGAACCGCGCCAGGTTCGAGGAACACTCACTCGGCGCGATCAGGTAATAGGCAGCAAGGGCATAGTCGAAGTTCGGGCAACTGACCTCGACGATCTCGGCACCGAGCCCCGCCAGCACGTCGACCGCGGCACGGAAGGAATCGAGGACGCCCTGCTGATAGCCGCCGCCGGCTCCGGTCAGCTCGCGGACCACACCGACCCGAACGCCGGCCAGGTCGCCGCGGGCACCCTGTCGCGCCGCCGCGACGACATCGGGTCCGGGCTGCGGGATGGACGTCGAATCGAGCGGGTCCGGTCCAGCGATCACCTCGTGCAACAGAGCGGTGTCGAGCACGGTCCGGCCGAACGGCCCGGCCTGATCGAGGGAGGATGAGAAGGCGATCAGTCCGTAGCGGCTGACCGCGCCGTAGGTGGGCTTGTGCCCCACGATGCCGGTCACGGCAGCAGGCTGGCGGATCGAGCCTCCGGTGTCGGTTCCGATCGACAACGGGGCCTCGAAGGCGGCCACCGCCGCGGAGGAACCACCCGAGGAACCACCCGGGACGCGCGAGAGGTCCCATGGGTTGTGGGTGGGATGGTAGGCGGAGTTCTCGGTCGAGGAACCCATAGCGAACTCGTCCATGTTGGTCTTGCCGAGCATCACGATTCCCGCGTCGAGAACCCGGCGGGTAACGGTGGCGTCGTAGGGCGGAACCCAACCCTCGAGGATCCTCGAGCCCGAGGTGGTGGGCAGGCCCTTCGTCACCACGACGTCCTTCATGGCCAGTGGGACGCCGGCCAGCTTGCCGAGTGCCGCACCTGCGGATCGCTGTTCGTCAACGGCGCTGGCTGCGGCCAGGGCGCCCTCGGTATCGACATGCAGGAACGCCCGGACGTCACCGTCCACCGCGGTGATCCGATCGAGGTGGGCCTGGGTGACCTCGACGGCGCTGACCTCACCGGACGCTATGGCAGCAGCGGTGGACGCCGCATCGAGCTCATGAAGCTGAGTCACTACTCCTCCTCGCCCAGGATCTGCGGAACCCGGAACCGAAAGTCCTCGACCGCCGGCGCGCCGGCGAGTATGTCCTCGCGGGGCAGTGACGGGCGAACCTCGTCGGCACGAAACACGTTCTGCAGTGGTACGGCGTGCGATGTCGGCGGTATGTCGGCGGCGGCGACGTCGCCGATCCGGGCCACCGCGCCGAGGATGACGTCGAGTTGGCCGGCGAACAAGTCGAGTTCTTCCTCGGTGACGGCCAGCCTGGCCAGCTGGGCCAGATGGGCGACTTCGTCACGGGTGAGGGTGGGGCGTTCATCAGACACGACTTAGGAGTCTAGGGCCCGCCGGATAGACCTCGAGTCCCCGCACCACCGCCCAGGGTCGCGCGGGTAACCCCGCGGGTAACCCGTGCGCCCGATTACCGCAGGTTCAGTACCCGCGGTAACAGGCCAGATACATGGTGTTGGGAGAATATCGCGGTGTCCTACCTGATCAGAGTCGTCCTGCCCGATCGCCCCGGCGCGCTGGGTGCCGTTGCGACGGCTCTCGGTCACGCCGGCGCCGACATCCTGAGCGTTGACATCGTCGAGCGAACACCGGGCCATGCCACGGATGATCTCGTGGTCGAACTTCCGGCCGGCCGGCTGGCCGACTCATTGGTGACTGCGGCCTCGAGCGTCGAGGGTGTTCGGGTGGAGTCGATTCGCCCGTACGCCGGCGTCATCGACCCGTTCCGGGAACTGGAACTGCTGGAGAAGCTGGCACCCAACAACGGCGACGGACGGACAGTGCTGGCCGATGGCGTGTGCCGGCTCTTCCGTTGCGGCTGGGCCCTGGTGCTGCAGGCATCCGAGCTCGACGGGGCCCCGTCGATCGTGGTCGCTCGCAGCGCCGCAGCCCCGGAGATCGAGACCCTGGCCACACCGTGGTGGCCGGCTCAGCCGCCTCGACCGCTGAGTGCCGACGAGGACTGGGCCCCGGACGGCTGGGCCACGCTGGGGACCGAACTCGCGGTGGTCCCGCTCGGGCAGGAGGCGATTCTGGTCGGTCGGCCGGCACTGCGGTGGCTTGCCAGCGAGCTCATCCGGATGTCGCATCTGGCTTCGATCGCGTCCACGGTGCTCACGCCGTAACCCGAGCCCGAGAGTATTCCGGCGACCTGATCGATGTCAGGCTCGGGGATCGGCCGGCTCCAGGATGACCGAGCGGGTCAGCGACCGGGGCCGGTCAGGGTCCAGGCCGAGTGCCTCGGCGCGGGCCACAGCCACCCGCTGGGCCGTGATCAGGTGAGCCAGCGGATCGAGGTCGCTGTCCAGGAAGCTTGCGCCGGTCCGTTGCACATCGGCGCGCAGGCCGTCCGGCATGTTCCCGAAGCCCCATACCAGCCGTCCAGGCGCCGAGATGGCGATGGGGCCGTGCCGGTAGTCATAGGCCGGGTAGGACTCGGTCCAGGACTGTGCTGCCTCCCGCAACTTGAGAGCGGCTTCGTGGGCCACGCCCACGGTCCACCCGTGCCCGAGGAAGGTCAGTTGTTCCGCCCTCACGGCGGCCGCCGGCACCGGCTGGGACAAGGCTCGTTCGGCGTGATCGATAAGCCGGGTGAGATCGTGCCCGAGGTGTGCGCGCAACAGTGCAAGCGTGGTTGTCGCGTACCGGGTCTGGACAACGGACTGCTCGTCGGCGAAATCGAGCACGATACGCCGGTCGGCGGCCTCGGCGACCGGTGTGCCGTCCACGCCCACGATTGCCACCGAGCGCGCCGCACCCACCCGATCGGTGAGCAGGTCGGAGACCTCCGTCGTGGTGCCCGATCGGCTGATCGCCACGATGACGTCATACTGGCGGGCGGCTGGGAACTCCGACGCGGCAAAGGCATCGGTCCATCCCTGACCGGCACTTTCCCGCAGGCAGGCATAGGCCATCGCCATGAACCACGACGTGCCGCATCCCACCACGGCGACCCGCTCTCCCGGAATGGGCAAGGCAAGCTCTGGGCCGATGAGTTCTCCGACGCGCCGCCAGCTGTCGGGTTGACTGGCGATCTCGGCACTCACATGTGAAGCCACAGAGACGGTCCTCCTAGCACCGAACTGCGCAAAGATGATCGATAGGCGCAGTCATCACGCGAAGTATTGCAGACGACTGGCTGTCGATCACTCGCCAACTCGGGCCAACGGCGCCGCCTCGTCCGGTCCCCGCTCGAGGAGCACGGTGAACCCGGCCTCGTCCAGGATCGGCACCTTGAGATCGACGGCCTTGGCGTACTTGCTACCCGGAATGTCGCCGACCACCACGAAGGCGGTCTTCTTCGACACCGAGCTGGCGCTCTTGCCGCCCCGACTGGTGATCGCTTCGGCGGCACCCTCGCGCGTGTACCCCTCGAGGGAACCCGTGACGACGATCGACAGCCCGGCGAGCGGTTTTGGTCCGTCGTCGACGACCCGGTCCTCGGCCATCACGACACCGGCCGCTCGCCATTTCTCGACGATTTCCCGGTGCCAGTCCACCGCGAACCACTCCACTACCGACTCGGCGATCGTGCGGCCGACGCCGTCAGCGTCCGCGAGCTGATCAGCGCTCGCGGCTGCGATCGCGTCGATCGACCCGAACTGGGCAGCGAGTTCCTGGGCCGCGCTCGGACCGACGTGCCGGATCGACAGCGCGACGAGGACCCGCCAGAGCGGCCGGGTCTTCGCAACCTGGAGGTTTTCCAGCAATTTTCTGGCATTCGCCGCCAGTTCGCCGTCTTTGCGGACGAAGAACTCCGCTCGGCGGAGATCGTCGGCGTCCAGGCCGAACAGATCACCCTCATCACCGACGACCCCGGCCTTGAGCAACGCGACTGCCGCCTCGTATCCCAGCACCTCGATATCGAAGGCGCCCCGGCCGGCCACGTGGAAAAGGCGTTCCCGCAGCTGCGCCGGGCAGGAGCGCTGATTCGGGCACCTGATATCGGCGTCCCCTTCTTTTTGTGGCTTGAGCTCGGTGCCGCATTCCGGGCAGTGCGTGGGCATCACGAACTCCCGCTCGGAGCCGTCCCGCAGATCCACGACCGGTCCCAGGATCTCGGGGATGACATCACCGGCCTTGCGGAGCACGATCGTGTCGCCGATCAGCACTCCCTTGCGCTTGACCTCACCGGCGTTGTGCAGGGTGGCCAACGAAACCGTGGAGCCAGCGACCTGTACTGGCTGCATGAAACCGAACGGGGTCACCCGCCCGGTGCGTCCGACGTTGACCCGGATGTCGAGAAGTTTGGTGTTCACCTCCTCCGGCGGGTACTTGAACGCGATCGCCCATCGGGGCGCTCGGCTGGTGGCGCCCAGTTGACGCTGGTGTGCCAACGAATCGACTTTGACCACGACGCCGTCGATCTCATGTTCCACGTCGTGACGATGCTCGCCGTAATACTCGATGAACTCCCGGACCTCAGCCAGTGAAGCGACGACCTTGGCCCGAGGCGACGTCGGCAGACCCCATTTGCTCAATAGTTCGTACCACTGCGATTGGGCCGTGACGCTCGGGCCGCCCTGGACCCGGCCGACGCCGTGCACGACCATCTGCAACTTGCGTGCGGCGGTGATCCGAGGATCCTTCTGGCGCAGCGACCCAGAGGCGGTGTTACGCGGGTTCGCGTAGGGCGCCTTGCCGGCTTCGACCAGAGCCGCATTGAGTTCGGCGAATCGTTCGAGCGGGAAGTACACCTCGCCCCGGACCTCGATCACTTCCGGGACGTCCTCGCCGACCAGCCGATCCGGGATGCCCTTGATCGTGCGGACGTTGCCGGTGACATCCTCGCCGGTCCGGCCGTCGCCTCGCGTGGCCCCGCGCACCAGCCGCCCCGCCTCGTAGACCAGGTTGATGGCCAGACCGTCCACCTTGAGCTCACAGAGGTAGCTGGCCGCACCCACCTCTTTTTCCACCCGCTGGGCCCAGGCCGTGAGTTCGGCGTCGGTGAACGCATTGTCCAGTGACAGCATGCGTTCGAGGTGGTCGACCGCAGTGAACTGCGATGAGAAGTCGCCCGCCACCCGCTGGGTCGGCGAGTCAGGGGTGCGGAGCTCCGGATACCGGTCCTCGAGCGCCTCGATGGCGCGCAGTTTCGTGTCGTAGTCGGCGTCGGCGATCGTCGGAGCATCCAGCACGTAGTACCGGTAAGACGCGTCGAGCAGGTCCTGGGCCAGCTCGGCATGCTGCTGCCGCGCCTCCGGTGGCACGGGCGCGGCCGGCTGGTCAACACTCGTCAGATCAACTCCGACGTCAGTCGGATCCACTGTGGTCACCAGGACAAGTTACCGCCCTGGCACGACAGTCCAGACGTTCATTGAGGAGGAGAAGTCAGCCCGTCAGCGAGTGACCGGTCTCGCGCAGCACCGACATCACGCGCCGGACGTAGCTCATCGAGGCTCCGGACAGGCCGCATGCCGGGGTGGGAACAACCCGGTCGGGCAGCAGTTCCATCGCGAAACCGAGGCGTTGCCACATCGAGGTGATCTTGTTCCGCAGCTGGTCCGATGAGATCTCCGTGTCGACGCCCGGCGCCACCCCGAGCCAGAGCGACCCGCCCGCATCGATCAGCTCACCGATAGCGTCCAGATCCCTTTTTCCTAACAGGGAGAAATCGACTGCAATGGCCAAGGCACCCGCGCCGCGGAGTAGGTCGAAGGGCACCTCGGCTGCACAGCAGTGCACGACCCGGTGTGCCGGTTCGGCAGCATCCAGCACCGCCGCCAGGGCCGGCTGCGCGATCGACGGCGCCATTGACCGGACCGTGCCGTAACCGGACGGGGTCGGGACCGTCCCGGCCAAGACCGCGGGCAGGCCCGGCTCGTCGACCTGCAACACGATGCGGGTGCCAGGAAGCCTGGAGCGCAGATCCGCAAGGTGCAGGCGAGTCCCCTCAGCCAGCGAAGCGGCCAAGTCCCGGAATGCGCCGGGGTCGGTCAACACCTTGTGGAGATTGGGCAATTCGATATTGGCCGCCATCGTCATCGGTCCGCAGACCTGGAGCTTGACGACGTCCAGGTCCTGACCCTGCTCGGTGAGCGCATCGAGGTCCCGCTGCAACAGATCACTGGCCCGGCTCCGGTCACGGCCGCCACGGTCGGCGACCGTCCACCCGTGCAGTTGCCATTCCAACGGCAGGTCGACGAGTAGTGACCCGGTGCGCCCGATCATGTCGGCCCCAACCCCACGCTCGGGGAGTTCCGGGAGATAGGGCAGCTCAGGCACCTCGCCCAGGACGAGCCGGACGGCCTCGTCAGGGTCGGTGCCGGGCAGCGAACCCAGGCCCGTTGCGGTCCCCGGAGGCCAGGGACGATCGATCACGACTCGCCGATCATGAGGGCACGGCGGCCGCAGCGTGCACGGTCCCGCCCTGATCGGTCCCGCTGCGATTCCCTCGTCGCTGAGCCGACGTGATGGTGGCTGATCCGATGACCCGATCACCGTCGTACATCACCAGTGCCTGCCCGGCCGCAACGCCCCGTTGTACCTGGCGCAGGGTCGCCACGATCGCGACGGAATCGCCTGATCCGTCAAACGTGATATCGGCGGCCGAGACCATGCCGTGGGCACGCATCTGCACCAGGCAGCTGAAGTCGTCCGAACGCTCGGTGTTCGTCCACACCGGACACTCGCAGCGGATCAGGTCCACCTCGAGATCCCGGGCACTGCCGACCACCACCGTGTTGCTCTTGGGCTGGATGGCCAAGACATAGCGCGGCTCACCGGAGGCGGTGGGGGTGGTCAGTTTCAAGCCCTTGCGCTGACCAACCGTGAAACCGAACGTGCCGTCGTGCGTGCCCAGCACGTCACCCGTGCCATCGACGATCTGGCCGGGACGTTCGCCCAGCTGGTTCCTCAGGAAACCCTGGGTATCACCGTCGGAGATGAAACAGATGTCATGGGAATCGGGCTTGTCCGCCACGGACAGACCGCGCCGGGCGGCTTCCGCTCTCACTTGCTGCTTCGTCGAATCACCGAGCGGAAAGATGGCGTGGGCCAACTGGTCCGGCCTCAAGACCGCCAGCACGTAGGACTGGTCCTTGCCCTCATCGACCGAGCGGCGCAGTTGGCCGTCGATCAGTTTGGCGTGGTGGCCGGTCACGACCGCATCGAAGTCGAGGGCCAAGGCCCGGTCGAGCAGCGCCTCGAACTTGATCTTCTCGTTGCACCGAAGGCATGGGTTGGGCGTATGGCCAATCTCGTACTCGGCCACGAAGTCATCGATCACATCGGCCTGGAAGCGTTCGGCGAAGTCCCAGATGTAGAAGGGGATCCCGAGCACATCTGCGGCTCGGCGGGCATCGTGGGAGTCCTCCAGCGAGCAGCACCCGCGTGACCCGGTTCGCAGCGTCGCCGGCTGGCGGGACAGCGCCAGATGCACGCCCGTCACGTCCCACCCCGCATCCACCGCACGCGCGGCGGCAACGGCCGAGTCCACTCCGCCGCTCATGGCAGCCAGAACCTTCATCTCATCCGTCCTGCCGCGGTCGGAAGCTGGGTCGGCCGAGTCGCCGATCCGGCGTCCGGTGGGATGGTCGCGACCGATGGGGTCGTGCTCGCCATGCCGGCCCTGCGAGCACGGTCGGTGACCGCGGAGATTACCTCGACCACCGCGTCAACGTCGGACTCGTTCGAGCTGTGTCCCAGTGACAGCCGCAGCGACCCGCGGGCCCGCGACTCGTCGGCGCCCATGGCAAGCAGCACGTGGGAGGGTTGCGCGACCCCGGCCGAACAAGCCGACCCCGTCGAGCACTCGATACCGCGGGCATCGAGGAGCATCAGCAGCGAATCGCCTTCGCAACCGGGGAACGACAGGTGAGCGTTGCCGGGCAAGCGATCTGTGGGATGGCCGTTCACGATTGCATCAGGCACCTCCCGCCGGATGCCCTCGACGAGCCGGGCCCGCAATCTCGCCAGTCTCGCCGCGACCTCGGGACGGCGCTGCACCGCGACCTCGGCGGCGAGGGACAAACCGACCAGACCGGGGGTGTCCAGCGTGCCGGAGCGCACATCGCGTTCCTGCCCACCGCCGTGCAACAACGGAACACACGAGACGTCCCGCTTGAGCAACAGGGCGCCGACACCGTACGGGCCGCCCAGCTTGTGCCCGGTGACCGTCATCGCGTCCACGCCGGAGGCGGCGAAGGACACTCCGAGCGATCCAACGGCCTGTACGGCATCGGTGTGCAGCGGGATGTCGTAGCTGTGAGCGATGTCGGCGAGTGCGGCGACCGGTTGCACGGTGCCGACCTCGTTGTTGGCCCACATCACGCTGATGAGCGCTACCGAGCCGGGATCGCTGCCGATCGCGGAGAGCAATGATGCCGGGGAGACCATCCCGTACTGATCCACCGGCAGCAGTACCACCTCGGCCCCTTCATGAGCGGCCAACCACTGCACGGTGTCCAATACGGCGTGGTGTTCGACAGCGCTGACCAGCACTCGCCGCCGGGCGGGGTTGTCTGCCCGGCGCGCGAAGTAGATGCCCTTGACCGCGAGATTGTCCGATTCGGTACCACCGCTGGTGAAGATCACCTCAGACGGCCGTGCATCGAGTGCGGTGGCGAAACGCTCGCGGGACTCCTCGACGATCCGCCTGGCCTTACGTCCGGACGTGTGCAGCGACGACGGGTTGCCAACCAGGGTCATCGCGTCCGCCATGGCGGCGATGACCTCCTCCAGCATCGGAGTGGTGGCGGCGTGGTCGAGGTAAGGCATCGGCTACCAGCTTACGGCGCTGGTTCCACCTGCCCGACCCCTGAGGTGGACCGGGCTGGGGCTACCCGGCCGACACCGCCGCCGGCCGGACGTAGCCGGGAGGCTCGGGTGATGGCAAGCAGGGCTAGCGCCGACATGCCGAGGAACACCGTCGACAGGCCGGATCCATAGCTCAGCGTGCCGTGGGCGGCCGAGGCGACCAGAGCACCGGCGAATGCCGTGCACAGCGCGCTCGCGGTCGAGTCCGCCAGTTGGAGAGAGGCCGAGTCCGAGCCTCGATCAGCGTCGTTGGTGAACTCGAGCATGGCCACACTCGTCGTGGTCAGGGCAAACCCGGCGCCCAGGCCAGCGATCGGCCACGCCACGAATGCCGTCCAGCCCGGCACGGCTGCCGATGCGGTCACGGCCATTCCGCCACCCGCGACCGCCATCAGGGCCAACCCGCAGCCGACGAGGAACCGCCGGCTCAACGTCCGCGAACGGCTTTGGACTTGGGAACCCAGCGCCCAGGTGACGGCGCTGAGCATCAACGGCAGGCCGGCGAGAGTCGGCGAGTAGTGGTGCTGGACCTTGAGGGTGAGCGGCACGATCACCTCCATGCCGAAGAAGATGCCGGCCAGCACCCCTCGAAACGCGACGGCCGCCGGTACGCCGGCAGCGAAGGTGGTGGTCCCGGCCGGTAACAGCACGCGGAGCCCGATTACCAGCATCCCGACGCCGATCACGGCGCTGGCGATACTCCACGGTCGCTGGCTCTCACCGATGTTCGCAATACCAGCGATCCCGAACGCGGTCAGGGCGGCGTAGCCGATCCGGCGCGAGCGTGCCCGCAGTCGCTGCGGACCCGAGGCGGAATGCGACCGCAACTGCCGCAGGGACGGCAGCATCAAGAGGCCACCGACCACGACGAACGGAGCCAGGCCACCGAAGACCCACCGCCACGACAGGTGCTCGGTGACCCAGCCGGCGATGACCGGGCCGACCAGGCCCGGAACGATCCAGGCGCTGGACAGAGCAGCGAAGATCTTGGGCCGGATGACGTCCGGATACGCCTCCCCCATGACGACGTACATGGCGGTGATCAGCAATCCGACGGCAAGCCCCTGGACGACCCGGGCAGCCACCAGCACCAGCATGACCCCGGCCGCACTGCCGAGCAGCAGGCCGACGGTGAAGAGCAGCAGTCCGATCAACAGGGGTACCCGAGGGCCGCGGGAGTCGGAATACATGCCGGAGGTGACCATGCCGACGACCGAGGCCACCAGGAATCCGGTGAAGGACCAGCCGTAGGAAGCCAGGCCGTTCAAGTCGCTGGCCGCGGTCGGCAGCGCCGTGGCAACCGCCATCGCTTCGAAGGCGATGATGGTCATCAGGATGATGATGCCCAGCGTGGAAATGCGATACGCGGGGGAAAATATCGAGACGGATCGCCCGGATTGCGGAGTTGTCAGCGGGGCGGTCACGTTGGCCCAGTCTACGGGAGGCTGCGCCGCGTTCCGAGCGAACAAGACGGTCCGGCACACCCTCAGAGGTGCCGGACCGTCTTGGGTGGATCGAGCTTGGTCAGCCCTTGCGCTTGGTGACCTCTTCGGCCAGCTGCGGGGCGACGGTGAAGAGGTCACCGACCACACCGAAGTCGGCGAGTTCGAAGATCGGTGCCTCGGGATCCTTGTTCACCGCGACAATCGTCTTCGAGGTCTGCATGCCCGCGCGGTGCTGGATCGCGCCGGAGATACCGAGAGCGATGTACAGCTGGGGCGACACCGTGACGCCCGTCTGGCCGACCTGCATCTGATGGGGAACCCAGCCGGCGTCGGTGGCCGCGCGGGAAGCGCCGACGGCCGCTCCGATGGCGTCGGCGACGTTCTCGACGACAGAAAAGTTCTCGGCCGAGCCCACTCCACGCCCACCGGACACGATGACCGACGCGTCCTGCAGTGAGGGACGTGATCCCTTGGCCTCCTGGACCCGCTCGAGCACCTTCGCCGACTTGGCCCCGTCGGATAACACGACTTCGACGCTGACCTCTTCTGCTGCCCCGGCCGACGCCTCTGGAGCGACCGAGTTCGCCCGCAGGCTGATCACCGGGACACCCCTGGCCACCTTCGAGGTGACGGTTACCGCACCGCCGAAGATCGACTGGGTGGTCTTGCCTTCGGATGAGATATCAACCGCGTCGGCGAGAAACCCTGAATCGATCTTGAACGCGGTACGCGCGGCAACCTCTTTGTTCTCGGCCGTGGAGGCGACCAGGATCGCGGCCGGGTTGGCCTGCCGGGCGATCTGCGCGAGCACCTCCGCCTTCGGCGCCACCAGGTACTGCTCGATCTCCTCGCTCTCGGCGATGTAGACCTTTGCCGCGCCGTACTCGGCCAGCTTCTCCTTCAGCGGCGCGGCGGTCCCCGGCGCGCCGATGACGACCGCAGACGGCTCACCGAGCGATCGGGCCGCGGTCAACAGTTCCAGCGCCGACTTCTTGAGAGTTCCATTCGCCGAATCGACGAGAACCAGAACTTCAGCCATGTCTAATCCTTTGCTTTCAGTATCCGAGGGTCGGGTGCGATCCGAGGAACTCAGATGAGCTTCCTGCCGGCCAGGTACTCGGCGATGGCGGCGCCACCGTTTCCCTCGTCCTTGACGATGGTGCCCGCGGCCCGCGGCGGCGCCTCCTCGTAGGACTCGACGGTGGTCGTGGAGGCCGCCAGGCCGACCTCGTCCGGGCTCAATCCGAGGTCCGACAGCGACAGCGTGGTCACTGGCTTGGACTTCGCCGCCATGATGCCCTTGAAGGAGGGGTAACGGGGCTCGTTGATCTTCTCGACCACACTGACCACGGCCGGCACCGCACCTTCGACCCGGTCGAAACCGGTGTCGGTGGTGCGCTCGATCGTGACAGTGGAACCGTCCACGGTGACCTTGCGAGCGCCGGACAGCTGGGCTACACCGAGCGCTTCGGAGATCAGCGCTGGGACGATGGACAGCCGTGAATCGGTCGCTTCGGACCCGGCGATAACCAGGTCGTACTCGATGGTGCCGAGTGCCTTCGCGAGCACCTTGGCGGTCGTGATCGCGCACGATCCGTGCAGAGCGTCGTCTAGGACGTGCACGCCCTTGTCGGCGCCCATGGACAGTGCCT
>JAVEEN010000350.1 GCA_030840445.1 Pseudonocardiales bacterium
ATCCGTGAGTTCGACGCCGGGGAGCTCCCGGTCGTCTCGATGTATTTGACCGTGCCAGTCGACCCGCGCGAACGCAACGGCATCAAAACTCGATTGAACAGCCTGCTGGAGTTCGTCCGTCCGCTCGACAGCGATGAATCACTCAGCCGTGCCGCGAGACTGTCGGTTCGTGAGGACATCGAACGGATCGAGGAGCTGCGTGGAAAGGAGCATTGGAAGCCACCGGCGATCGCGCTGTTCTCGTGTGCGGGAAAGGACTTCCTCGAGGAGGTACAACTTCCGCGAAGGATCCGGGACCGGATCGTCGCTGATGCAACGCCGTGGATCCGCCCGCTGACTGCTGTGCTGGAGGACTACCACCGCACTGTCGTGCTGGTCACCGACGTGAAGTCGGCGCAGGTTTGGGAACTCTTCCAAGGCGAGATCGAGCGCTTGGAAGAGGTCGAGGACCGTGCGCTACGCAAGGACAACTTCGCCGGTTGGCACGGACTCAAGGAATACGCGGTCGAGCACAAGGCCGGGGAGCTGGAGAAGCATCATTTCGTGCGAGTGGTCGACCTGCTAGACCACCTATTTCTCGAGCCCAGTTACGAGCTTCTTGTGCTTGGTGGCCAGGACGACGAAGTTGCGAGGCTCGAAAGGTATCTGCCAAAACGGCTGAGTGAGCGGCTGGTCGGCACATTCAATGTGGACCCGCGGCCGAACATTGAGCCGGAAGTGCGCGATCGGGCGAGCGCCTTGGTGGAGTACTGGGAGCGCGAGGATGACAAGCGCAAGGTGCAGGACCTTTTCGAACGAGCCGCAAGCCGCCGGCCGGCCGCTGTTGGCTTGAAAGAGTGCCTGTGGGCGGCGACGACCGGTGCCGTGGACGAGTTGCTCGTGCATGACGACGCCATTGCCCCGGGGGTGGTGTGTCCCCGCGACGGTTGGCTGGGCGAGTCGACTGAAAGCTGCCCGATCTGCGGCACGACAACAAGGCGTACCCCGGACGTGATCGACGAACTCGTCGAGCGGGTGATCGATGAGGGCGGTTCCATCGAGCACGTCGAAGTCGATACCGCACTCGAACCACATCAGGTGGGAGCCGTGCTGCGCTTCGCGCTGCCGCCGTTGTCGTGAGGCGCGAGCAACTTTTCGCGCGTAATCGGCGTCGATGTCCCATCAGGGGTAGGTCATCAGGCGCCCAGCCAGCTGACCGTGTATCCGGCAGGCAGGCGGAAGGCAAGGTGCGCAACTCCCTGCTCCGGATCGATGTCCGGATCTCGATCAACTCCTGCATCTCGCTGGGCCCGTACGGTCAGTAAGGGACGGGCCGGTTGGGCCGCCAGCGCCGGCCAATCGTCATCGCGTTCGGCGACGTGGTCCAATAGTCGCTGCAGGCGGACGTGCCGGCCGGTAGCCGGGTAGACGTCTCGTGCGTGCATGAGAACCGGGTGCATTTCCACTGGGAGGCGTCCAACCAGGTCATCTATCGCAGCCGGCGCGATTCGTTCCGCGAGCGCCTCCACGACGGCGTCGGCGAAGCGCCCGGTCGTGTCTGGAGTGACCTGCGCAGGCGGCGCGACATTATCGAAGAAGACGCTGAGCGGAACGACGGAGACCATCGGTGGTTGGGGCGCGCGTGAGGTACCTACGCCGGACGTGGCCAGTTGCTCGTAGTCCTGCGGGCTGAGCAGATCCAGCATCGTCGCGAAGACGACGTCCGCGCTGTGCTGCGCTATGCCCTGCCCGGGCCTGCGCCGTGCGATGCCCGGCTGGAACCCGTCGAGGTCGACCCGCTCGATCGGTCCACGGGGTAGCGGCGTAGCCGCCAGTTGGGCCGCAAGCCGGACGACCACCTGGCGAATCTGCACACCGGACAGCCGATCGGCGAGCGTTCGCAGGGTCGCAGGACACTGGGCCGGCCCGAGTGCATCCTCCACAGAGGAAATGAATTGCTCGTAGTCCATCTCGTCCGGCTTCTCTCTCTCTGACGGGCTGGCCGCTGACGGGGCTGGCCGCCAAGGTTCTTTGCGAAGATCAGGACGAATCGTCGATGAAGGTGACGATCGTGGTGGTGCCGTCCTCGGCTACGACCCGCATCGCGTGCTCGGCAATATCGATCTCGATCGGGTGGGTGACGATATGCCGTAACGCAACGGGGAATCGGCCCGATCGGCCACCGACGGCCACGACCACTGCGTCGTCCTTGCGGTCGTAAGCGGCGTAGCCGAATGGAACCCGTTCGGCCTCTTCGCCGTCTCCATACGTGATGTCGAGTACTTCGATGACGACCAGGTCGCCCTCGTGTTCGCGGGTCAACTGATCAAGTTCGATCGCCCATCGGCTGCGCTCCTCGACGGCTGTGTCTGTCATGGCGATGCTCCTTGCCGTTTACTCGACGCCGGCGACCGCTTGTACCGCCGCGGCAATCGTGTCCGGATGCGCTGGTACCGGGATTCCTTCGACGAAGACGCTGGGCGTGCCGCTGATCCCGACGGCCAAGGCGGTCTGGGTGACGTAGTCAGCCCAATCGAGGTAGCGGCCACCGAAATCACAGGTGGCGAAATCGATACGAGAGATGCCGACGACATGAGCGAGATCGACCAGTTCCGCGTCGGACAGACCCGGCCCGCCCTCGGGCGGCTGGTGCTCGAACAGCTGATGGCTGTACTCGACGAAGCGGTCGAAGTCCGAGGCGCAGCCGGATGCAGCAGCGGCTCGAGTGGAATAGCGCGTGGTGGACAGATTGTCGAGGAATCCCATCGGGTGATAAACGACGGTGGCAAGCCGTTCGGCCACGAGCACGCCGAGTAGCGGCCCGGACGTCATTTCGAAGAGCTTGCAGAACGGGCACAGAAAGTCGATGTACGCATCCACGGTCCAGGCGCCGTCGCCTACTGCAATGCCATCGCCCTGAGCCGTGGCGTGCGCCGGTACCTGCCTGGGTAGCTGGCTGGGCATCGTCGGTCGCGCCATGGTCATGGCAGCACCTCTCGGGCGGTGGTGAGGGGATTCGCAGATACGGCCAGCTCCCATTGAACGCAGCGGACCCGATCCCGGCGTGAGCTCGGCAGGCCGAAAAGAGTGGCGGCAACCTGACTCCCCAAGACGACGCGACCGACAATCTCGTGCTCGTAGCGCTGTAGGTTGGCCGGCTGTGCCGTCATTCCCGCAGACCGATCAAGATGCGCGGCTCGTGCATGTCGCCGGCCCAGCCCACCCGCGCGGCAGGTAGGTGTCCGTGATCCTTTGGCCGGCTGTCAAGCGCTCAGAGCCTCGGGTATGTCAGATCGAAGTCGTGCTGCCAGATGTTGCCGTCATCATGCGATTTCGTCCACGTCGCCGCGATGCGGTTGTTGCCGGGATCGACCGTGCCCTCGAAGTGCTGATGGAAGCCCGGGTCCTCGCGGTCTCGGGTGTATGCCCTGCCCGGTGGGGTGTAGGCCTCTTATCTCGACTGTTTCCTCCGGTCCTCCGGTCCTCCAAACTATCCTTGACGCGATTGCAGCTACTACCTATAGGTACTGCGAGCGTGGCCTCAGGGACACCGTGGGCGCGGCTTTCTAGCCGTCGACTGTTTACATCACTCCGTGGCGGCTACGCGATCGCGACATGGGAGGGACGGTCGAACCCGCTCCCCCAGGACGCCGAGTGCGCCGACGCGGATCGCCCGACCTAGTCGAGCGTCGCAGCGATCGTGACATCACGACAGTTCGGCGAAGACCCACGCCAAGACGCAGAAATATATGTCGACAGGCGTGTCGCCCGGCAGCTGCCCGAGTCGGACAGAGACGTCAATAGCCCCTGGTCCGTTGATCATCACCATCATTCTCCTGGCTCCCGACTCGCGCTCCAAGCGCGAAAGACGACGGGTCGTGACCTAGGAGGATGGTGAGTCACTGGTCGGGTGTCGCGCTCTGCGCCCTTCTGAAGGCGATGTTGTCATCGATGACGGTGCCAGATGACACCGGCAGCTTCTCCGGATTCTCGAGGGAGAGCGTGACGAACTCGATCCCGCCCGTCCAGACCCTTCTCAAGAGCTCTTTGATGAAGGCCACGGTGAGCAGCTCACCAGCACAGCGGCGATAGCCGTATCCGAAGGGCGCGTAGCCGGCCGCGTCGCACACTGGGTACGCGGTGCCATCGACCACGCCGTAGACGGCCCCGAACGCACTGTTGGTCAGCTCTGCCTGGCGACCGTCCTTGACGGCGAGGGGTTGGCTGGAGAAGGGGCAGCGGGCCAGCCCGGCCTCCCGGGACTTCGCCTCGTCATTGTCCACACTCGTCGGCGCCGCCTTGTAGCGATCCGGGTCGAACTCGTCCGGGTTGCTCCAGTGCCGAGGGTCTCGGCTCGAGGCGGCGTGCGGGGTAAGGATGCTGCTGTACGCAGAGCCGAGCGCGTGGCTGCGCGCTTCCAATGTGGAGACGCTCCCTCCGTTCGGAGAGATGATGCGGAACAGCTCCATCACGAACCGGTCGAGCGGGGTGAACGCCCCATCGTCCGCCTCGTCGGGACCGTTCGACATTGTCCGCTCGAACCATGTCCGCATAGTCGGGTCGCCGTGGACCGCCTCCAGCCGCATCACGATGTTGTAGAGCGTGTTGCCCCATTGGCTGAACGCCACGAAGTTGTGGAAGCACTCGAAGACGATGTCCTTCCGGCGGAAATTCTGTCCCTGCCCGCCATTCTTGAGCCAGTAGTAGACGAACGTTCCCTCCGGATCGCGTAGATCGCCGTCGATTACTGCCTGCACGCGGCCATCGATCCAATCCTTGAGCGGCCGGCGTAGCTCACGCACGCGCATGTAGCTCTCCCGGACGACGTCGAGTGTCGGGAACCAGAAGCCGAGAACGGCCGTGAAGCTGGCGCCGAACTGCCGGACCCCGGCTGGTACGGCGTCACCCGTGACGCCGAGATGGAGGTCCCAGTAGAGGTCGAAGAAATTCGCGTAGTACTCGTGCATCAACGGCTTGCCGGCATTGGCGTCGCCGAAGAGCCGGTCGTAAAAGCGACTGACTTTTGCCTCGTACTTGGCCGTGTACAGATCCGGCGTGGTCGCCGACGCGTAGATCTTCTTCCGCTCGTTGTTCGGCCCGCGATGCTCGTATCCCTGAATGAATACCGCGCGTCCGTCCTCCTCCGTGTTCGGCGCCCATCCGTCGTAGAGCATGCCCCAGATGTGAACCGGGGCTGCATTCTCCTTACTCAAGGCGAGATCGATCATGGGGAGCGACGGCCTTTCGCCGACGTACTGGCCAGCCAGGAAGAATGGCTTTATCGCGCCTTCGACGTAGTCCGAGTCGAACGAGGGCGGCATCAACCGGACCGGGCGTGCGTCTTCTCTCGGTGTGATCATGGTGAATTCCTCCGATCTTGCCGTCGGCAGCCGACGGCACTCCGACGAATGGGATCCTTATGGCGCGAGCCCGCCCGCGACGTGCTCGACAACCGACGATCCGCCGCTTGCTGATGCGCAGAATCTGTTGAGTCAGCTGGTCCGGCTACGCTGCGGCTCCGCTGCCGCTCGACCGTTGGACGTCTCGTGAGCTGTGGCAACGACTGGGGCGGGGCGACCCTGAAGGTAGAGATACCAGTAGCCACCAGCCACGAACAGCCCGGCACCAACGGCGTTACCAGCGAGCGCCAGCAGCAGGTTCGTCACGACATGCGCGAAGGTGACACCAGCGACGTGCTGCCACATCGCCAACGGGAGGAAGAACATGTTGGCTACGACGTGATCGAAGCCCAACGCCACGAAGGCGGTTATCGGTAGCACGATCCCGAGAATCTTGCCGGCCGCGTCAGTTGATGCCAGCGCCAGCCACACGGCGAGGCACACCAGCCAATTGCATCCTATCGCCCGAAGGAAGACTTCGAGATTGCTCTCGGTCACCGCCTTGCCGATGGTGATGGTGCTCAGACGCGCGAACGTTGATGCCGCTGGAGTCCCAGCTTTGGCCGCGGCGTTGCCGATCACGCCGGTCTTGTCGGCAAGGACATAGGCGACGAAGAGCGCGCCGATGAAGTTGCCCACGAACAGCAGCCCCCAATTCACCGCTATCCGCCCAGCGGTGACTCGTCTGCGCAAAGCTGCGATGGGCAAGAGCATCATGTTCCCGGTCAGCAGTTCGGCACCGGCGATGATGGTGAGCACGAGTCCGAGGCTGAAGGTGAGGCCGGTAACCAGCGTGATCAGGCCGCCCCAGGTAGTGGAGTTCAGACCGGCCGAAGCAACAATGGCCAGCAATCCGCCGAACGCGATGTAGGCGCCGGCGAGAAAGCCGCCGATCAGGGCTTTGCCCGCCGGCAGAGCCGCCTTGGCCGCGCCCGATTCAACGGCAAGTTCTGCGGTTTGCTGCGGGGTGTTATACGACATGGGACACCGCCGTTTCCAATCTCGATGCTGCCCTGTTCACAGCGCCGCTGGGTAATTTGTGTT
>JAVEEN010000351.1 GCA_030840445.1 Pseudonocardiales bacterium
CGCGGCTGCCAGTGCCTACCTATCCACTGCCTGGCGATCCCAGGCTGAGCACGCCTGCCGTCTCAGCCTGGATCGGTGGGCCGCGGCTAACCGATTCAGTGAGCGGGCATCTCGACGACACCCCGGCACGCTGACCCTGCACTGTCAGATGTTGCTCGATCCCGGCCAATCCCAGTCCCAGTCGCTTTGGTGCTCACCGCGACGCCCGGGAGTCAGAACCACGACAAGCTCGCACTGCTGTCGGTCATCGCAAAACAGCGCATCACCCGTTGAGCTGGCGTTCCGGATATCGGCTAGGAGCGGACAGCTCGGTTGCCGTCGTTGGCGCTAGCGGAGCGCGGTGATGCGGCGCACGGCGTCGATGAGCGCGGCGCGGTGCTGGCGTAGTCGTGCTGAAGACAGTGGATCTTTGCCGGCGACGGCCCGCAGCGCCGGTGGCGCGCTGAGCCAGCTCTCGGTCATCCGGAGCACGATCGCGAACAGATCCATCGCCGGGATGGCGCCGTAGATCTTGCCGTCACGTTGAGCCTTGGCAATCGCATTGACCTTCGCCTTGTAGCTGCGCTGCTCTGCGTCCGTCGGCTCGGCGCGTTCGAACGCGCGCCATGCAGCGAGCCGGGCCGCTTGCGGGTTGGCCAGCACGTAGTCGAACCGAGCAGCAGCGAACGCGGCCAGATCGTCAGGGGTGAGTGGGACGGCTTCGGCCAGGACATCGATCTGGCGGGCAAGGACAGCGTCGAACAGTTCGTCTTTGTCGCCGAAGTAGACGTAGAGCAGCCGTTTGTTCGCCCCGGCCCGTGCGGCGATCCGGTCGATCCGGGCACCGGCCAGTCCGTACTCGGAGAACTCCTCGGTGGCCGCCGCGAGCAACAGCTCCTTGGTCGCGGCGGAGTCCTTGGGTCGACCTGCACGGGCGGGTGCTTCGGTCTGTGACATGCCTGGACTCTAGCAGAAGTAACTAAACGTTGACATGGTGATCGGGATCGACGTACCGTGTATCTATCCAGTTAGATATACACCGTCTAGTCGCCAATCGCAGGAGAGCCAGTCAATATGACGACAACGCCCGCACTACCGACGGTCACTTTCGCCGATGGCCTCACCATCACCCGGATGGGGTACGGCGCGATGCAGCTGGCCGGCCCCAACGTGTTCGGGCCGCCCGCAGATCAGGCTGAGGCGATCGCGGTACTCCGGGCCGCAGTCGAGGCCGGTGTCACCCACATCGACACCGCCGACTTCTATGGCCCGGCGATCACGAACGAGCTGATCAAGCAAGCGCTGCACCCCTACCGCGGACTGACCATCGCGACGAAGGTCGGCGCTCGCCGTGGTGCCGATGGGTCGTGGGTCCCCTCGACCGACCCCGCCGATCTGCAGGCGCAGGTTCGGGACAACCCGGACCATCTCGGTGTCGAGGTCCTCGACCTGGTCTACGTGCGACTCGGCTCGGAAGAGGGCACGTCCGATGACTCGCTCGAGGCCGAGTTCAGCGCCGTCGCCGAGCTGCGCGACCAGGGACTGATCCGGCACCTCGGTCTGAGCGGGGTGACCTCGACCCAGCTCACCGAGGCCCAGTCCATTGCTCCCGTGGCCGCCATCCAGAACCTCTACAACCTGGTCAACCGCCACGACGACGCCCTGGTGGAACGGGCCGCGGCCGAGCGCATCGCGTTCGCGTCCTTCTTCCCGCTGGGCGGGTTCACACCGCTGCAGTCGGAGGTTCTGACGGCGGTCGCGGCACAGATCGGCGCCTCACCGCAGCAGGTCGCCCTCGCCTGGCTGCTGCAACGCTCGTCGACCTCCGTCGTGATCCCCGGCACCTCGTCAGTGGCCCATCTGCGAGACAACATTGCCGCGGCGTCCCTTGACCTGCCTGCTCATGCCGTCACCCAACTCGACGCAATCGGCGCCTGAGAACCCAGCCAAGAGTCAGAAGGAGATAACACCAAGACCATCACTCTCATCACCGGGGCCAACACGGGCCTCGGCTACGAAACGGCCCGCCGCCTCATCGAAGCCGGCCACACCGTCTACATCGGTGATGAACCATAAGAACGTCATCGACGTCCTGGCCCTCGCCCAGGCCTGAACTCAACCGCCCTCATCGCGCCGTGAGCTCTTCTTGGTATCGGGCCAGAGGGCCACACTGCCGGGCAGGGCGGGCTGAGCTGGGCGGGACAAGGCGCCGCCCAGCTCAGCTGCGCACGGCCTGGATCGCGCTATCCAGCAAACGGTCGAGTGGTTTGGTTCCGCCTGATCTGGTCCATTCGTCGACGGCGACGTCCAAACAGGACAGCGCAGCGGACACGATGGCATGCGCGCGCAGTTCGCGTGTGCTGCTCGGGCCCTTGAGCCGCGGGGCGAGCACGGGAATGAGCAGCTCGTGCCACTGGGCGTGTTTCTGTTGCTGGGCCGCTCGCAAGGCCGGTGTGGTGGAAAGCATCGTGGCCCGGGCCAGTGCCTTGCCGCCGTCACTGTCCAACGCGGCCAACGGCTCGTCCAGCGCGCGGCGCAGAGCCTCCCAGGGTTCCTCGGACGCCGGGCGTCGTTGCAGGGCGGCCGCGAGGTCGTCGCCGATGGCGCGCATCTCGCCGAGGACCATGTCCTCCTTGGTGGCGAAGTAGCGGAACACGCTACGCCCGGACATTCCCACGGCAGCCGCGATCTGATCGACGGTCGTCTCCTCGAAACCCTGCTCGAGGAACAGCTCCATCGCTGTGCTCGCGATCTCGGCCTGCACCGCACGGCGAGTCAGCTCGCGAAGGCCACCGCGCCGGGCCGGCGTATTCACCATATGACGATACTAACAGCCATGAAGTTCTTGACAGTCATAGTTATAGTTGTCAGTGACTGACACACTAGGAAAGGAGAGAATCTGATGGACGTCGATAGCTACGAGCCAGGAACGCCGTGCTGGGCGATTCTGCACACACCGCAGCCGGATGTCGCTTCCGACTTCTACCGCCAGCTGCTGGGGTGGCAGGTCGAGAAGCCACCTCCGGGTGGCGACGACCGCCGCACCGCATTGCTGCGGGGACGCCCGGTCGCGGGTATCGGTCGGGCCGGCGAGTCGGACCGCGCGGGCTGGCGCACCTACGTCTCGGTCCGCGACGCCGATGAGACAGCAGGCAGAGTCCAGGCGGCCGGCGGCACGATCGTCTTGCCTCCCGTCGACGTGTCTGCCTGGGGTCGACAGGCAGTCTTCGCCGACCCGAGCGGCGCCCAGTTCGCGGGGTGGCAGGCGCGGTCGCTGCCGGGCGCCGGCGTGGCCGGTGAACCGGGCACCTTCGCCTGGGGCGAGCTGATCACCGACGACGTCGAGGCGTCAGCCGCGTTCTACGGCGCGGTGTTCGGCTGGACCCTGACCGCCCCCGAAGGGCCACTGCAGCGACGCGAGTGGCAACTCGACGGCCGGTCGATCTCCGGGCTGCTGCCCCGACCCCCAGCCATGGCCCCAGAGATACCCGTCTACTGGGACGTCTACTTCGCCGTCGCCGATGCCACCGCTGCCGCGAGCACTGCCACCAAGGCGGGCGGGACGCAACTCATGGGCCCGACCGACATCGGAACCGCCACGATCGCGGTCTTCCTCGACCCAACCGGCTCAGTCTTCACCGTCACCGCCGCCCACAACTAAGAGCTGAGCCCGTCCGCCTTGGAGCGCGACCGCGAGGGCGCGGGCCAGCCGCCAACCAGCAGTGAAAGAAGGAGAACACATGTCTGTCAACGGAAAGGTCGGCGTCGTCACCGGCGCCGGTTCCGGCCTGGGCGAGGCCGGCGCCAAACGGCTCGCCAGCCACGGGGCCAAGATCATCGTGGCCGACCGCAACCCGGACTCCGCCGAACGTGTCGCCCGGGAGATCATCGTCGCGGGCGGCCAAGCGACACCGTTCACCGCCGACGTGACCGACGTCGGGGACACCCAGCAGCTGGTCGAGTTCGCAGTCACCACCTACGGCGGCCTGGACATCGCATTCAACAACGCCGGGATCACGCCGAAGCTGATCGACGTCCACGAGATCGACCCGGCCGACTGGGTCCAAGTCATTGCCATCAACCTGACCGGCATCTTCCACAGCATGAGGTCCGAACTGACCTACATGCTCGAGCATGACGGCGGTGCGATCGTCAACATGGCCTCTACCGCCGGTGTCATGGCGCACCCTGGTCGCGCCGCCTACTCGGCCTCCAAGCACGGCATCATCGGACTCACCCGCTCAGCGGCGGTCGAGTACGCCCAACGCGGCATCCGGATCAACGCCGTCGCTCCCGGCCCTATCGACGCACCATCCGCCCAAGGATTACCGCCCGAGGTCCGCGCTGCTGTCGCGGCCAAGACAGCGATGGGCCGCGTCGGCCAGTGGACGAAGTCGCCGCCGTAGTCGCCTTCCTGCTCTCCGACGACGCCGCGTTCGTCACCGGCTCTGTCTATGAAGTGAACGGCGGCCAGACCCAGTTGTAGGGATCGAGTCACGCCGGTCCACGAACCGTTCCCAGGGCGAGCCCGGGTGACTGCGCGGATCGACGGGGCCGTTTGGCCGCTTGGCGACCCGTGCCGGCTGCTCGAGGAGTCCGATCAGGGTTCGGGTTCGCGGCGGGGCTGAGTCCGGCGAGCAGTACGTCGGTCGCCTTGACTCGCTGCTCGTGGGTGTCAGTGACGTCGGTCATCCGGATGAACATCGCGATGTCATCGACCGTGATGTCGGCTCGCAGCCCACCGGCGACCCGGAGCCTTTGTACGCCTCCGGTAGGGCTCGAACCTGTGCAGACACATTGGGGGCGTCAGGGTCGGCCATGCCGGATCACCTGACAGGTCAGTACGAGAAGCAGGGAGCTATCGGCGGGTACTGGGGCATCGTGCTGGAGGTTTCTCACTGACTGCGCAATTAGCCTATGAACTAAGGGGATCATGCGATCAAAAATGTGCGCAAAAATTTCATCGTCTCCGTAGGCACCCACTTTCAATCGAAAATCGGTCGCCCGCACGCCACCAACTGGATCACCCGGATAGTTCCGAGCCCGCGACCAGATGAATCGGTCGATCAGTAACTGACTCATCACTGAGTATGGAGTGGCGAACTCTGATCACTCCAGCCGGCGTGCCTTCCGTTCATCGTGCGCGAAGGAGTGCCGTCAGATCTTCATGGTCTGGCGACACTTTGGGAAACGACTGCAGCCAAGGAATTCGCCGTTCCGTCCTTTGCGCATCACGAGCGTCCCCTCACCGCAGCCCGGGCAGATGCGTACCTC
>JAVEEN010000300.1 GCA_030840445.1 Pseudonocardiales bacterium
GTCCGCTTGACCGTCGCCGCGGCGGCGGTGGCTACCCGCTTGCCTGAGGCGAGACCGCCGGTAAACGAGACCAGATCCACGCCCCGGTGTTCCGTCAGGGGCACACCCACCGAGGCGCCGTCGCCGAGCACCAGGTTGGCGACCCCGGGCGGCACACCGGCCTCTTCCAGCACCCTCATCAACAGGATCGCGGTGGAGGGCGTGAACTCGCTCGGCTTGAGGATGAAGGTGTCGCCGGCGACCAGGGCTGGGGCCACCTTCCAGCTGGCCTGGAGCAGCGGATAGTTCCACGGTGTGATCAGGGCGCAGACACCCAGCGGCTCATAGACGATTCGACTGACGGCGTCGGCCCGGCCGGTGTCGATGACCCGACCGGCATCGGTGCCCGCGATGCCGGCGTAGTAGCGAAAGCAGGAGACCACATCGTCCAGGTCGTAGTAGGCCTCGATCAGCCGCTTACCGGTGTCCAGCGACTCGGCACGCGCGAAGGCCGTTCGGTCACGGGCGAGGAGGTCCGCGACCGTGGACACCACGGTTCCCCGCTCGCGCTCTGACAGCGCGGCCCAGGGCCCGTGGTCGAAGGCCTCGCGAGCGGCGCTGACAGCGTCGGCCACGTCAGCGGCGCAACCCTCGTCCACCTCGGCGACGAGTGAGCCGTCCGCGGGGCAGCGAACAGCGCGCCGGGCGCCGCCTTGCGACGTGCGCCACCCGCCAGCGATGAATAGCTCAGGCATCAGGCTCCGACGTTGCGTATTGTGCAAGCACGTTCATGTTCTGCAACAGCGTGTTCGCTGACCGCGAGTGTGTCAAGGCTTTGTCGCTGGTCGTTACATGTTGCTTACGTGCCTGCCCGATGCCGACCAAGCGGCCGCGGTGTTCCGGTCGGGCACCCTTGACGGCAACGATACCGGCCAGGATCCTGGTTGCATCATGAAATACTTACTGCGCTATACGCAACGTTACGCCAGGATCACAACCGATCGTGAATGGAACTAGTCGTGCTGGCCGAGAAATCTCGATCGGGACGCGATTACATCCTCACCCTGTCGTGCGCCGACACGCCTGGCCTCGTCTTTGCCGTGAGTGGCTTCCTGGTCCAGCACTCGTGCAACATCCTGCAGAACCAGCAGTTCGACGATCGGCTCACCGGCCTTTTCTTCATGCGCGTGCACTTCGAGTCCGAAGATTCTGGGACCACGCTGACCGATCTGCAGTCGGACTTCGCGCACGTAGCCGGCTCGTTGCGCATGGACTGGCAACTGTCCTCGGCGCAAACCCCGACCCGGGTGCTCATCATGGTGTCGAGGTTCGACCACTGCCTCAACGACCTGCTCTACCGGCACAAGGTCGGCGCGCTGAACATCGACATCCCCGCCATCGTGTCCAACCATCCCGATCTGCGCGCCCTGGCCGACTCGTACCGTATCGCCTATCACCACATCCCGGTGACCCCGCAGACCAAAGCTGAGGCCGAGGGGCAACTGCTCGAGCTCGTCGCCGGACACGACATCGACATCGTCGTGCTGGCGCGGTATATGCAGGTCCTGTCGGATGATCTGTGTACCAAGCTGCGCGGCAAAGCGATGAACATCCACCATTCGTTCCTGCCGAGTTTCAAGGGCGGCAAGCCCTATCACCAGGCGCATGAACGTGGGGTCAAGCTCATCGGAGCTACCGCACATTACGTCACGCCAGAACTCGACGAGGGACAGATCATCGAGCAGGACGTCGAACGCGTCGAGCACACCATGGATCCGCAGGAGCTGGTGGCCATCGGGCGCGATGTGGAAGCCCGGGTGCTGGCCAGGGCTCTGAAGTGGCACAGCGAGCACCGGGTACTGCTCAACGGCAACCGGACGATCGTCTTCCGCTAGACCCGATCGTGTAACAACCGGCAGCCTGGGCATGCCGGTTGTTACACGATCGGGTCTGTACCCTTGCGGTGGCGATAGAACGAGGCCGCGGAGGGGGCCAGCGGGGTGTTGCCGAGGATCAGGTCGGCAGCCTTCTCGGCAACCATCATGACCGGCGCGTAGATGTTGCCGTTGGTCACATACGGCATCACCGAGGCATCCACCACACGCAGGCCCTCCAACCCGTGCACCGCCATGGTCTGCGGATCGGTGACCGCCATGTCGTCGCAACCCATCTTCGCCGTGCAGGACGGGTGCAACGCGGTCTCGCCGTCCTTGCGGACCCAGTCCAGGATCTCTTCGTCGGTGGTCACCGCGGAGCCCGGTGAGAGTTCGCCCCCGTTGTAGGCCGACATGGCGTCCTGGTTGAGAATGTCCCGGGCGATCCGAACCGATTCCACCCACTCCCGCCGATCCTGCTCGGTCGACAGGTAGTTGAACCGCAGGGCCGGGTGCCGATATGGATCGGTTCCGGTTATCTTCACCGAACCCCTGGAATCGGAATACATCGGACCGATGTGCACCTGGTAGCCCTCGCCGCCCTCAGGTGCCGAACCGTCGTAGCGCACCGCGATCGGAAGGAAGTGGAACATCAGGTTGGGGTAGTCGACCTCGTCGTTGCTACGGACGAAACCGCCACCCTCGAAGTGATTGGTGGCGCCGGGGCCATTGCGCAGGAACAACCATTGCGCACCGATCAGGGGCTTGTACCGGTGTTTGAGGTAGCGCTGCATGGTGACCGGTTGCTTGGACGCGTACTGGATGTACACCTCGAGGTGGTCCTGCAGGTTCTCCCCCACCCCAGGCAGGTCATGCACCACCTCAACGCCCAGGGCGGACAGCTCAGCGGCGTTGCCGACACCCGACAGTTGCAGTAGTTGCGGGGTGTTGATGGCACCGCCGCACAGCACGACCGTATTGGCGTACACCTGCTCGATCCGACCTCGGCCACCCGCGACTTCAACCCCGACGGCCCGGGTGCCTTCGAAAAGCACCTTCGAGACGAAGGCCCTGGTGCGGACCTCGAGGTTGGGCCGGTCGAGCACCGGATGCAGGTACGCCCGAGCCGCGGACAGCCGGCGGCCGCGGAAGATGTTGCGATCGAACCGGGCGAAGCCCTCCTGGCGTACACCGTTGACATCGTCGGTACGGGGATAGCCGGCCTGCTCGGCCGCGCGGAAGAACGCCTCGAACAGCGGGTTGGCAGCCGGCCCGCGCTCGAGGGTCAATGGGCCGCTGTGACCGCGGAGTCCGTCATCGGGGTCGGCGGCCAGCGCGTTCTCCATCTTGGTGAAATACGGCAGGCAATGCGCGTAGTCCCAGCTCTGCATTCCCTCCTCGGCGGCCCACCGCTCATAGTCCAGGGGATTGCCACGTTGGAAGATCATGCCGTTGATGGAAGACGATCCGCCCAGCACCTTGCCGCGAGCGTGGTAGATCCGGCGGTTGTTCAGGAAGGGTTCGGGTTCGGATTCGTACTTCCAGTCGTAGAACCGGTTGCCGATCGGCATCGTCAACGCCGCGGGCATCTGGATCAGGACATCCCAGCGGGCATCGGTGCGTCCGGCTTCGAGCACCAGCACCTTGTTGGCGGGATCGGCCGACAGCCGGTTGGCCAGTGCGCAACCGGCCGAACCACCACCGGCGATGAGGAAGTCATACTGGGTGGACACGGTTCCTCCACGGTGGGCGGCGCAACGATTCGGCGGATGCGACGACAGTCTGCTCACCTTAGCCGAGAAGCATCACATCGCACAGCAGGTTTCGCTATACGCAACGCATCGTAGCCCCTATAGTTGCGCCATGAGCAACGCTAAGCCGCCCAACGCTAAGCCAATCAAGGCGCAGCCGACCGAGTCCGCCGGTGGTGTTCAATCTGTCGACCGTGCCGTGAGCGTGCTCGAGATCCTGGCGCGCCGAGGCGGAGCGGGCGTCAGTGAGGTGGCCGTCGAGATCGGTGTCCACAAGTCCACCGCGTTCCGGCTGCTCAGTGCGCTGGAGGACCGTGGCCTGGTCCAGCAGGCCAGCGACCGCGGCAAGTATCAGCTCGGATTCGGAATCCTGCGATTGGCCAGCGCCGTCCCCGGTCGCCTCGACCTGGTGCGCCAGGGCCGACCGGTGCTCGACGAGCTCGCCACCACAGTCGGCGAGACCGTCAACCTGGCGGTGATCAGGTCGCATTTCGCGGTGAATCTGGATCAGGCTCGTGGCTCCGCGGCGGTGGCGGCGCAGAACTGGACGGGGCAGTTGACACCGCTACACGCAACCTCGAGCGGCAAGATGCTGCTTGCCCACGAAACCACCGCCCGCCGCAAGCAATTACTGGACGCCGCCGGCCTGGCCCGGTTCACCAAGCACACCATCACCACCCGCAGGGCATTGCAGACCCAACTCGACCAGGCACTCGAGGACGGCTACGCGACCACCTTCGAGGAGTACGAGGATGGCCTGAACGCCGTCGCGGTGGCTGTTCACGATCACACCGGCGCAGTCGTCGCTTCGGTGAGCGTGTCCGGGCCGGCTTACCGGCTGCACGCGGGCCGGATCTCCGACGTGGTGGCCGATCTGGTGGCCGGCGCCGACCGGATCTCATACCGGATGGGTTTCCTCAGGTGACGTCGGACAGCTGAGCGCGCACCCAGTCGTGAAACGCTCCGATGTGATGCTCGCTCGGCACCAGCACGCCACCGCCGGCGTACACCCGTGAGCTCATCGCCGGCTGGCACCGCTCGCAAGCATCGAAGTCCTGCCGGTTCACCCGGTCGAACAGCTCGACCGAAAGACTGACGTCCTGGCCGGATTCCACCACCGCGGGCAGGTACAGCCAGTCACACTCGACGATCGTGTGGTCAGGCGCCACGGGGTACATCCGGTGAAAAATGACGTGATCGGGCACCAGGTTTATGAACACCTGGGGCTTGATCGTAATCGCGTAATAACGCCGATCCTGCTCGTCGCTAATGCCGGGAATGCGGTCCATACCCGGCGAGCCGTCGATCGTGAAACCCTCGATCTGCTGGCCGAATTCGGCCCCGTGCCCGACGAAGTACTGAGCGGCATAGCCGTCGGTGAATTCCGGCAGCACCTCGGTGAGCTCGGGGTGGATGGTGGCGCAGTGGTAGCACTCCATGAAGTTCTCGACGATCAGTTTCCAGTTGGCCTTCACGTCATAGACGATGCGGCGCCCGACGCTGAGGTTGTCGAGGTCATAGTGTTCGATCGACTCCAGGTCGCCCAGCCGGTCGGCGACGGTCTGCATCACGGCCTGTTCGAATGACGGCGGCTCGTCTGCCAGGCACAGCCAGACGTAGCCGAGCCATTCGCGAACCGCTACCCTCATCAGGCCGAACTCGGAGCGGTCCACGTCGGGCATCTTGGTCAGGTTGGGTGCCGCGATCAATGCACCGTCCAGGTCGTAGGTCCAAGCGTGATAGGCGCATTGGAACGCCCGCTTGATCTCGCCGCTGTCCTCGGTGCACAGCTTGGCGCCGCGATGCCGGCAGACGTTGTAGAACGCACGGACCGCACCCGTCCGGTTCCGCGAGACGATGATGCTCTCCCGTCCGATCTGAACGGTTTTGAACGATCCCGGGCCAGCAAGATCGCTCGAGCGAGCGGCGCAGAACCACAGCTGCTCGAAGATGCGTTCCTGTTCCAGGGCGAAGATGGCCTCGTCCGTGTAATAGATCCCGGGCAGCGTCGAGATGAGGCTTTCGGGAAGGCTGGTCGTTGACACGGGCTACTCCTGTTGTGCTCACTCAGCGGCTGAGAGCGGACGGTGGAACCGATACTGCGCGCCGGGCGAGCTGCTTGCGCCAGCGCATGAAAGAACGGCCGTGGCCGAGAGCGACTACCGCAACCGGCTCACCGCCGCGACGGTATACGGCCAGGAAGTCCCGGTCCTGCACCGAGCCCTCCTCGACAGTGGCCGACTCCGCGCCGCGGGTATGCCCGGCGACCTGCAGCGTGCGGCCGTACTGATCCGACCAGAAGTACGGCGGGCGGCCTTCGACCCGCTCAGTTCCACCGGACAGCAGTGAACTGACGGCGATGGCACCACGTTCGCGTGCCGCAGTCCAGTGCTCGATCCGGTGATGAGCGCCCAGTTCCCGGTCGTACCACGTGGCACAGTCACCCACCGCGACGACGTTGGGAATCCCGGTCGCACCGTAGCTGTCGCATTGCACCCCGCCGGTCAAGGGCAATCCGGAGCCGGTCAGCCATTCGACGTTGGGTTGGACGCCCACCCCGAGCAGCACCGCGTCAGCGGCTATCGTGCGGCCGTCGGTCAGTTCAACGCCTTCGATCTGCGCCTCACCGACCAGGCTGGCCACGCCCACACCGGACAGCAACCGCACTCCGTGATCGGCGTGCAGGGCCGACACCACGGCGCCTATGTCGATCCCGAGCGGGCCACTCAAGGGCGTCGGCGCGGCTTCGATCACCGTGACATCGACGCCGAGTCCGTGCGCGGTGGACGCCACCTCGGCGCCGATGAAGCCCGCCCCGACCACCACCAGCCTGGCACCGGCAAACAACCGCGCGCGCAACCCGAGGGCATCGTCGAGGGTGCGCAAGACATGCACACCGGCCGGCATCCGCGGCCAGGGCCGTCGCGGACGAGCGCCCGTCGCGATGACCAAGCCGTCCACTGCCAGCGCTGATCCGTCGGAGAGTTCGACTCGGCGCCCCCTCGGATCCAGGCGGGTCGCGGTGACACCGGTACGCCAGTCCGCACCGAGATCTTCGCCATCGACCAGCAACGCGATCTCCGCCTCGGTGGTGGCTCCTGCCAGAAAGGACTTCGACAGCGGCGGACGGTCGTAGGGCGGTCTGCTCTCGTCGCTGACGATGGTGACCGCGCCGTCGAAACCCTGCTTTCGCAAGGCCCGAGCCGCTGACAGTCCAGCGAGTGACCCGCCGACGACGGCCACGGTCTTCACGGGCCGGCCTCGACGTCTACGCCGGCTGGCGCGTTCGGCTGCTCGGATGCAATCGTGAGGTAGATGTCGCCGTCGGTGATGGTGACCTGATGGGTCCGTACCGGGCGCTTGGCCGGCGGGGCGTCCACCTGGCCGGTACGCAGGTCGAACTTCGACGAATGCAGCGGACACTCGACCTCACAACCCTCCAGCCAGCCATCGGCCAGGGATGCGTCCTGATGCGTGCAGGTGTCGTCGATGGCGAGGACTTCGCCGTCTTCGGTGTGGAAGATGGCGACGGCCGGGTCCAGGTCGAGCCGCTTTGCCTCACCACGGGCAAGGTCGGCCAGCGGACAGACTCGGATCATCTCGGCCACCTCGGATTGCTCGACGCATCGACTACGCACCAGGAATACGAGCCTAGAACGATAATTGCGTAAAGCACAACACAACGCGTAATACGCAACATCGCGTCCAACGCAACAACGCGGCGGGACGGATCGAAGTGCCAGGCGGCGGCCTAGGAGAGTTGCCCCAGAAGAGATGCCCCAGAAGAGTTGTCCTAGGAGAGTTGCGAGGTCAAGAAGGCGATAGTGGCCGGCATGGCCCACTGGCATAGCTCGTGCCGTGCGCGCTACCCGGATAGACCGTGAGCTGATAGGTCCTGGACACCAGGTAACACCGAGGCCCGAACTCCCTCGTGGCGATCCGCCGATACCGCTCAGCGGTCAGGGTGCGTCGACACGGGCCAGGTCGGCGTCCACCATCTCGGCCACCATCTCCTCGAACGTCAGCGACGGCCGCCAGCCCAGGACCTCGCGCGCCTTGCTGGCATCGCCGCGTTGCTCGGCGGTATCGACCGGCCGGACGAAGTCAGGATCCAGCTCGACGCGCTGACGCCAGTCGGTGATGCCGACCCGCGCAAACGCGGCCGCGACGAAGTCGCCGACCGATCGGCTCTGGCCGCTGGCTATCACGAAGTCATCCGGGATCGGGTGCTGGGCTATGAGGTACAGGGCACGCGCGTAGTCGCCGGCAAACCCCCAGTCACGGCGCGAATCGAGGCTGCCGATGCTGAGTCGGTCAGCCTTACCCCTGGCGATCATGGCAACCTGGCGGGTGATGCGCCGGCTGACGAACGTGTCCGGACGCCTCGGCGATTCGTGGTTGTAGAGGACGCCGGTCGAGATGAACAGACCCGCGCGGCGGTACACCCTCGCGCTGTGGTGGGCGAAAGCCTTGGCTGCCCCGTAGGGAGTCACGGGGGCGATCGGGGTGTTCTCGTCCTGTGGCGCCGGGGCGTCACCGAATATCTCAGCGCTCGAGGCTTGAATCAGCCGGACGTCCGGGGCCTCGTCGCCGTACGCCTGCCGGACGGCGTGGATCAGGCGCAGCAGACCCAAGCCGGTCACCTCGGCCGTCGGCAGCGGTTGCTCCCAGGACACCCCGACCGAGGACAACGCACCGAGGTTGTAGATCTCGGCAGGCCTGCTGGTGGCAATGGCCTGCGCGATGCTGTCAGAGTCCGCGAGGTCCCCGCTCAGAACGGTGATGCCGTCCGGGATCTCGGCGGCGTCGCCATCCCGCACCAGACCACTCACCTGGTAACCCTTGTCACGAAGCAACTGCGACAGGTACCAGCCGTCCTGCCCGGACACGCCGGTTACCAGCGCACGCTTCGCTGTGCTCATAGGCTTGCTGTGAGAGCTGCCAGGTCGGACTCGACCATCATCTGGACCAACTCACCGAACGTCACGGTCGGCGCCCAGTCCAGCGTCGATTTCGCTTTGGTGGCGTCGCCGATAAGCATGTCGACCTCGGCCGGGCGCAGGAAACGATCGTCATGTTCGACATACGTTTCCCATTCAGGTATGTCCACTGCGGCAAAGGCCGCAGCGAGCAGATCCCTGATGGAGTGGGTTACCCCGGTGGCCACGACGTAGTCGCCGCCCTCAGGTTGCTGGAGCATGCGCCACATCGCGTCGACGTAGTCACCGGCAAAGCCCCAGTCCCGACGCGCCTCCAGGTTTCCCATGACGAGTTTCTCTTGCAGGCCCAGCTTGATCGCCGCTACTCCGAGGGAAACTTTTCGTGTCACGAACTCCGGTCCCCGGCGTGGTGATTCGTGATTGAACAGGATGCCGCTGGATGCGTGCATTCCATAGGACTCGCGGTAATTGATCGTCATGTAATGGCCGAAGGTCTTGGCAACTCCGTAGGGCGAGCGCGGCCAGAGCAGCGTCGACTCGGACTGCGGGACGTGCTGCACCTTGCCGAACATCTCCGAGCTGGATGCCTGGTAGAAGCGGACTCCGGAGAGATCTGACCCTGCGTACAAGCGGATTGCCTCCAGGATGTTGAGAACACCCTTGGCGGTCACATCTGTGGTCAGGGACGCCTGCTCCCAGGAATATGCTACGAAGCTGATCGCGCCCAGGTTGTAGACCTCGTCAGGTTGGGAGGTGTTCAGCGCGCGAAGCAGGCTCGAGAGGTCGGTGAGGTCACCCGCCAGCACCCGCACACCCGGCACCGTGCGCGCCACGAGCTCGGCTTTCGGGTTGTTCTGCCCACGGATCAGCCCGAAGACGTCATAGCCCTTGTCGAGCAACAATTCAGCGAGGTACAGGCCATCCTGGCCGGTGATACCTGTTATCAGCGCGCGAGGCACGTCTCTCCTTCGTCTGTGTGCGACCGAGGCGGTAGGGCCCGTTCGGATGTGCCCTCGCAATATCCTCGCAAATACCAGAGGATACCTTCACGCACCGAGGTTCAGCAGCACCATCAGCTCGCGGCCCATCGAGTCCTCGCTGTAGAGCTCACGTGCCCGACGCTGGAATCGGATACCCAGTTGCCGCAGTTCGTCCCGGTCGGCCGGTAACCCGTTCAGTCGCTCGGTCCAAGCACCCGCATCTCCGGACCGGACCAAGATGCCGGTTTCGCCGTCGTCCACCGCGTCCCGCAGGCCTTCGATATCCGCCGCGAGCACCACGTTACCGCGCATCGCGGCTTCGACCGTGACAAGGCCGAACCCTTCGATATCACCGGGGACCGCAATATTGGGCTGCACGAAGACATCGGCGCCCCCCATCAACTCCTCGAACTCGGCGTCGGTCACCCGACCGAGCAGATGCACCCGGTCCGCCACCCCAGCCCGTTCGGCGGCAGCACGGATACCAGCCTCGTCCGGGCCATCTCCAGCCACCAGGTAGTGGACGTGCCGCGGCAAAGCCGGCATCACGAATTCACAGAACCACCGGACGCCCTTGCGCCGGACAAGGCGGCCCAGAGTCAGCAGGAGCAGGTCCCCATTACCAAGCCCGAGTCGGCTTCGCAGCGCGTCGGTATCCGCGTCACGATCGGTGCCCGTCGCCGGGGTGGTCACGCCCAGACGCAGTACCGAGATGTGCTCAGGCGGAACCCCGGACTCCCGCGCACGGTCGGCGGTCGCGGCGCTGATCGCGATCACGGCCGGTGCGGCACGCAGCGGCGGCTGCACGATCGCCTGGTAGAGCCGGTTCTCATAGGTGACATCCAGGCCGAGGATCATGGTCGCGCTTGGCACTCGGCACGCCCACAACAACGGCCTGACGATGGCGTACGTGAGCGCGTCGCCGGTCAGCACGAAACTCACTCGTCGCAAGAGTATGAGGAATGCGAGGCGGGCGATGCTGAGCGGAAACCACCAGACCAGATCCCGGTTCTTGCCGCCGTGTGAGATCTTGCGGGCGTCCGGGCGCACGGCGAGCAATGAACGCCAGACGCCGGCCGCCAACGTCTCCATTCCACCGATCGACGGCGGGAACTTTCGGGTCAGAAAGACTGGCTGGGATGGCACGGGAAGGAGCCTAAGCGACCGAGGATGTGGTTTTGGCCTACATCGACCGATCTCAGTCAGCTCATAGGTGCTGGATAGGTGGGCGGCATCGTTTTCCACCGGTTCAGCCCTCGCAGCTGGCTCGTCGCGATGAGAACGTCGACTGCTATGAGCAGTACTCGGGAGACCAGGGCGATGGCCAACGCGGCATCCACCGACAGCACCGGAGCCAGCACCGCGATGAGGACTGCCTCGCGCGCACCGGCTCCGGCAGGGGCAAAGATCACGATCACGCCGACGCTGGACGCCAGCGAGTACGCACAGACCGCGAGGAGGAAGCCGCGCACGCTCGTCTCGCCGAGGCCGATGCCGAGCAGGTAGATGTGCAGGCCGAACAGCAGGTTGCCCAGTGCCGCCCACGCCGCGGCACGTCCGATACCGGCCCAGGAGTAGCCCGAGGCCACCTCGCCCCGGCGCAACACCCGGGCCGCGACCGAAATGAGCCGGTTGAGAACGGCCGGGATCAACACCAGGACCATCGGTATCG
>JAVEEN010000301.1 GCA_030840445.1 Pseudonocardiales bacterium
AGGAGAAGGCAGCCGAGGAATCAGCTGAACAGCAGGCAGCCAAAGAGCTGGTGTGGATGGCCCATGACCCGCGACTCGTCGCCGCGATCGTCGACCGCGTTACCTCCGACGCCCACATCCTCGAAAACCGGCACCCAGTCCTACCGCCTACGCACCAGCAAGACACGAGTCGCCGCAAACGGGCCAGCTGATCGCCAAGTCACTGCACTTTGCGGCCCCACGCTGAGATCAACGGTGCAGGGGCAAGATCAAGCTGCCCGCTTGCAACGTTTGTCAGGTGCTGTTCGATCTCCGCCCCTCGGCCAGCCATCAGCGTCCGGAACCCCTGACGCAGCCGGTTAGCCAACTGCTGCGCCGGGCCGTACTCGTCAGGGCAGATCAGCGGGTGCAACGCCGGGTCGGGGTCCTCGATAAGAACCATGCCTTCGCTTGTCTGTGCCTGCCGGCGCCAAAGCCGGCTTATCCATCGCTGTCGTCCGCGCTGAGGCTGAACCGGGGGTAGCCGATAATCGGTGCTGCGTTGCGGACCGAGATTCTTCGGCGTTGTGCGGTGCGGCGAGGTCGCGGATCTCGGTCTGAGCGCCGGCGTGGAAGCCGACGGAGCCTTGCCTGCGATTGGCAGGTCGGCGTGGCTGACTGATGCTAGTTTCGCATATCCCGGTCACCAGGCGAGGGCCACAGCGCCGCGGCGGCGTTCCGACGACGCAGGCGATCAGGTTGCCTACGGCGCGAGGGTGCGTGCGGCGAGGGTGACGCCGGCCTGTTGCCGGAGGTCGCGGGAGGAACTGCCGACAAAAATTGTGTAGGTGCCCTTGTCAACAACCCAGGTGTGGCGGGAGGTATCCCATCGGGCAAAGGCACGGCTGTCGAGCGGGATGGTCACTCGGCTGCTCTGCCCCGGCTGGAGGGAGACCTTCTGATAGCCCTTGAGCTGCTTTGGGGGCTCGCCGCTGACGGCGGGATCGGCGATGTAGACCTGGGCCACCTCGGCTCCTGCACGGCCACCGGTGTTGGTGAGCGTGAAGCTCACGGTGGCTCCGTTCGTGGTCCGGGTAACCGTGGCGTTTGAGTATCCGAACGTGGTGTAGGAAAGGCCGTATCCGAACGGGAACAGCGGGCTGATGTTCTGCGTGTCGTACCAGCGGTAGCCGATATCCAGGCCCTCGGAGTAAGTCGCGTGCGGGCCGACGGTGTCGCCCGCCACGGTCGTACCGGGATACTGGGCGGTCGTCTGGGTGGGCAGATCGCTCTGCGAAGCGGGAAAGGTCTGCGTGAGCTTGCCGGATGGGTTCACGTCGCCGAACAGAATGGACGCGATGGCGTTGCCGTCCTCCTGGCCCGGGTACCAGGCTTCTACTACGCCCTTGACCTGATTCAGCCACGGCATCAGCACCGGACCGCCGGTGTTGAGCACGACGATGGTGTTGGGGTTGGCCTGCGCGACAGCCTCGATGAGTTGGTCCTGGCTCACCGGTAGCTGGGCGCAGGTGACCAGCCCGCAGGCGCCATAGTTCAGCCCGAGGTTGGGTCGGTCGCTGCCTTCGGCCTCGCTGTCGTTGGCGTAGACGATCGCGACATCTGAAGCCTTTGCCGCGGCGACGGCGTCCGCGACGACGGTGCCGTCGGCGTAGACCACGGCGTCGCCGTTGGCCGCGCCGCGCTGGGTGATGCCCTGCTGCGGGCTGACGACGGGGACCGAGCCCGCCAGTGGGACATGCGAACTGCCGCCGCCCTGGTAGGCCAGTTCGGCGCCGTGCCCGCCGGCTGCCTGCCCGATCAGCGCAATTTTCTTGCCGATCCCGTCGAGCGGGAGCACCCCATCCTTGTTCTTGAGCAGCACGGTGCCCGCCTCTGCGACGTTACGCGCGACGGTGGCTTCCGCTGGAGTGTTGACGACCGCCGCGAAGCCCTGTGGCTCTGGTACTGCGGGGTGGTCGAACAGGCCGTCGGCGAACATCGAGCGGAGGATCCGGACCACCATGTCGTTTACCCGTGAGCTGGGCACCTGGCCGTTCTGGACCGCGGTCTTGAGCGCGGCGCCGAAGTACTGGCCATTGTTGTATGACTCCATCTCCATGTCCAGACCAGCGTTCGCCGCCGGGGCGGTGGAGTGGGTGGCACCCCAGTCGGACATGACGAAGCCGGAGAAGCCCCATTCCTTTTTCAGGATGTCGGTGAGCATGGACGGGTTCTCACAGGCATACACGGTGTTGATCCGGTTGTAGGAGCACATGACCGAGCCGACGTGCCCTTGCTTGACCGCGGTCTCGAACGCTGGCAGGTAGATCTCATGCAACGTTCGCTCGTTCACGTCCGAGGAGACCGTCATCCGGTTGGTCTCCTGGTTGTTGGCCGCGTAGTGCTTCACCGTCGCAATCACGTTCTGGCTCTGGATACCTTTGATCACGGCAGCGGAGGTCTGTCCGGCCAGATAAGGGTCTTCGCCGGCGTACTCGAAGTTTCGACCGTTCATCGGTACCCGCGCGATGTTCACGCCCGGCGCGAGCATGACATTGATGCCCTTGTGCCACGCCTCCCAACCCAGCGCGGTGCCATATTGCTGCTGCAGCGATGGGTCCCAGCTGGATGCTTGGGCAATACCGTCAGGGAACGCGGTGGTGTTGACCTGGCCGTCGCCGACTCCGGCGCCGGCGTCGTTGAGCACCACGTCCGGGATACAAAGTTGCGGGATCGCCGCGATGTGCCCGGCGGTGCCGTAGTACGTCATCATCGTCGACTCCGTGCTGTGCAGCATGGATATCTCCTGATCCAGCGTCATCGCGCCCAGCAGCTCGCCCGCCCGCCGGTCGGACGACTGCGTCGGATCCATCCACGGGCACTGGGCCGCAGCGGCACCCGCCGACAACCGCGGCGAGAGCACCACCACGGCCCCCGCCAGCGACGTGATCGCCATCATCACGGTCAGCCATCGATGCCCTCGTCTGGTCCGCGTCCGTCGCAGCATGCGGTGCTCTCTCCCTTGGGTTGGCAGTTACCCGGCAGTAACATAGGAGAACGTAGGGAGCCGAAGCATTGCTGTCAATTCGTAATGCGGCTCAATGTGCGCCTTGTGCTGAGTGTCGCAGTATGGGCCGAGTTCATGACCGAGGTGACCTTGCGGTCCCGGAGCACATCGTGCGCCAGCGCGCTGCAGCCTTCGAGACCGTGACCGACGCCGCCCTGCTTGGTCCTCCTGGGACAACGGTTTCGATAAGCGTTGTTGCTCCAGCGTAAAGGCGCGACTGTTCTGAAATGCGTCGATTGCGAGTCCGGGTCAGGATGGGCCGGTCAGTACCGCAGGGCCACCAGAGACGGGGGTCCGTACGCCTCTGGAGGTCTTATGCGTCGCGCATTCCTGGTCGGTCCACTCGTCGTCGGGGCGGTGAGTGCGCTGGCATTGTCCGGTGTCGCGGCAGCGAAAACACCAGCGGCAAGCTACGCCGCGAGCTTCGCGGTCGGGCAGCCGCAAGCCACAACGGTCGGCGCATCCGGATGCGGCACGAACGTCGCGGGGGAGCCGTCCATCCACGTGTCCAAATCCAACTTGGTCGGTCTGGGTTCGGAGAACGGTCTCGGCGGCGGCAGCGAGTACTGGCGCAAAACCCAGGTCGGTGGCGCGGGAGCGAGCGCGTGCGCGCTGACCTACTCCGGGCAACCCAATGCGGTCGGCGGCACCGGCGCATCCGGCGGAGACATCGACACCGCGTTCGCCCCGGTCAAGGACCCGGCCACCGGCACCTACCGGATCTATGTCGCGAGCCTGAACCTGGCCAGCATCAACGTGGCCACCTCCACCGATAACGGCGCGACCTTCACCCAGGTCCCGGTCCAGGCCGGCATCCCCGCCGATGACCGGGAATGGATCGCCGCGTACGGGGCGAAGACGTCGCTGCTGACCTACCACGACATCGCGAGCAACAACATCGACGTGCTGCGCAGCGACACAGGCGGCGCCCCGTACACCCAGATCTCCCAAGCCATCCCGGCCACCGACTACAAGGCGGCCAACAACGAACTGGGCAACATCGTCATCGACCACAACGCGACCAGCCCGGTCGCGGGCGGCTTCTACGCCTACCAGTCCTTCGTGGCGCCCTCGACCGATCCGGGGGCCAGCGGCGCCGTCAACGGCGCACCGTACAACGAAGCGTTCCTCGCAGTCTCTGCCGACGGCGGCCACACGTTCACCGACCGCCCGATCGGCTGCTCCACCGCCAGCGGAGGCACCCTCAACCACCAGTTCCCCAACGTCTCCGTCGCCCCGAACGGCACCCTGGTCGAGACGTGGTCCAACGACACCAACGTCTTCGCGGCCTACTCCCGCGACCACGGCACCAGCTGGACCTGCACCGGGGCGGTCAGCACGAACACCCGCCAGGCCATCGAACCGTGGGTCGTGGCCGGCGCGACCGGAGTGGACCTGGTCTACTACGGCACCACCGACGCACCCGGCCCGAACCAGGCCTGGTACGTCTACTTCACCCAGCTCAGCTCGACCGGGGTGAGCAGCCCGCAGCGCATTACCGCTGTTCACCTCGGGCCGGTCTGCGAGGGCGGTGTCGGCTGCACCGGCGGCCGGCAGCTGCTGGACGACTTCGGTGTGGACACCGACCAGGCCGGCTACGCCCACATCGCCTTCAGCCACGACGCGCCCACGCTCGGCGGCACCGGCAGCTACACCGGCTACGCCGTGCAAACCACCGGCCACACCATCGGCGCACCGAACTAGGAACCGGAATCCTACCGGTCAGCGGCGGGCCCCTCGCGACCTAGGAGTCCGAGTTCCGGAGAGCTATGACCGAGCATCAAATACGCGTGGGCACTGGGCAATCTCAACATTCGCTGGCACACACCCTCGCTGTGATCGTCCGTGAGCTGACGCGCGTGAACAGCGAAGCCGCCACGTCGGAGCTGATCGCTCGACTTGGCACTCGACTGCCCGGAATCCTCGAGTCGGGGGCACCGGAAACGTCAC
>JAVEEN010000305.1 GCA_030840445.1 Pseudonocardiales bacterium
CCAATGCAGGCATCAGTCGATCCGGATCGCAGCGAGTGGGATGTCATCGTCATCGGCGGCGCGGCCGCCGGTGAAAACGCTGCGCAGTACGCCAGCCAGTTCTCAGGGCTCGAAGCGGTTATCGTCGAAGCCGAACTGGTCGGCGGCGAATGCTCGTACTGGGCGTGTATGCCGAGCAAGGCGTTGCTTCGCCCGGTCGAGATAATGTCGATCAGCCGTGACCTGCCCGGTATGAAAGAGATCGTCGGCGATTCCGAGCTGGACGCTCAAGCCGTGCTGGGCCGCCGCGACCGGGTGGTCAACAACCTCGACGACACTTCCCAGGTGGATTGGGCCATCGGAGTGGGTATCGACATCATCCGAGGCCGCGGCCGGTTGCGCGGTGAGCGGACGGTGGTCGTGACCGCTCCGGACGGCGCGGAGCGCACGATCACCGCCCGGCACGCCGTGGTCCTGGACACCGGTAGCTCGTCGCTGGTGCCGCCGATTCCCGGGCTGGCCGAGGCTCGGCCCTGGACGTCCCGCGACGTCACGAACCTTCATGAGATTCCGCGCCGGATCGTGATCGTCGGCGGCGGCGTCGTGGCTTGCGAGTCCGCCACCTGGCTGCACGGCGTCGGTGTGGCCGAGGTGACGGTTGTCGAGGGCGCCGCGTCGCTGCTCGCGAAGAATGAGCCGTTCGCCGGCGAGATCATCGAAGCCCAATTCGCCAAGGCCGGCATCTCGGTGCGGACCGGGACGACGGTGACCGCGGTGCAGCGCGACGCGGTCAACGACGCCCCGGTCGGACATGTGCACGGCGGCGAGGTCACGGTGACCCTGTCCGACGGTGGCACCGTGATCGCCGATGAGATCGTGGTCGCGGCCGGGCGCAAACCCAACAGTGACGACATCGGCCTGGAGTCGGTGGGCTGGTCGAGAGAACCCTCCCGGCACGGTTTCGTCCAGGTGGACGATCACCTTGCCGTGCAGGGGGTGGACGGCGAATGGCTCTACGCGATAGGTGATCTCTGCGGCCGGGCGTTGCTGACGCACATGGGCAAGTACCAGGCCAGGATCGTCGGCGAGGTCATCGCCGCCCGGGCGGCCGGTGAGCCGTTGGACGACGCGCCGTTCAGCATCCACACAGATGTAGTCGATCGCGACCACCAGGTGCCCCAGGTGACCTTCACCGATCCCGAGATCGGCTCGGCCGGATTCACCGAGGCCGAAGCGCGTGACGCCGGCCTGGACATCGAGACCGTTGAGTACGACATGGCTGCCCTGGCCGGGACATACGTGCTGCGCGATGACTACGTCGGGCGCGCCAAGCTGGTGGTCGACCGGGCGCAGGATGTGGTGATCGGCGCAACCTTCGTCGGCACCGGAATCGCGGACTTGACGCATTCGGCCACCATCGCGATCGTGGCCAAGATCCCACTACCGGTGCTGTGGCACGTCGTCCCGAGCTACCCGACCGCGAGCGAGATCTGGCTCCGGCTCCTCGAGGCGCTGAACACCCGCCGCCGTAACGGCGGCTGATCCCGCGGCGCCCGCGGTTTCTCTCAGAGTGAACGGGGCAGCAGACGGGAACAATCGGGGCCTGGACAGACTTGAGTGAACAAGACTCAACTGTGAGGAGATGGCCCAATGGCCGATATAAACCGCCTTCCCGTGCTGGCACTCAGCGAGATCGTCGTCTTGCCTGGCATGGTCGTCCCGATCGAACTGGACGAATCCGCTCAAGCCGCGGTGGACGCGGCCCGTACCAGCAGCGATAGCACCCTGTTACTCGCCCCCCGACTGGAGGACCGTTACGCCGCGTACGGCGTGATTGCCACCATCGAACAGGTCGGCAGGCTCGCCGGCGGGGCTCCCGCGGCGGTACTGCGTGCGGGGCGGCGGGCTCGCCTGGGCGCCGGTGTGACCGGTCCCGGTGCGGCGCTCTGGGTCGAGGCCGTGCCTGTCGAGGACCGTGCGGTCACCGAGCACGATCGCGAACTCGCGGCGGAGTACAAGACACTGGTGATCGCTAACCTGCAGCGCCGCGACGCCTGGCAGGTCATCGACTCCGTGCAGCAGATTACCGACCCGGCTACGTTGGCCGACACGGCCGGCTATGCCTCGTACCTGTCCGCCGGTCAGAAGCGGCAGTTGCTGGAAACCCCGGATGTGGCGCAGCGGCTGGAACTGTTGATCGGCTGGACCCGGGACCACTTGGCCGAGCTCGAAGTCTCGGAAAAGATCACCAACGATGTCCGCACGGGTATGGAGGAGAGCCAGCGCGAATTTCTGCTGCGCCAGCAACTGGCGGCGATCCGCAAGGAGCTCGGCGAGGATGAGCCCGACGGAGCCCAGGACTACCGAGGCCGGGTCGAAGCGGCCCAGCTGCCGGAAACGGTCCGCGCCGCCGCGCTGCGCGAAGTCGGACGGCTGGAGCGGGCCAGTGATCAGGGACCGGAGGCCGGTTGGATCCGGACCTGGCTCGATACTGTGCTGGAGCTGCCCTGGGACACCCGCACCACCGATGTCACAGACATCACGGCGGCTAGGGCGATCCTGGATGCCGATCACCATGGCCTGGACGACGTCAAGGACCGGATCGTGGAGTACCTGGCTGTCCGTAGCCGCCGGGCCGACCGTGGCCTGGAGGTCGTGGGGGGCCGTGGTTCCGGTGCCGTGATGGCGCTGGTGGGACCGCCCGGGGTAGGCAAGACCTCGCTCGGCGAGAGCGTGGCCCGTGCCCTCGGCCGCAAGTTCGTCCGGGTAGCCCTCGGTGGCGTCCGCGACGAGGCCGAGATCCGCGGTCACCGTCGCACCTACGTCGGTGCGCTGCCGGGACGGATCGTGCGCGCGATCGGCGAAGCCGGTTCGATGAACCCGGTTGTGCTCCTCGACGAGATCGACAAGGTCGGAGCCGACTACCGCGGTGACCCGGCTGCGGCGTTGCTCGAGGTGCTGGACCCGGCGCAGAACCACACGTTCCGCGACCACTACCTGGATCTGGACCTGGACTTGTCCGATGTGCTGTTCCTGGCTACCGCCAACGTGATCGACTCGATCCCGTCCGCCTTGCTGGACCGGATGGAACTGGTCAGCATCGATGGCTACACCGAGGACGACAAGGTTGCGATTGCCCGTCAGTACCTGCTGCCCCGGCAACTCGAACGGGCCGCACTCAGCCCTGAGGAAGTCGAATTGACCGACGATGCGCTGCGCCGACTGGTTGCCGACCACACCCGTGAGGCAGGCGTGCGCCAGCTCGAGCGATTGCTCGCGAAGGTGCTGCGCAAGGTGGCGACGGAACTCTCGACGAAGACGGGGCCGGACGTAACGCCGGCTCTCACCGTTATCGATGTCGGCCAGCTGCGACGGTACCTCGGACGGCCGCGCTTCACGCCGGAGACGCACGAACGGACGGCGGTCCCTGGCGTGTCCACGGGCCTGGCCGTGACCGGACTCGGCGGAGACGTGCTGTTCATCGAGGCCTCGGCGACCGATGTCAGTAGCGGTGGGAATCCGGGACTGACGCTGACCGGCCAGCTGGGCGACGTGATGAAGGAATCGGCTCAGATCGCGCTGTCCTACGTCCGCGCGCATGCTGAGCGGCTGGGCGTCGATCCGGTTGCCTTGAACCGCAACATCCACGTGCACGTTCCGGCGGGGGCGGTACCCAAGGACGGACCCTCGGCCGGCGTCACCATGGTGACCGCGCTGGTTTCCATGGCGACCGGTGTTCCGGTTCGCTCGGAGGTCGGCATGACCGGTGAGGTGACCCTGAACGGACGGGTGCTCCCGATCGGTGGTGTCAAGCAGAAACTGCTCGCGGCGCAACGCGCCGGACTGACCACGGTCTTCCTGCCTGCTCGCAACGAGCCGGATCTCGATGACGTGCCGGCCGATGTGCTGGCCGCTATCGACGTCCGATTGGTCGCCGATGTCGCAGACATTCTTGCGATCGCGCTGCACGGGTCCGAAGTGACCAGCACGAGCGCCGCAGCCTGATCGCCGACTCGGTAGGGTCATGACGTGCCCCGTGACCTGCATAGTGCGGCCCGAAACGTCGGCAT
>JAVEEN010000319.1 GCA_030840445.1 Pseudonocardiales bacterium
CGGCCGGCGCTGAAGCAGCTGGAAGGCCGGTTCCACGACGGGATCACCAGACCCGGCCGCGGCAAGCGCCAGCAGAAGCCCCGCCTCCGTGGCGTCCCCAGGGACGGCCGGGCGGATGCGGCAGGCGTAGGCCAGATCCAGAAGGACCGCGGCTGCGAGCAGCCGTTCACGACGATCGCGTTCCAGGGCTGGCTGCGCCGACGCGTTGTCCAGAAGTAGCAGAAAGAGGTCCTCGGCGATCTGCGCCATGAAACGGACCGTAGATCAGCCGGCGGGGGTACCGCGAATCAGGAGTGGTACGGCTCCGCCTTGACCAGCACGACCTTCACGGTGTTGCCGCTGGGCACGGTGTACTCGCGGGTCTCCTTCTCCTTGGCGCCGATGAGCGCGCTGCCGAGGGGGGAGTTGGGCGAGAAGACCTCGAGCTTGCCGTCGCTGACGCCCTCCTGGCGGGTGGCGATGAGGAACGTCTCGGTCTCGCCGTCGTCGTACTTCACCGTGACCACGGAGCCGGGCAGTGCGACGCCGGACTGCGTGGGCGCCTCGCCGACCTTGGCGTTGTTCAGCAGCTCCTGCAGCTGGCGGATGCGGGCCTCCTGCTGGCCCTGCTCATCGCGCGCCGCGTGGTAGCCGCCGTTCTCGCGGAGGTCGCCCTCTTCGCGTCGGTCGTTGATCTCCGCGGCGATGACCGGTCGATTGGCGATCAGGCCGTCGAGTTCGTTCTTCAGCCGATCGTGTGCTTCCTGGGTGAGCCAGGTGACCTGAGTGTCGGTCATGTCGCGCTCCTGTCGTTCGTCTCGCGCTGTTGGCGTAAGAAAGTTCCGCAAATGCCGCGATCGCAAGCGCATACCCGCGCGTTAAAGCAGCAATACACGGCTCCATCCAGGAACCGTGTATCCGACCATGCTACCACCGCCAGGTCAGCGGATCTTTACGTATTAGCTTTTCGGTGTTCGTGCGGTGGACGCTCGAACACTGGTTGGTCAGGGCGCCACGAGGTAGGCGGGAACGTCGGTTCCGCAGCCGTAGACGTCGCCCATCACGGGTCGTTGACTGGTCTTGACGATGGCCGTCACCTGCACCGTTGCGGCCGACGACGGCGGCACCAGCACCTAGCGGCGGCCCGTCTCGCCGCCGTCGATCGACCGGGCCCGCACGATGCACACGACGGGGCGGGAGGGGTCCTTGCGGGTCACCGAGATGGTCACCTCGGCGGTGCCGTCGTCGACCAATCGATAGCCGCCCAACTCGCCTTTGACGTCGCCGGTACCGAGGCGCTGAAAGCCGACGATTGCGACCACGACGCCGATGGCGAGAATGAGGACGAAGAGGCCGATTGCCAGTCGTCGACGGGTTCGGCTCGACAGCTTTTGCCGCCCGTAGCGGGCGGCCGGACGCTCGATCATGTGCGGTGCGTCGCCCCCTCGGATGGGTCTGAGTTCGGATCCGTCTGCTCGGACTGGAACTATAGGACTACCCGAGACTGTTGGAACGGTCCGTACGAGTCCCGACGAACCAAGATCAGGTAGGTACGAGTGAGCGAACTGCGCTTGATGGCGGTGCACGCCCACCCGGACGACGAGTCCAGCAAGGGTGCTGCAACCACGGCCAAGTACGCGGCCGAGGGTGCGCGCGTGATGGTCGTGACGGTCACCGGTGGCGAACGCGGGGACATCCTCAATCCGGCGATGGACTTGCCGGACGTGCACGGCCGGATCCACGAGGTCCGGCGCGACGAGATGGCGAGGGCCGCCGAGATCCTCGGTGTCGAGCACAGCTGGCTGGGTTTCGTCGACTCCGGGCTTCCAGAGGGTGACCCGCTGCCGCCCCTGCCGGACGACTGCTTTGCGGTGGTGCCGCTGGAGGGGCCGACGGAGGCATTGGTGCGCCTCATCCGCGAGTTCAGGCCGCACGTGCTGACCACCTACGACGAGAACGGTGGTTACCCGCATCCCGATCACATCCGGACCCACGAGGTGTCCATGGCGGCGTACGAGGCGGCAGGCGACCACATGTTGTTTCCGGATGCGGGCGAGCCGTGGAGCGTCTCGAAGCTGTACTACAACCACGGCTTCCTGCGGAAGCGGATGCAGCTGATCCAGGACGAGTTCGCCAAGCACGGCATGCACGGGCCGTTCGACAAGTGGCTGAAGCACTTCGATCCCGAGCTCGACGTCTTCGCCAGCCGCGTGACCACCCGGATCGAAGCCTCGAAGTACTTCGAACAACGCGACGATGCCCTGCGCGCGCACGCCACTCAGATCGACCCGAACGGCGACTTCTTCGCCGCGCCGATCGAGTGGCAGCAGCGGTTGTGGCCCACCGAGGAGTACGAGCTGGCCCGCTCTCGCGTCCCCGTCAAGCTGCCCGAGGACGACCTGTTCGCCGGGATCGACCCGTGACCGACACCCTGGTTCTGATCGCAGGACTGCTGGCCGACGAGACCCCCCGCGACACCGGGCCCGACTTCGGCAAGGCCAGCCCGTTCGGCCTCGTCATCGTGGTGATCCTGCTGATCGGCACGTTCCTGCTGGTGTGGTCGATGAACCGGCACCTCAAGAAGCTGCCGGA
>JAVEEN010000337.1 GCA_030840445.1 Pseudonocardiales bacterium
TCGGGCGACGGCGACCGTCACCAGATCGGCGGCGGCGGTGGACAACCCTGTACCGCTGCCCAGGTCGGCAGCGGTGGGCAATTCCCCCGGCACGGGCGCATCCCCGGCACCGGAACCGCACCCGCAAGCGTCACCGTCGCCGGGGTCGTTCTGGTCGCTGGGAGGCGCACCAGGCGGCACCAGATGCCGGTAGTAGAACTCGGCGACGTGTCCGTCCTCGCAGCCGATCCCGGCGGGAGTGACCACACCTTGGGGTAGGCCCAACCCCGCCGCGATCAGATCGTCGTTGATTTCGGCGTCGGCAGCGACATTCCACATCGTGCGATCCACCGGCGAGTCCACCGAATCGGCGCGACCGCCGTGGTCGCGCAGCACGTGCCCGACCTCATGCAGCAGCACCGCCCCGGCCAGCGGAATGCTCCACCCCTCAACAGTGCCGAGCATCTTCGGGTCGAGGTAGAGCCGCCAGTGCCGGTCCACCGCGAACGTGCCCAGACCCGGCGCGGCGACCGGCGACAGCGCGAACAACGCCCGCGCGAAGTACGGCATCGCCTCCACTGCGGCCATGCGCGCCAAACGCAGCCGCCGCCATTCGTCGGTGGACAGCGCCCGAATCTCGGTCACGCTGCGCTCCCCACGTCCAGGCCCGCCGCGATCATCACGTCTTTGAACTTCCGCGCCGCCGCAGGCGGTTTCGCACCAGGAGGCATCGACACACTCAGGGCGCGCGCCGCTGCCCCGGCCACGTCGGGAGCGCCATGGGTTGCCGCATCGACCAGCGGCCCCCATGCCGTCATCCACGCATCCTTGGTGCCCTTGCCCGACGCCCACGCGACCACACCCGAGAGCACCGCCCACACCTGATCGGGTCGTGCGGTGGCCCACGCGACGATGCTCGGGTCCGCGATCACGTCAGCGACGGCAGGCAAGTCCAAGCTGGCCCGCCATTCCAGGAACTCGCTGCCCGCGCCGTGACCGACCAGACCCAGCGCCACCGCCGCCAGCGCAGCGGTGTCGTCACTGCGCAGATGGGCCAGCACTCGCGCCATCGCCTCCCACGACCGGCGCGACGGCCACGCCCGACCAGCAGCCTCGTCCGTCTCTGGGAATCTGTGAAGTTGCTCAGGCCGAGTCTCGATGTAGGAGCACACAATTCCCACTTCCTCGGCCCTGCGCAGGTCGTCGGCAGCACCGGCCCGCGATGCGGGCAGCGTGGCGAACGCGGCGCGCATTCCGGTCAACCACTCCTCCGCTGTCGGCTCAAAATCGATGTGCAGGAACCGGTTCGCCATCGGCGGCGTCAGATCAACACCGCCCGCGCTGCGGTCTGGCGGGTTGGCTGCGGCCACGATCCGAACCTCGTCGGGCAACTTGGTCCGACCCACCATCCGCTCCAACGCCACCGTCAGCATCGCCGCCTGAACCGACGCTGAGCACGTCGAAATCTCGTCCAACAGCAGGTACCCGCCCTTGGCGTCGATCAGGGTTTTCGCCCAATCCGGCAGTGCGAGCGTCTGCACCGCACCATCGGTGACCACCGGCCACCCAGCAATATCGACAGGCTCACGCTGCGAACCAATCACCGTCTCCACCGGCACGCCATCGGCAGCGGCCAGCGCCCGCACCATTGCACTCTTGCCATAGCCGGGATCTGACCAAAGCAGCACTGGCACATGAGCGCGGGCCGCAGCCTCAATCACGGTGACAGTCGTGTCCAAGTCGGTCATAACCGATTCCCCTCCTGGGAGTTGGTGGGCCAGCCCTAGTGGCCTGCCCGACACAACGAACACTACCGGCCCCCACCGACAAGTCCGCGACGACCGCCACCAACCACCACCAATTCGGGCCTGTCGCAGTGCAATAGACACCACCACCCGACCCCTGTGCCGGGTTGGGTGGTGGTGCGCGGCAGCGGGCTCGAAGTGTGGGCGGCCGGTACTGCGTAACGCCGGCCAGGCATTGCCGGCTAGCCGCCGGCGCCCTCAGCGAGAATCGCGCCGAGCTGGCTCACGGTCTCCCACTCACTCTTGGGAACCTCGTAGACGTGCAGCCCGCCGCGATGGCTGGACTCCCAGAACCGCAGGTGAAACATCGACCCGTCGAGGGTGTCGATGATCTGCTCGTTGCCGCTCCACCCACCGGTGGCAAGGCACACCCGCACGACTGTCCTGCACTGGCCGTCGAGCCACGCGTCGACGGTCATCAGCGTCGGGGTCCACCACAGCTGCTCCAGCAGGTCCACCAACTGGTTCGGTGAACCGTGGAAGTCGCGCACCTGCGCGATTCCCCACTCGGTGGGGTAGCCGAAGTCATCGACCAGGGCGCTGTCGTCGGCATCTGTCATGACGTCCCTCTCCGAACTCTCGGCGCCGCTCACGCCGGGATCCCCAGGTCGTAGTCGGCCCATAAGTCGGCGGCGTGCTCGGCGGCGGCATCCTCCAGTGCGGCCTCGGCAGCCTCCGATTCCAACCACTCGATCTGCCCTTCGACCTCCGCGATTTCGCGCCGCAGACTCGCCGCGTGCGCCGCGTTGAACGCCCTCGGCAACTCGGCCTTCGCACGGGCCAACACCATCCGCGCCTCATCGAGGCCCGACTGCTCAATATCGACCGGCTCAACATCATCGACGTAGACGACCATTCCAAACCCCTCAATACTTGGGTGGTGGGCCTGCCCCCAACGGCTTGCCCTTACCCCTCAGACACTACCAGCCAGCACCGACAAGACTTGTCGCCAAATGCCCTTGCCCACACCGCAATACACGACCACCACCCCACCCCTGTGCCGGGTGGGGTGGTGGTCGTTAGTCGTCGGGGATCTCCGCCAGCGGGGGGAGATCGGTCCTTAGGCCGAGTTCTGGCTGGCGCAGATAGCGCCATATTTGTTGGAGCGCCGCGTTGATCTCTGCCGCGGCGAATACCGCTTGACGATCCTTAATGTCAGTCCAGGTGTTCAGCTCGGGCCATAAGATGC
>JAVEEN010000354.1 GCA_030840445.1 Pseudonocardiales bacterium
GTGACGTCACCGACCCGGACCCGGGAGTTGCGCTGGATGTTGTTCACGTCGGGTAGCTGAGCCTGAACGGTGTAGGAACCCGCGCCGTGTCCCTGGGTTCCCGGCAGTGGCAAGGAGTTGACTCCCCGCCACTGGCAACCGGTCGCCGCGAGCGCCAGCATCAGGGTCAGCGCTGCGATCGCCCGCCGGGGCAGGCCCGTCACGAGCCCGCCCCAGAGGGCACCATCAAGCCCGCGAGCCCACCGCTCGGGTCGGTCGCGTCGGCCTGCACGGCTGGTCCGGTCGCCGGTGGCGGCGGCGCCTCGGCGGCCAACGGCGGCGCACCAGGCGCCGAAGAGTCAGCGGGCGGAACGCTCCCGTCGGGAGGATTGGCGCTGACGGATGGTGTGCCCGCGGCGGTGGGCGGCGGCACGTAGTCCGGCCGCATCCAGTCCTCGCTGTAGGTGATCTCGTTGGGCCGTGCGGACGTGCCGACGAAGAGGTTCTCGCCCAGCGGCGGAAAGTTCATCTGCCGGTTCTTGATGATCGGCGCCAGGTATTGGACGCACAGCTTGGAGGATTGCTCCGCGCCCAGGCGGGACGCCGCTTGCACCGCACCGCAGATGAAGGAGATCGGATTGGCGAAGTTGCTGATCGACAGCACGCCGGTGAGCGTGCCCTGGGCGGACTGGTAGATGTTGACGAAGTTCTGGAAGGTGTTGGGGACGACGTGCAGGGCCTGCTTGATGTCGTCGCTGCTCTGGGTCAACGCCGTGGTCACCGAGGCCAGCTTGTCCGAGGTGGTGCCCAGCGACTCCCGGTTGTCCGCCACGAAGCTCTTCACGTCGCCGATCACCGAGTTGATTGCGGCCACCGCGTCGCCGACCTCGTTCGGCCGGTTCGACAGCACGGTCGTCACCGAAGCGAGGTCCTCGTTCAAGTGCCGCATCAGCCCGGTGCTGCTCTGTAGTGCCGAGACCAGAATCGACAGATTCTTGACGGTGCTGAACAGATCCTTGCTGTGGTCGCCGAGCGCGGAGAACGCTTGCGAGAGCTTGACGATGGTGTCGTGGATGTTCGACCCTTGGCCGCGCAGATTGTTGGCGGTCGTGGAGATGAACGCCCCCAGCGTGCTCACGCCGCCGGGCTGCGTCGGCTGCAGCGTTTCGGTGAGCTTTTCGAGTTGTTCGCGGAAGTCATCCCATTCCACGGGCACCGCGGTGCGGTCCTGTGGGATGACCGCCTCGTCTGCCATCACCGGTCCGCCGGTGTACGCCGGGGTCAACTGGATGGCACGCGAGGTGACCAGCGACGGCGACAGCACCACTGCATTCGCGTTGCCCGGCACCTTGTATTGACCGTCGTACCAGAAGTCGACCCTGACCCGTTGCGCCAGCGGCACGATGTGTTCGATCTTGCCGACCGGCACTCCGAGAATCCGGACCTCGTCGCCGACGAACAGGCCATTGGTGTTGGCGAAGTAGGCGGTGACGTTCACCCTGTTGATGCGGTCGGACGTGCGTAGCACCATGCCGATGCCGGCCACCAGCAGCAGGATCAGACCCGCGGCCAGGACGGTCCGCCTTCTGCGCGGGAACATCACTGTCCACTTCCCTGGTCGTTGGGTGGCACCGTCGCCGGCGCGGGGCTAGTCGTTTGCGGCGCCGGAACCTCTCCGGGAGCTGGCCGGAACAGCGCCCCTCCAGCCGGCGGCAGCTCACCACGCGACCCGGCGGGGCCAAGAGCGGGCGGCCCGGGCGGCGGCCCGCCGGGCGGGGGTGCGGGCAACGGCTCCCGGTAGGGATAGCAGCCGGTGGGGCCGGGCAGCGGCAACCCGGGTGGTCCGCAGCCCTGATCACCGGGATTGCCGGTGATGGCATCGGGAAGGTTCAGCCGGGGTTCGCCGCCCTGACCGGTGCGCGGATACGGCATCGGCAGCGCAGGGGTGCCCGGCTGTCCCACTTGCGGGTCGGTGCGGTCGGACGGTAGCTGAGTGGCGGGGTCGAGGCCCAAGTCGGAGAAGGCGGCATCGATAAACGGCTGCACGAATTGACCGGGGAGCAGGTTCGCGACGTAGGCCTTGAAGAACGGGCCCGAGGCGACCGACTCACCCAGGGACATCGCGTACGCGTTCAGTTTCTTGATCGAGGACTGCACTTCGCCCTTGCGGTTGTCCACCAGGGTGAGAACGCCGTTCAGCTTGTCCAGCGCAGGCTTGAGAGTCGATCGGTTGTCGGCGATGAAGCCCTTGATCTGCTCGGCAACCGCGGAGATGCTGCCCGAGATCTGATCGAGGGCGGCACTCTGGGTCCGCAGCTTCGCCAGCAACGCACTGGCATTGGCGACCAGGCCGGCGATTTGGTCGCTGCGCTCGGCCAGGACCCCAGTGGACTTCTGCGCATCGGCCAGCAGCTTGCGCAACTCGTCGTCTCGGCGGTTGAAGGTGTCGGAGAGCCGAGACACGCCTTGCACCGCCACTTGCACCTTGGGCGGCGTGTCCTTGAAGGTGTCCGACAGCGTGGCCAGGGACTGGGACAGCTGATCGGTGTTCAGACCGCTGATCGCTTCGGCCAGATCGCCGAGCGCATCGGGAAGTTGATACGCCGACCGGGTCCGTTCGACGGGGATCGCACCGTCCTGTTCACCGTCACCGCGCGGCTCGACTTCCAAGATCTTGGTGCCCAGCAAGCTCTTCGTCTTCACCGCCGCCTCGGTGCGGTCGCCGAGCCGAACGTCCTCTTGGACGTGAAACTTGACCAGCACGCGTGCACCGTCGAGGGAGATGGTCTCGACCTGGCCGACGCGAAAACCCGAAATCTGCACGGCGGCACCGGGTATGAGTCCGCCCGCTTCGGCGAAGTAGGCCGAGTACTGCTTGTCCTGGTTGATCAGGGGCAACTTGTCGTAGTTCAGCGCGGTGACCATTGCGCCGGTGACCAGCGCGATCCCGACGGCGCCGACGATGATCGGGTTGCGCTCGGATAGTGACTTCATCGCGGCGTGCACCTCCCCGAGTCCTGTCCGGCCAACTTGATGTAAACCGGCTGTCCGCCTTTGCCGTTCATCTTCTAGACGAT
>JAVEEN010000359.1 GCA_030840445.1 Pseudonocardiales bacterium
GTGCACGACACCCCACCGTGCACGACACCCCACCGTGGACGACACCCACCGTGGACGACACCCCACCGTGGACGACACCCCACCGCGGACGACACCCACCGCGGACGACACCCACCGTGGACGACACCCCACCGTGGACGACACCCCACCGCGGACGACACCCACCGCGGACGACACCCACCGCGGACGACACCCACCGCGGACGACACCCACCGCGGACGACACCCACCGAGGACGACACCCCGAGCGCGCACAGCATTACCATCGCGAGCACACGCCACACACAGAAGTCACCGACGCACCTTGTTGCGCATGCCGCAACAGGCTCTATTATTCGCTACTTTGGTTACGTTTAGACGACGCTTCTTTACCCACGGTTTGCACGCCGTTAGCATTCGCGGAGTCCTCTAATCACGGATTCAACGAACCATCCCGACGAGCTTCGTACGGGCTATCAGAATGGAGCCGTTTGTGAATCGTCGATTGGTTTCAGTCCTCGCAGCGTCAGCAGCTGCGACCCTCGCCTTGTCAGGCTGTGGGTCCAGTTCGAAGTCCAACGCCGGGGGTTCCGGGAGTTCCGCGGCCAAGGATGCCAAGACCGCCACTTCCGCCGCCGACATGGGTGGCATGGACGCGCTCATTGCCGCCGCCAAGAAAGAGGGCACCCTCAACACGATCGCCTTGCCGCCCACCTGGGCCAATTACGGCGAACTCATCAGCGGCTTCACGGCCAAGTACGGTATAAAGATCAACAACGTGAATCCCGACGGATCCAGTGGCGACGAGATCACCGCGATCAAGTCCCTCAAGGGTCAGAGCCGGGCACCCGACGTCGTCGATGTCGGTCAGTCCTTCGCCCTCAGCGGCGCGGCCTCGGGGTTGTACGCGCCGTACAAGGTGGCTACCTGGGCCGATATCCCGAGCACCCAGAAGGACCCCGACGGCAAGTGGGTCAACGACTACGGCGGCTACATCTCGATCGGTTGCGACGCCAAGAAGGTCAGCACCTGCCCGACGTCGCTCAAGGCTCTGGACGATCCCCAGTACAAGGGAAAGGTTGCCCTCAACGGTGACCCGACCTCGGCGAACGCGGCGTTCTCTGCCGTCTGGGCCGCCGCGCTGGCCAACGGAGGCTCGCTGGACAACGTTCAGCCGGGCATCGACTTCTTCGGAAAGCTCAAGAAGGACGGCATCTTCGTCACCGTGAACGCAAAGCCGGCCACGATCGAAAGCGGTGAGACGCCCATCGTTCTCGACTGGGACTACCTCAATGCCGGATACGTCGACACGTTCGCGGCCAAGGGCGTGGACTGGAAGGTCGCCGACCCGTCCGATGCGCTGCTCCCCGGCTTCTACGACCAGGCGATCAACGCCACCGCACCACACCCGGCCGCGGCCCGGCTGTGGGAAGAATACCTCTACAGCGACGAAGGCCAGAACCTGTGGCTGAAGGGCTTCGCCCGCCCGGTACGGCTCCCGGCCATGCAGAAGGCCAAGACCGCGACGCCGGCACTACTGGCCAAGCTCCCGCCGGTCACCGGCGAGGCGCAGTTCCCGACGGACGCCCAGATCACGGCCGCCAAGGCAACCGTCACCAAAAACTGGGCCAAAGCGGTTAGCTAGTGACCGCACAGTCAAGGGCCGGGTCGAGCTCCGAATGGAGCCCGGCCCGGCCGACGGCCGATCCGGGTCAGGTCCACGAGCTGGCCGATGGTTCGGCACCGATCGTCACCCTCAAGCGCCGGCGCAGCTACGCATGGCTGGGACTCACGCCATTTTTCCTTTACATTGCAGCATTCTTCATACTCCCCACCGGGACGGTGCTCTTCTCGGCCTTCCGTAAGACGGACGCCGGCACCGGCGTCACGTCCTTCACCGGATCCAACGTGTCCTCGGCCTTGCACGGCGTCTACTTCACCGGGATCAAGAACAGCCTCACCCTCGCTCTCATCACCGGTGTGGTGGGCGCCTTGGTCGGTCTCGTGCTCGCCTGGGCCATCGTGAGCAGCACCGGCAATGTGCTCACCCGGTTCGTATCCACGGCCGCGGCGGTGCTGGCCAACTTCGGCGGCGTACCCCTGGCGTTCCTCTTCATCGCCACCGTCGGCAACTCAGGGCTGTTGACCAAGGCATTGGCCGACCACTTCCACATCAACCTCAACTCTGACCTTCATTTCGATCTGTACGGGATCACCGGTCTGGAATTGGTCTATCTGTACTTCCAGATTCCGCTGATGGTGCTGGTGATCACGCCCGCGCTGGAAGGGCTGAAGCCGCAATGGCAGGAGGCCGCGGCCAACCTGGGAGCGACCCGCTGGCAGTACTGGCGCCACGTCGGCGCACCTATCCTGGCTCCGAACGTGCTCGGCGCGGCGCTGTTGCTCTTCTGCAGTGGCTTCTCCGCCTACGCCACTGCTGATGCGCTCACCAGCGGAGCTTTCCCCCTGATCCCACTGCAGATTCACGCCGTGATCTCGGGCAACGTGCTGGCCGGCATGGAGAACCTCGGCGACGCGCTGGCCCTCATCATGGTCGTGATCGTGGTCCCCCTGATGGTGATCTACCAATTGCTGCAACGAAGGACCACGCGATGGTTGCGCTGACTCCAACGGCCGGAGCCGGTGGCCTGGCCGAGACTCAGACCGGCGGCCCGGCGACCAGCTCACGCCGTCGCCGCCGACCCGGCATCGGCCGCGGGTTGGTGCTGCTGATCTGTGGCATCTACTTCATCGGCCCGCTGGTCGGCGCGTTCTGGTTCTCCATCCAGGACAAGGTGCACGGCGGCGTCCAGTTCAGTGCCTATGCGCATGTCTTCTCCGCCGTAGGTTTCTCCGATGCCTTCATGCTTTCGTTGAAGCTCGGTATCGGCACCGTGCTGATCAGCTTGCTGCTGATGGTGCCGACGATGTTGCTGCTGCATCTGCGCGCGCCCAAGTTCCGCCCGGTCGTCGAGACCTTGTGCCTGATGCCGTTGGTGATTCCGCCGGTGGTGTTGGTTGCCGGGGTAGGCGTGGTGCTGGCCTGGGGTCCGAACCAGCTTGCCGGCACGCCGTTGCAGACCTTCCTGAACGCCATCCAGAGCGGGAAGACACCGTGGGTGCTGATCCTCGAGTACGTGGTGCTCACGTTGCCGTTCACCTACCGATCACTCGACGCCGGCATCCGGAGCGTCGATATCCACACCTTGACTGAGGCCGGCCTCAATCTCGGCGCCGGCTGGGGCACGGTGACCATGCGAATACTGTTGCCGTCGCTGCGGACCTCCGTGCTGAATGCGGCCTTCCTGTCCTTCGCCCTGGTCTTTGGCGAGTACACGGTGGCCTCAATCCTGCAATACCAGCCGTTCGCGGTGTTCATCGTGGCCGCCGGCCAGACCGAAGGCCAACTCTCGACGTCCCTGTCCCTGCTCAGCCTGCTCATCACCTGGCTGCTGCTTCTGCTGATCAGCCTCCTCGGGGGCCGCAACTCAACAAAGGTCGACATATGAGCAGCATCGCGCTGGAAAGCCTCGACACCGGTACCGGCACCACCGTCGAATTCGCCGACGTCCATCGCGTGTTCGGCTCCACGCATGCCCTCGACGGCCTCGACCTCAAGGTGCGGCCCGGCGAGTTGTTGGCTCTGCTGGGTCCTTCCGGCTGCGGCAAGACGACGGCGCTGCGACTGCTGGCCGGCTTCGACCAGCCCGACGCCGGTTCCGTACTGGTCGACGGCGAAGACGTCTCGCGATTGCCGGCGAACAAACGCGACATGGGCATGGTCTTCCAGTCCTACAGCCTCTTTCCCACGATGAGCGCGGTGGACAACGTGGCGTTCGGCCTGCGGTTGCGTGGCCGCGGGGCAGGTGACCGTCGCAAGCGGGCGGCCGAATTGCTGGATCTCGTCGGCCTTTCAGAGCACCTGAAGAAGTTCCCGCACCAGATGTCGGGCGGCCAGCAGCAACGGGTGGCGCTGGCCCGGGCGCTGGCCATCTCGCCGCGGGTGCTGCTTCTCGACGAGCCGCTGTCCGCGCTGGACGCCAAGGTCCGGGCGCAACTGCGTGACGAGATCAGGCGGATCCAGCTCGAGCTGGGGGTCACCACGGTGTTCGTCACGCACGATCAGGAGGAAGCGCTGTCGATGGCCGACCGAGTCGGCGTGATGCGCAATGGCCGACTTGAACAGTGCGCCGCCCCGGCGGAGCTGTACCAGCGCCCGGAAACCCCGTTCGTAGCCGAATTCGTCGGAACCATGAATCGCTTGCCAGGCTCCATGGTCCCCGGCGGCGTCCGGCTGTTCACCCAGGTCGTCGCGGTCGACGGTGTGGTACCGCCCGCTGGCTCCGATGTGCGGGCCCTGCTGCGTCCGGAGGCGGTGCTCGTCGAGCCGGCCGGTGGCCAGCCCGGTGATGCCATCGTCACTACGGCCACCTTCTTCGGCGCGGTCACCCGGCTACGGATGACCCAACCGGACGGCCAGGAAATCCTCGCCGACGTCGGCTCGCACCGGGCCGCCGACTTCCCTGCCGGGGCGCAGGTGCGGATCTCCGTCCTCGATCGCCCGGTACTGGTCCGCCCCGAATCAGAAGCCACGGCCGGCACGGTGCCCGGGCGGGCATGACCACGACCGATCAAGCCGGTATCGCCGGTGAGCGGTCCTCGCTCGGCTACTGGCGCCTGAGGCCAGGGCCCGGCGAGCAACACCTTCGGCGCTCGGAGCTGTCCAGCGGGTCAGGTGAGGACCCACCAGGGGTTGCACTGCTCACCATCGGGCACCTGTCGGATCTGCACCTGTGCGACTCCCAGTCGCCGACACGGGCGGAGTTCCTGGACCGCTGGTCTGACGATGATGCGCCGACGAAGGCCGAACTCGGATACATCGGGACCTACCGAGCCCAGGACTGCCTCACGGTCCAGGTCGGTGAGGCCGCCGTGCAGGCGTTGAACGCGGTGGCAGCGGGGCCGGTGGGTGGCGCTCGGCTCGACTGGGCCATCACCACCGGTGACCTCACCGACAACGCCCAGGCCAACGAGCTCGGCTGGTACCTCGCGCTGCTCGAGGGCGGACCGATCGTGCCGGACTCGGGCTCGGCCGCCGGCTACGAGGGGGTGGCCGACAATGCCTATTGGGACGAGGCGTTCTGGCACCCGGAGCCGTCTGGGCAAGGACGATTGGACCGCCCCCATCGATTGCACGGCTTTCCGGATGTGCCCGGCCTGCTGGACGCCGTACGGGCACCGTTCGCTGCGACCGGACTGAACATCCCCTGGCTGGCGGTGCACGGCAACCATGACCAGATGGTGCAGGGAACCTTCCCGGCGGTCGGTCCGCTGGCCACCGCCGGCTTCCAGACCAGCAAGCCCATCGGGCTACCGCCGGGCTGGTCCACCGAAGCGATCGTACGGTTCTGCCGCGACTTCGACCTTTGCCAGCTGGATGTCCTGTCCCGCTGGCCAGAACTCGTCATGCGAACCGTCACCGCCGACTCCCAGCGGCGGACGGTCACTCGTGCCGAGTTCATCGCCGCCCACTTCGGTCCCACTGCCCGTCCCCCCGGACACGGCTTCCCCGGCGATGGTTCGGGACCGGCCGGCGTAGCGAGAGCTGAGGCGTATTACCGTTACGATCACGGGCGAACCACGATCCTGACGCTGGACACCGTGAACGAGCACGGCGGCTGGCAGGGCTCGCTCGACGGCAGCCAACTCGAGTGGCTCGAGGACGAACTGGTCGGCGCCGACCGTGAACGTCGCTATGTGGTGTTGGCCTCTCACCACCCCCTGAGCACGCTGATCAATCCGAACCTGCCACCCGAACTGGCCTCCGATCCAGCACGACGCCGGGTCGAGCAGCAGGAACTGGCTCTGCTGCTGCAGCGACATCCATCGCTCGTGCTGTGGTTGAACGGGCACACCCATCGGTCCACCGTCGTGCCGCACGGGACCTGGTGGGAGGTAACAGCACCCTCGTTCATCGATTTCCCGCAACAGGGCCGAATTGTCGAGCTACTGCGGTCCGAGCGCGGCGTGCTCACCATCGGCGCCACGATGCTCGATCACGCCGGTGAACTGCCCTGGTCGGGCGGCATCTCGACGATCGGCCAGCTGGCCGGGCTGTCCCGAGAGCTGGCGGCGAACGACTGGCAGCGACGCACCGAGGACCTCACGCGGCAACCGTGGGCCGGCACCCGCGCGGAACGCAACGTGCTGTTGCAGCTGCCCGATCCGTTCGCCCGCTGAGCGGCTCAGCAGCCTCCGGTGAGTTCGACGCCGGCGTCGATCAGCCAGGCGGCGAAGTACTGCGCGAATGACGCCCGCACGAGCAGCAGGAAGTCGGAGGCCGTCTCGTCGCGAACCACGATGATGATTCCGGTCTGGGCCACCAAGGTCTGCACACAGGTTCCAGTCGGGCTGACCTTGGGATGTAGGTCGATGGAACAGCCCTTGGCCAACAGCTCACGGGACGCAGGCCCGGACAGGGCCAGCGTGCTCCGCTGGGCGGAGACGTCGGTCACGGCACCCGGCCCGTCACCGATCGCCTCGCGAAGTGCGGTTTCGAGTTCGAGCCCGGCACCTTCGGGCGCCAGGATCAGCCATTCGTCCGGGCCTAGCCAGAGCAGCAGGAAGTCGCCCGAACGAGTCGAGGTGCAGGGCTGCACCGGAAGGGCAGACCCCAACACCTTTGCCACGGCCCCGGCCGCCGCGCCGGACGGATCGACGCGGAGATTCAGCTGTGCCGTGAAGGTGATCTCGCTTACCGCGACCACGTCCGGCAGCGCATCGAACGCGGCCTGCCAACCGTCGAGCGGACTCAACGGCATGGGCAGCTTCGACGGGCTGACATGTTCAGCCGTCACGGCGGGCACCTTCCTGGTCGTAGAGCACCGGACCGGTCACCGTCACTGGCACCACCTCGCCGTCCTGCCAGGCGAACAGCCGCTCGCCGATTCGATCGCGGCCGGATCTGACCAGAGCGAGGCCGAAGGTGCCGCCCAGAGCCACACTCCGATAGCTGGAGGTCACGTGACCGAGCATCGCGACCGGTAGCTGCGACACATCGTCGTCGGCCAGTACCTGAGCCCCCTCGTCGAGCAACACCGACCGGTCGACCGGAAGCAGCCCCACCAGGTGTTTGCGATCCGGTCGCTGGTTCTCGGTGCGGCTGAACGAGCGCTTGCCGACGAAGTCCAGCTTCTTCTTCGACACCACCCAGCTCATGCCGAGGTCCTGTGGAGTCACCGTGCCGTCGGTGTCCTGCCCGATGATCGGGTAGCCCTTTTCCGCGCGCAGGACGTGCATGGTCTCCGTGCCATACGGTGTGATTCCGTACGGCTGTCCCGCATCGAACAGCGCCTGCCAGACGGCAATGCCATACCACGACGGCACATTCACCTCGTAGGCCAGTTCACCGGAGAAACTGATCCGACAGATCCGGGCCTCGATACCGACTATCTTGGCCGAGCGCCAGGTCATGAAACCGAACGCCTCATTGGACACGTCGAGCGCCGGCGCCACCGCAGCGATGACCTGGCGTGACAGCGGGCCGACCACCGGGATGGTGGCCCATTGCTCGGTCACCGAGGTGAGGTGCACCCGCAGGTCGGGCCACTCGGTCTGGGCTAACTCTTCCAGCCAGTCCAGGACCTTGGCGGCGTTCCCGGTGGTCGTGGTCAACACGAATTCGGTGTCCGCCACCCGCATCACGGTGCCGTCGTCGAGGATCATGCCGTCCATGCCACACATCACCGCGTAGCGGACGAAGCCCGGCTTGAGGGTGCTGATGATGTTCGTGTATATCCTGTCGAGGAATTCTCCGGCGTCGACGCCCTGGACGTTGATCTTGCCCAGCGTGGAGCCATCCATCATGGCCACGCCGGTCCGCGCCGCCCTGGTTTCACGGGCCACGACGGCAGGGAGGTCCTCGAGCCCACCGGAGGCCGTCCGTCGCGGATAGCAGAGCGGACGCTTCCACTGTCCGACGTCCTCGAACTGCGCACCGTGCTCGATGTGCCAGGGGTGAATCGCGGTAACCCGAACCGGGTCGAAGATCGCGCCGCGGTCCCGCCCGGCCAGCGCCGCAAAGGACACCGACGTATAGGGCGGCCGGAAGGTGGTGGTACCGAGGTCGGCGATATCCACTCCCAACGCGTCGGCGGTGATACCCGACGCGATCAGACCGGAGGTCTTGCCCTGATCGTGTGCGGTGCCGATCGTCGTGTACCGCTTGACATGCTCGACCGAGCGCAGCCCGGCACCGGTGGCCCGCAGCACGTCGCTGACGGTGGCGTCGCGTTGCAGGTCGACAAACCTCGTGTCCGACAGGTCGGAACCGTCGAGCGAGATCTCGACCGGAGCCGCCCACAACACCAGGCCAGCCGTCTCGACCCGGTCGGTGCCCACTGGCGGCGACGCTACCGGCCGGGCCGCGACTCCCAGATCACTCAGCGCCGCGACCGCCTCGGCCGCACCGCCGGCCAGGCAGTCCGCCAGGCTGACCGCACCGGCCGCGGCGCCGGACACCCGGACGCCAAGCACCCCAGCGCCAAGCACCCCAGCGCCGGGCAGCCCGGCTACGGGCAGGAATGCCCCGAGTTCAGCGTCGTATTCGAGTTTGCCACCTGCCTGGCTGAACAGGTGCACGGTCGGGTTCCAGCCACCCGACACCAGCAGCAGATCGCAATGCACCGTGGCCGATGCCCCGCCCGACGGATATGCGGCCAGGTGCACCCCGGTCACCCGCTCCTCGCCGGTGGTTCCGGTCACCAGGTGGCCCGGCCGCACCGCGATGCCCACCCGAGCGCACTCTGCCGCCCAGAACGGTGCGAGGTCGGTTCGGGGGTCGACCACTGTGACCTCGGCACCGGCCTCGGCGAGTTCCACCGCAGCCACATAGGCACTGTCGTTGGTGGTGAAGACGACTATCCGGTTTCCGGCCAGGACGCCGTACCGGTTGAGGTAGGTCCGGCCGGCCTGGGCGAGCATCACGCCGGGACGGTCGTTGTCGGCGAAGACGACCGGGCGCTCGTGGGCCCCGGTTGCGAGGATTACCTGCTTGGCCCGGATCCGCCAGATCCGCTGGCGTGCCGCATTATCCGGTGCGGCTGCTCCGAGGTGGTCAGTTCGTTTCTGCAGTGCGAGAACGAAACCGTCGTCGTAGTAACCGAAAGCGGTCGTCCTCGACAGCACCAGCACCTCAGGCGTCGAGGTCAGCTCGGCCAACACACTCGCGGACCAGTCGGACAACTCCCCGCGGGTGCCCAGCAGCGAGCCGCCGACCATCGGCTGGTCATCCACCAGCGCCACCCGTGATCCGGCCCGAGCGGCTGTGAGTGCCGCCATCAAACCAGCTGGTCCGGCGCCCACGACCAGCACGTCGCAGTGGACGTGCATGGCGTCGTAGCGTCCTGGGTCCGGCCGGTCGGCCAGCGTTCCCCGGCCGGGCAGGCCGCGCGCGACCAGACCCTCGTACAGCTCGATCGTGGTGGCACTCAGCATCGGCTCGGGAAACGGCGCCTCGAGCTGCACGAGCGCGCTGGCCTCTTCGACACCGGCCGCCATGATGCCGCGCGGCCGGCCGCGGTTGACACTGGTGGCCACCCGGTGCACGCCGTTGGCCAGCAGCGCTGAGGCAAGAGTGTCACCCGGATGGCCGGCGTAGGGCCGTCCGTCGAAGGTGAACGACAGCACGGTGGTGCGATCGATCAGACCGCCAGTAGGCAGCCTGGTCATCGGCTGGCCTGCCTGCCGAGCTCGGGCTGCGGTTCACCGATGCGGTACACCGCCAGTATCTCGTGCGTGCCGGTGTCACGGACCGCGTTGAACCAGCGGCGGCACCCGGCGGCGTGTACCCAGCGTTCGGCGAACGGCCCGCGCGGGTTGTCCCGGAAGAAGAGGTAGTGCGCCCAGTCCGCATCGCTCAAGGCACCCACCTCATGCGGATACGCCACGTGAGCCTGGCCGCCGTAGTGGTACTCGGCCTCCTCGCGCGGCCCGCACCACGGGCAGCTGATGAGTTGCATGGCTTCTCCGTCCCGGCGTTCAGTGGGCCACGGCAGCGGCGCCGTGCTCGTCGACCAGGGCGCCGGAGGTGAACCGCTCCAGCGTGAACGGTGCGTTGTAGGGATGCGGCTTGTCGTGGGCCACGGTGTGGGCGAAACACCAGCCGACGCCCGGAGTGGCCTTGAACCCACCCGTTCCCCAGCCGCAATTGAGGTACAGGTTCTCGATCGGAGTGAGTCCGACGATCGGCGATGCGTCCGGTGTGGTGTCGACGATACCGGCCCACGTTCGCAGCAGATGGGCCCGGGCGAAGATCGGGAACAGCTCGAGGGCGGCCGACATCTGGCGTTCGATGATGTGAAAGGCGCCGCGCTGACCGTAGCCGTTGAACGAGTCGATACCGGCCCCCATCACCAGTTCACCCTTGTGCGCTTGCGAAACGTAGACGTGAACGGCGTTGGACATGACCACGGTCGGATGCACGGGTTCGAGCAACTCCGAGACCAGGCCCTGCAAGGGGTGGCTCTGGATGGGTAACCGCAACCCCACCATCGACGCGAGCACCGAGGAGTGACCGGCCGCGGCCAGGGCCACTTTGCCGGTGGCGATGTCGCCCCGGGTGGTGCGGACGCCGACCACCTTGCCTCCGATCACGTCCAGGCCCGTGACGGCACAGTTCTGGATCAGATCGATGCCCAGTTCGTCGGCGCGCCGGGCGAATCCCCAGGCCACGTAGTCGTGCTTGGCAATTCCGCCGCGCGGCTGGTAGGTGGCACCGAGCACCGGATACCGCACGTCCGGTGAGATGTTGACGATCGGGCACAGCTCCTTGACCCCGGCCGCGTCCACCCATTCCGCGTCCACACCGTTGAGGCGGTTGGCGTTCACTCGGCGTACCGAGTCCCGGACGTCCTGCAGCGAATGCGCGAGGTTGAGCACGCCACGCTGGCTGAACAGTATCGGGTAGCCCAGATCCTCTTCGAGGCCTTCCCACAGCTTCAGCGAATGCTCATAGATGGCGGAGCTCTCGTCCCACAGGTAGTTGGACCGGATGATCGTGGTGTTGCGGGCCATGTTGCCACCCGCCAGCCAGCCCTTCTCGAGGACGGCGACGTTGGTGATGCCGTGGTTCCTGGCCAGGTAGTAGGCGGTGGCCAGCCCGTGACCACCACCGCCGACCACCACAATGTCGTAGAACGGCTTCGGCTCGGGGTTTCGCCACAGGAACTCGGGGTGTTCCGGCACCGCCGTCGGCCCGGTCATCTGCCGACCCCGCCCCGGGACCTCAGCCTCATCGGCGGATCCGTTCCATTGCCGGGTCGACGACCGGCTCGGCGGTCACCACCGCGGCCAGCCGTTCACCGAAGTACTCGATCTCGACCTCCGTGCCGACTTCCGACTCGCTCGCTGGCAGCCAAGCGTAGGCGATCGCCCGGCCGATGGTGTAGCCGTAGGCGGCGCTCGTGACATACCCGACGCACCGGGACCCGGCAAAGACCGGTTCCTTGCCCATCACGACCTGACTGTCGTCGCACAGCGTGAGACAGCTGAGTTTGCGACGGACGTTCTCCTTGCGCTCGAGCAGGGCATCGCGGCCCAGGAAATCACCCTTGTCCAGTTTGACGGCGAAACCGAGGCCTGCCTCGTAGGGATCGTGCTCGAAGGTCATGTCGGCGCCGAAGGACCGGTAGCCCTTCTCCAGCCGCAGCGAGTTGAACGCACCGCGCCCGGCGGCGATGATGCCGTGTGCTTGGCCGCTGTCCCACAACAGATCCCACAGCCGGGCACCGTGCTCTGCGGTGGTGTAGAGCTCCCAACCCAGTTCGCCCACGTAGGACAACCGCATGGCCGTAACTGGAACGGTACCCAGGTAAGCCTGCTTGGCCCGGAAGTACTTGAAGCCCTCGTGGGAGAAATCGGTCTCGGTCAAGGGTGTGATCACGTCGCGCGCCCTTGGGCCCCACAACCCGACGCAGCAGGTGCCGGCCGTGGTATCGCGAACCTGCACGGAGCCGTCAGCAGGTAAGCGGCGACGCAACCAATCCAGATCCAGGTTTCCATTGGCGCCCACCTGGAAACGGTCCGTGGCCAGCCGGGCCACGGTGATGTCACTGCGGATACCGCCGTCGACATCGAGCAGCAGGCAGTAGGTGACCGAGCCGACGGATTTGTCGATGTTGCCGGTGACCAGCGATTGCAGCAGCGTCACCGCACCCGGCCCGGTGATCTCCAACCGCTTCAAGGCGGTCATGTCGTACATAGCGACAGATTCGCGGGTGAGCTTGGCCTCCGCCGCGACGATCGGGGACCAGTATCTCCCGGCCCAGTCGTCCGGAGTGGGCACTTCGCGCCCTGCGACCAGGCCGGCATTGGTGCCATACCAATGGGGCCGTTCCCAGCCGTTGGCTTCCAAGAACACCGCGCCGAGTTCAACCTGTCTGGCGTAGAAGGGCGAGGTTCGGATCGGCCGCAGATTCTCCGCCGGCTGTAGTGGATGGATGATGTCGTACACCTCGACGAAGTTCTGGCAATCCCGCGTCCGGATGTAGTCCGGGGCCAGCTGATGGGTCTCGAATCGATTGACATCGCACTCGTGCAGGTCGAAGGAGGAGCAGAATCCGTCGATCAGCAGCTCGGCCACCGCTCGCCCGACCCCGGCCGAGTGCGTGACCCAGACCGCCTCGGCCACCCAGAAGCCCTGGACGTCCGGGGACTGGCCGATGAGCGGCATGTTGTCGGTGGTGAAGGAGAAAAGTCCATTGATACCGCGCTCGAGCTCGGTGTCCCGGGTGGCCGGCAACAACGCTTGGGTCTGCTTCCAGGCCTCGGCGAAGTCGTCCGGTGTGAACCGCAGCACCGAGGGCATCGGCTCGGCCTGATCCCATCGTGCGATGTCCTCGGTCCGGACCGGCATCGGTCGGTGACCGTAATAGCCGACGGCCAACCGGTCCTGGATCTCGCGATAGTAGAGGTCCTGGTCCTGATGCCGCAGGATGGGCAGCACCGCCTCCGCGGTGCGGCCGGCCAATGGCGCAAGCGGCGCGGTCCAGGCCAGCTGATGAGCCAGCGGCGTCAACGGCAACGCCATGCCGACCTTCGCCGCTATCAGCGGACCCCAGATACCGGCGCAGCACACCACTAGGTCGGCCGGCAGATCCCCCTGGTCGGTGCGCACCCCGGTGACGCGACCAGCGGAGACCATGACGTCGAGAACCTCGTGCCGCGCCAGCACCGTCACCCCGCGCTCGACCGCACGCCGGGTCTGGGCCTGCACCGCACGGACGGCCTTCGCGATGCCGTCAGTGGGAACGAGCAGACCACCGAGTACGACGGCTGGGTCGAGTAGCGGGTACCTCTGGACGGTCTGATGCGCGTCCAGCAAGGACGAGTCGACGCCCCAAGCGGTCAACCAGCCTTGCCGTCGCCGGAGTTCTCGAAGCCGCTCCGGGGTGGTTGCAACCTCGAGGCCACCGACCTGGAGGAAACACGGCTCCCCATCGACATCGAGGTCGCAGAGTTTCTCCACGGTGTACCGCGCGAAGTCGGTCATCACCTTGGATCCGCTCGCCTGGAACACCAATCCCGGCGCGTGCGAGGTGGAACCACCCGGAGCCGGCAGATCTCCTTGGTCCACCAAGGTGATGTCCGTCCAGCCCCGCGCCGAGAGTTCGTCGACGAGTGCCGCGCCGACCACGCCGGCGCCAATCACCACGACCCTGGGAGCGAGCATCGTCCACCCTCTCGTTGTGAGTCCGCGGAGCGTTCAGCTCCGGGGCAATCGTTCTGTTCTACGCAACTCAGAGCGTTCTCCGCAACAGCGCATACTCTACCCATGCGGACGGTCGCCGGCTCAAGTTCCGTTGAGCCAGGTGTTCACCTTGGCGGGGTTGGCGTCCACCCACTTCTTCGCGGCGGCCTCGTCGCTCATCTTGTCGACCGCGATGTACTTGGCCACCACGTTCTGATCCTCGTTCGTCCAGGAGAAGTTCTTGACCAGCGTGAAGGCGGGGCTACCGGAGTTGGCGAACTTCGTCGAGACGACCTTGTTCAGGACGTAGGCCGGGTAGTCACATGCCACCTTTGCGGCGTTGCTGTCACAGCCAGCCGTGTAGGGCGGCAGATTCACCTTGACCAGCGGTACCTCGTTGAGAAACCACTGGGGCGAGTAGAAGTAGGCGAGCAAGGGCTTCTTGTTTTGCTGGGCGGCTCGGAAGCTCTGGATGAGCGCGGTCTCGCTACCGCCCTGGACCACCTTGAAGTTCAGGTTCAGGTTCTTGACCAGTGCCGCATCGTTGGTGACATAGGACGGATCACCGTCCAGCAGTTGCCCCTTGCCCCCGGACTCCGAAGTCTTGAACATGTCGGCATACTTGTTCAGGCTCTTCCAGTCGGTGATGTCGGGATAAGCGGTCGCCATCCACGGTGGTACGTACCAGCCGATCACGCCTTTCAGACCGTCCGAGCCGAGATCCTGGGCGACGTGGGTGTTGTCGATGTATTGCTTCTTGAGGTCGTCGTGTCCCCAGTTCTCCAAGATCGCGTCGACCTGCCCGGTGCTGAAACCCTGCCAGGACACCTGCTCGGTGATGTGCTTGACCGCCACCGTGCAGTTGAGCTTGTTCTTGGCCAGATATTGGATCACAGCCACATCGGCTTCGTAGCCGACCCAGGGGTTGTCGGCGAGATTGAAGGTTCCGCACGAGGTCTTCTTGACCGTACCGGAGGACGTGCCACCGGCGTTTGTCGTCGTGCTGCTGGTGCCGCCGACCTTGGCGCCGCCGCAACCGGCCAACACCGCCATGCTGACGGCGACGGCTACTACGGACAAGCGCCTGACCGCTGACCGGCCGCGCGAGCTTGAGGTGAAGCGTCCCATCGTGTTCCGCCTTCGCTACGATCATTGTGAACCGGCCCGGTGACCGTGCCACTGGAAAGTTCGACCTGAACAATCCGACTTGAACAATCCGATATGAACAACTACCGATACGTGTTGGTGCTCGCGTCGGCTCGCCGGGCCGCGGCCTGGGTGATGCGGTCGAGCAGGATGCCGAGCAGCACGATCGCGACCCCGGCGGCCAGACCCTTGCCGAACAGGCTGCTCTGGCTGAAGCCGGCCACCACGTCGTAGCCAAGCGCTCCGCCCCCGACCAGGCCGGCCACCACGACCATGGCCAGCACGTAGATCAAACCTTGATTGGTGGCCAGAGCCAGGGTGCGGATCGACATCGGCAACTGCACCTTGGTGATGATCTGCCAGGTGTTGGATCCGGCCGCCCGAGCCGCCTCTACCGTCGTGGCCGATACGCCTGCGATACCGTCGGCCACGATCTTGATGGCAACCGGTGCCGCGTACACGACAGCCGCGATCACCCCGGTGAAGCGACTCGCCGCGAACAGCGCGACGAACGGGACGAGGTAGACGAAGGACGGCATCACCTGCGCCGCATCCAGCAGCGGCCGGATCACCTGATCGGCACGCTTGCTCCGACCCATCCAGACCCCGACCAGCACGCCTAGTGCCATGACCAGGACCGTGGCCAGCAGCGTTGCCGCCAAGGTGTCCATGCTGTCCTGCCAGAGCCCGGTCGCAATGATCAGGCTCAGGCACAGGACCGCGACGGCCGCGGCCCGGACGCCACCGATGATGAGTGCGAGCAGGACGATGGCCGCGAAGGTCAGCCACCACGGTGAGCTGTCGAGCAGCGTCTGCAGCGGGTTGATCCCGTGGTAGGTCACGGTGTTCTTGATCGCGTCGGTGATCGAATGCAGATCACGCTGCGCCCAGTTCGTTGCCGACGTCGAAGCCCGGATGATTGAAGAACCCAGGTCGAGGCCGAAGCGCCGACTGCCGATCGTCAGGTGATCGGGGAAGCTTGCGGCCAGTTCGTAGGTGTAGGACAGGTAGACCAACACCGCCGTGACCACGGTGCCGCCGATCAGCACAGGTCGGCGAAACCGCCCAACGTTGCCGGATCTGCCGCGTCCGTTCACATCTGCTCTCGCGCTGGCTGCGGTCGTGACCCGGTCCAGCACGATCGCGATGACGACGATGGCCAACCCGGCGTTGAACGCGGTGCCGACGTCCTGACTCTCCAGCGCCTGGACGACCGTCTGGCCCAGACCGGGCGCCGCCACCAGGGCTGCGATGGTGACCATCGACAGCGCGGCCATGATGGTCTGGTTGATGCCGATCACGATGGTGCGCCGGGCCATCGGCAGCATCACCTTGACCAAGGCCTGGCTACGCGTCGAGCCGAGCGACCGGGACGCCTCCAGCGTTCCGGTCGGGACGGTCCGGATGCCGTGCGCGGTTATCCGGATGACCGGCGGCAACGCGTAAATGAGGGTGGCGATCAGCCCGGTAGCCGGGCCGATCAGGAACAGCAAGGTCAGCGGCGCCAGGTACACGAAGGTGGGCATCGTCTGCATGAAATCCAGCAGCGGCGTCAGCACCCGGTGGAACGGATCCGAGAGCCCGGCCCAGATACCCAGCGGGATCCCGATCAACAAGGAGATGAACACTGCCGCGATGGTCAGGGCCAACGTGTCCATGGCCGGCTGCCATACACCCTGCAATCCGATGAACAGCAGGCCGACGAGGGCCAACAGGGCAACCTTGAGGTTGCCGAAGACCCACGACAGGAGGGTCGCGATCGCTACCACGCCGAGCCACCCGATCAGCGGCAGCGGACGGCCGTTCGCGGGCTGGGACAGCAGGGCCTGGAAAGCCGTCACCAGGTGGGTGGCGCCGACCTGGATCTCGTTGAAGAAGTAGACGAACAACGGGTTGCTGTTGCGGTTCGCCCCAACGGAGGAGTTCAGATCGTTGAGCCGGGTGTGCAACCCGTTTACGTCGGCCGAAGCCAGCGACAGTGTGTCGTGACCGCGGACGAACCCGAACAGCAATACCCACCCGGCCAGGACGATCGCCACCATGGTGCCCCGGTTGAGCCGCACCGACCGCCATTGAACGCGGGCCAGAGCCGATACCGCACTCATGAGTCGGCGACCACGCGCAGGATCTCGGGGTCACCGATGACCCCGAGCAGCCGCCCGTCGGCCACTACCTTGACCGGATGGGCCGATTCCAGGACCGCGCGCACCGCCTCACGCACTACCGTGTCCGGCCCGAGCTCCGGTCCGGACAGGTCGTCAGCCGGGGTGGCCGGTCGCATGATCCAGCGCAGGGTAAGCACGTGTGAGCGCGGCACCTCGCGCACGAAGTCGCGGACGTAGTCGTTCGCCGGCGCGCCGACCAGGTCCGCGCCGGTACCGATCTGCACCAGTCCGCCATCGCGCATGATCAGGATCCGGTCACCGAGTTTGAGAGCCTCGGACAGATCGTGCGTGATGAAGACCATCGTCTTGCCGACCTCACGGTGCAGCCGGATCACCTCGTTCTGCATGTCCCGTCGAATCAGGGGATCCAGGGCGGAGAACGGCTCGTCGAAGAGCAACACGTCCGGATCGCCGGCCAGCGCACGGGCCAGGCCGACCCGTTGCTGCATGCCACCGGAAAGCTGGTCGGGGAAGGATTGCTCATAGCCGGACAGCCCGACCAGGTCGACCACCTCACCGGCACGCTTGAGGCGCCCGCGCTTACCCTCGCCACGGATCTCCAACCCGTAGGCCACGTTGTCGATGACCCGCCGATGGGGCAACAGGCCGAAATGCTGGAACACCATGGAAATCTTGTGACGCCGCAATTGCCGCAGCGACTTCTCAGTGCAGTTCAACACATCCTCGCCCTGAAACAGCACCCGGCCGGCGGTTGGTTCGATCAGCCGGGTCAGGCAGCGCACCAGCGTCGACTTGCCCGATCCGGAAAGCCCCATTACGACGAAGACTTCGCCGGGCGCCACGTCGAAGCTCAGATCGCGCACGGCAGCCACGCAACCGGTCTGCTCCCGCAACTCCTTCGACGACAGCGCGGCCAGTTCCGGTGAGGCGGGAATGCGATCGGCCTTGTGGCCGAAGATCTTCCACAGGTTCTGGACGGAGATGACCGGCCGCTGCACCGCCATCGGATCGGAGATGGCCGCCGAACTACCGGCGCGCTGCGCGCCGTCCGGCTGCAGGAGGTCGCGTCCTTCGGTGCGTGCGCTCATTCGAATCTCCTGATCATCGACGGCCACGTCAGTTCTCGTCTCACCGGCACCATCAACCGCAGAACCAGCGCTGCGGTTTGGGATCCACGTTCTGCCAGATGTGCTTGATCTCCCGGTATTCATTGAGCCCGGTGGGTCCCAGCTCCCGTCCGTTGCCCGACTGTTTGAAGCCGCCCCACTCCGCTTGCGGCACATAGGGGTGGTAGTCGTTGATCCAGATCGTGCCGTGCCGCAACCGGGCTGCGACACGTTGCGCCCGACCGGCGTCGGAGGTCCACACCGCGCCGGCCAGGCCGAAGTCGGTGTCGTTGGCGATCCGTACCGCGTCGTCCTCATCGGTGAATCGCTCGACCGTCAGTACCGGGCCGAAGGACTCCTCGTGCACCACGTGCATCTGTTGGGTGCACTCGTCCAGAATCGTCGGCAGGTAGAAATTGCCGCCGGCGAGTGCCGGATCGTCCGGTCCCCGGCCTCCGCAGCGCAGCCTCGCGCCCTCGGCGATGCCGGCCGCGACGTAGGCCGCCACCTTGTCCCGATGCGCGGGCGAGATCAGCGCGCCGGTCTCGGCCTTGTCGTCGAACGGCCCGCCCAGCCGGATCCGCTCGGCACCGTCGACCAGTGCATCGACGAAGCGGTCATGCAGTTCGTCCTGGACGATCAGCCGGGCGCCCGCGGAACAAACTTGACCCGAGTGCAGGAATACCGCGGTGAGCGCCATGTCGACGGCGGTATCGAAATCGGCGTCGGCGAAGACCACATTCGGATTCTTGCCGCCGAGTTCCAGGGCCGTCCGCTT
>JAVEEN010000370.1 GCA_030840445.1 Pseudonocardiales bacterium
ATCCTGGCCGTCCTTGCCCTGCTCACGATGGCAATCGGGATTGCCGCAGCCCGGCGGTTCATCACCGGGATCGTGCTCGTCGTAGCCCTCGGCGTGGTCGCCGTTACCGCAGAGCTACGCCGACCGAATGCCACCGCGGCCTACCCGATTCCCACGTTGATCGGCCTGGCCTGCGCGCTCGGTCTGCTCTACCTGTTGATCCGGTTCCGTCCGCACTCGGCAGAGGCTGCAGGGCAGAACCTGGCAGACGATGCCGCGGCCACCAGTGGAGCTCCCGACGGACCGAGCGCTATCACCGTGGGCAGCCGCCGGCAGTTCCTGATCACCGGGGCCGGAGTCGGTGCGGCCGCCGCGGTGGCGCTTGCCACCAGCAACGTGGTCACCAGCTCGAAGTCGACCGCGGCCGCCCGCAGCAAGATCAAGCTGCCCAAGGCCGCGGACCCAGCCAAGCCGCTACCGGCAGGCGTCGACCTGAAGGTTCCCGGACTCTCCAGTTTCGTCACGCCGAACGCGAAGTTCTACCGCGTCGATACTGCGCTCAGCACGCCTCAGGTCAATCCCGTCACCTGGAAACTCAAGATCAACGGCATGGTCGACAAGCCCCTTGCCCTCAGCTACGACGACATCTTGTCGATGCCACTTCGCGAGCGTGACATCACGATGACCTGTGTCAGCAACGAGGTCGGTGGTCCGTATGTCGGCACCGCGCGCTGGCTAGGAATTCCCTTGAAAACATTGATGCAACGCGCAGGGATCCATCCCGAGGCCGACCAGCTCTTCGGCATCTCCGCCGACGGATTCACCACCGGTACCCCGACGAGGATCGCCCTGGACGGCCGGGACGCGATGGTGGTGGTGGGTATGAACGGCGAACCGCTGCCGATCGCGCACGGCTTCCCGGCCCGCATGATCGTGCCCGGGCTGTACGGCTACGTCTCGGCCTGCAAGTGGTTGACCTCCGTCACGGCCGCAACCTATGCCGGCAAGAAGGCCTACTGGACCCAGCGCAAGTGGGACATCGACGGCCCGATCTACACCGAGAGCCGGATCGACGTACCCGCCTCCTTCGCGCAGGTGAACGCAGGCATCGTGCCCATCGACAGCGTTCTCATGCCGCCGGCGAAGTAACAACACCAACTAGCATGACATCCATGCGGTTCGAGAAGGTGTCTTCGATCGGCCAACCGCCGGTGGAAGGCACCGTCTCGGGCTCAGTCGACCACCTGACGGACCTGCTCGTCGCTTCGGCCCGGGGCGACGAGCAGGCCTTCGCCACTCTGTACGACCAGACCTCGTCGCGGGTGTATGGCATGGTCCTGCGGGTCATCAGGGATGCCGCTCAGGCAGCCGAGGTCACCCAGGACGTCTACCTCGAAGTCTGGCGCCAGGCAGCCCGATTCGACGCCAGCCGCTCGGCCGTGATGCCGTGGCTGCTGATGATCGCCCACCGCCGGGCAGTGGACCGGGTCCGCTCGGCTCAGTCCAGCGTCGAGCGAGACAACCGCTATGCGGAACTGACTACCGATCGCCCGTACGACAGCGTCAGCGAGCAGGTCCACATCAGCATGGAGTCCCAGCGGGTACGCAAGGTCATGAACGACTTGACCGATGCTCAGCGCGAGGCGGTCAGCCTGGCCTACTTCGGGGGATACACCCACAACGAGGTGGCCGACTTGCTGCAGCTCCCACTGGGCACTGTGAAAACCCGGATCCGAGACGGTCTGATCCGCCTGAGAGACGCTCTGGGGGTGTCGTCATGAGTCCGGAACTACACGCGCTTGCCGGTGCATACGCCCTCGACGCAATCGACGGGGACGAACGCGCGGCCTTCGAGGATCATCTGGCCGGCTGCCCCGATTGTGCCGTCGAGGTGCGAAGCCTGCGGGCCGCGGCCGCCGAGCTGAGTCATATCAGCGAGGTGTCGCCGCCGGCCGAACTGCGATCCGGCGTACTAACGGCCATCACTCGAGTCCGGCCGCTACCGCCGATTACCGACAACGTGATCGCGTTGCGCCAGGCTCGTACCAGCCGGTCGGTGTGGCAGGTCATGGCCGCCGCCTGTGCGCTGATCGCCCTGGTTGCCGCGGGTTGGGGCTATCAACAACATCGCGATGCCCGCAACAGTCGCAATACCGCGATCAGCGTCGTGGACCAGGTGCTCAGCGCCGCGGACGGCATGTCCACGAGTGGTGAGGTCGGCGGCGGTCACGCGACGCTGGTGTACTCCAAGTCCCAGAAGCGCGTTGTACTGATCGGACATGCCATTGCGGCACCTGGCCAGGACAAGACCTATCAGCTCTGGATGATCGCCGGCGGTAAGTACATCTCCGCCGGTACGTTCCGCCCGGACAGCAATGGAAACGTGAACGTCTCCGCATCCGGAGATCTGAGTACGTCCTCGGCCATGGGCATCTCGGTGGAGCCAGCGGGCGGCTCGCCCCAACCGACCGATGTGATCGCCTCGATGAAGATCTAGGGTCACGGCCGTGCCGGCTGGTCGACTGCTGCCCTACGGCGATCGTGCCGTGTTGATCGAGCTGTCCGCAGCCGAGGAGGTCATTGCCGTGCGGAACGGCTTGAGCCGACCTGCACTTGCGGGCATCGTCGCGGTGGTTCCCGCCGCGCGCACAGTCCTGGTGGAATTCGATCCGGCCATTATTTCCCGCGTAGCGCTGTCCGAGCTGGTGGAGACCGCCGTGGCTGCTGCTGCGCCGGATGTGATCATGACCAGCGACCCGGTGACGCTGCCCGTGTACTACGACGGGGCCGACCTGGCCGAGATCGCGGCCCGGGTGGGCGAATCCGTCGAGGCGGTCATCGCGCGGCACACCAAGCCCGATTACATCGTCCAGTTCTGTGGATTCTCACCCGGCTTTGCGTACCTGACGGGCCTCGATCACCGCCTGCAGCTGCCGCGGCTGGACTCGCCGCGGCCATCCGTACCGGCCGGTTCGGTGGGCGTGGCCGGCGAGTTCACCGGTGTCTATCCGCGCAGTTCTCCGGGTGGCTGGCGACTGTTGGGACACACCGACGCGACGCTGTTCGATCCGGGACGATCCCAGCCGGCAACCCTGACGCCGGGCACCCGAGTGCGGTTCGTCCCGGCATGATCGAGATTCTCCAGCCCGGTCTACTGGCCACCGTGCAGGATCTCGGCCGAGCGGGCTACGTCGATATCGGCGTCGGCCGGTCCGGGGCCGCCGACCTGGCGGCCCACCGACTCGCCAACCGGCTGGTCGGAAACCAGGAGATGGCCGCGACGCTCGAGATCACCATGGGTGGTCTGAGCCTGCGCCTGCGGCACGCGGCCACCATCGCCTGCACGGGCGCCTGGTGCCCCTTGACCGGAGTCGGCGCGATGGACTGGCACCGCGCGCTGTCCTTGCCCGCCGGGACAACGGTGCGGCTGGGGTCGCCGGTAGTCGGCCTGCGCAGTTATCTGGCCATTCGGGGCGGAGTGGCTGCGACACCCGTCCTCGGTTCCCGCTCGACGGACACGCTGTCCGGGCTGGGCCCGCCGGTACTGACGTCCGGCATGGTGCTCGATGCCGGGTACCTGATCGCCGGCGATCCTATCGATGACCCGGCGGTCGGCTTGCCCGATCCCGCGCGGGCGCTCAGCCGAGGGCTGACCGTCCTGCCCGGGCCCCGGCTCGACTGGTTCACCGGCCAGGCCTGGGCTCAGCTGACCGGCGGGAGCTGGGCGGTGCAGGCCACCAGCAACCGGATCGGTTACCGGCTCTCAGGCCCGCCACTGGAGCGGTCCAGGTCGGGCGAATTGCCATCCGAGCCCACTCTGCCCGGCGCGATCCAGGTGCCGCCGGACGGTCAACCGATCGTGCTCGGACCGGACGCACCGGTCACCGGTGGCTATCCGGTGATCGGAGTCATCCCTCGCTTCGGCCCGGACGGTCTGGATGCCCTGGCCCAGGCCCGGCCGGGTCACACGCTGCGGTTCCGGGCGCGATGATCTAGGCCGCGAGCTCAGTCGCGAGTGATAACCCCACTCCCTGGGCGACCTCGACTACGCGGTACCGTCCCATAGTGACTGAAAATCAAACCAACCCCGCCTGGGGTGAACCCCGGAACAAGACCATCACCTGGTTCGACCCGATGGTCACGGCGGAATCGCTGTACCAGCTACCCGGACGGCAGGCATTGCAAGCAGTCGCTGACGGCGTGGTGGCGCCGCCGCCGATCGCGCAGCATTTCAACTTCGGGATCACCTCGGTCGGCGATGGCGAGGTCACCTTCACCTGCACGCCCGACGAATCGGCCTACAACCCGATCGGAATGGTGCACGGTGGTCTGGTGTGCACCCTGCTGGACACGGTGATCGGCTGCGCAGTACATACCACCCTGCAGGCCGGGATCGGGTACACATCGATCGAGCTCAAAGTGAACTACCTGCGCCCCGTCCATGGCGATCAGGGCGAGCTGACGGCCAAAGGCTGGGTTACCAAGCCTGGACGGCGGGTGGCCTTCGCCGAGGGTCAGGTGGTAGATGCCGTGGGCAAGGTCGTCGCCACCGCCAGCGGCAGTTGCTTGATCATCTAGGCCGCCGGCCCTGCCTCAGCTGACCTGCCTCAGCTGACCCTGCCCCTAGCTGACCCTGCCTTCGGTGCGAAGCGGGCGCCCCACGGAGGTGATGCACTTGCCGTTGTCGAGGCGCCATTTCCAGCCGTGCATCTGGCAGGTCAACACGCCGTTGGAGACCTGACCGAACCGCGTCAGGTCCGCCTTGAGGTGCGGGCAGCGGCGCTGGAAAGCATAGCCACCCATGGTGATCGTCTCGTCGTCGTGAGCCGCCTCGGCGTACCAGCCCTCGGCGTAGTTCAACCGCTCCTCGGAAAGACACTTGAAGAACGTGTAGACGTACTCGTTGTACGGACCGACCCGGGTAGCGGTGAACCGGCAGGACAGGAACAGCGAGTTCACCCAATCGATCTCGTGTTCGAAGATCAGCTGTTCCAGGTAAACCCGTCTGGTTTGGAAGCGGTAGCGCACCTTCTCGTCGGCATACTCGCGGACCTCGCGGGTCACGAAGTCCAGGATGAAGTCGACATCACCGCGCTCCTCGTCGCGAGCGGTGAACCGGACACCGCCGTTGATGCCGGCCGCCATGTGGTCCGCCTCCTCCAGCAACGGCGTGAACCACTCGGTGATCTCCTTCATCACGTCGATCTCCGGATGCGCCCAGGTCTGCTTCGCCGCCTCGACCTCCGGTTGCCGGCGGGCCTTCATGTCGATCAGATAGCCGGTCTTGTCGGCGAACAGCTTCTCGACCGCGTCGTCGGATATCGGGTGATCCAGCGGGCAACCTGGCTCGGTAACGTGAGCGACGGTGCCGGGCAGCAGCAAGCGGCCGTTGTCCCGTCCTCTGGCGACCAGCCAGTCCAGGAACACCTTCTGATCAGGGAAGATGTTGGATTCATCGCCGAAGATGTCGTTGAAGCCCCAGAGCTCGTCGTCCAAGAAACAAGGCGGCCCGGCGGTAGGCATCACGTAGCTGGCTTCGAGGTCGTCGATATAGCGCAGGGTGCGGTCGAACTGGCGCTCGCGTTTCGTGGCGCCGAGGGCCTGTTTGGCCCGCTTCGGCAGGTCGTAGACCATTGGGAACCAGATAGCCCCGGAGAACTGCAGCAGGTGCACGTCGACATGACCGAGCTTGGTGAACGAGGTCAGGTCCGAGGGCCGGGCGTCGTTCTGGTTCAACAAGATGGTTTTACCGTCGGACAGCCATAGTGACGAGTCGCCGATAGGGCCGTCGGTAGGCGAGGTCAGCGACTGGATCATCACCTGTAGGCCGTCAAGGTCGACGACCTCGTCGTTGACCGTCTTGACGAACGATGTGAAGCCGAGGTCGCGTAGCTGATCCTCCAGTTCCGAGGTCGCGTAGGCGGGCAACAACACAGTGGCCTTCTTCGAGATGTAACGCGCCAGGTGCGCCGGGTCGAAGTGATCTCGATGCAGATGGGAGACGAACAGATAGTCGGCCTGGCCGATGGCGTCCCAGTCGAGTTGCGAATTGTCGGGGAACGGGAACCAGGATCCGAAGTACGCCGGATTCACCCAGGGGTCGCTCAGCACCGACCCGAACGCCGTCTCGATCAACGCACTGGCATGGCCCAGTCCGGTCACTCGCATGTAGCTTCTCTCCAGATCCTCGCGGATGTCGCGGATGTCATCGCCACCAACGGTAGCCGCTCGCCTTGGGCAGTCGGCACCTGTGCCCGTTCACCGACGCGCTGCCCGGGTACATTCCTCGAGAATCTGCGGGACGTTTCGTCGGCGTGCGAACAGGAGCGTGAGGTGCCCGAGGAGCTCTTCGCCCGGACGGAGCCGATCGCGCGGGTTTCCGAGCCGGTGCATGAGGTCGTCCGGGTGCGATCCGCTGACAGGCAGCCACTCGCGCTAGAACGCTCGTTCTTTCCCGCTGGCATTTTCGGCGACCTGCTGGAACACGATCTCACCGGGTCGCTTTATCACTTGCTCACCAACCGCTACGAACAGCGACCTTTGACCGCAACCGAGTTCCTCGAACCTGTCAACCCGACTGAGACGGAAACCGAGCTACTCGGACTGGAGCAGGGGATCGCGGTGATGCTCGTCGAACGGACCGCCTTCACCGCCGCTGGGCTCGCGGTCGAGTACGCCCGTGACCTGTTTCGCCCCGATCGGGTACGCATCAGCGTCCACAGCGGTTGGGCCGCCAGGGCCGATTGAAGCGAGCGCGACGGTTATGCCCGGTTTGACCGCCGCAATGCCAACCCGTTGCTCAAGCGAAACGAACGCGTAACCCTGATCGCGCATTCGATCTAGACCGTAAGCGTCAATAGGGCTTAGCATCCCGGAACCAGACGTTTGCCTGCGTCCGCCAGAGCCGAGGAGCTCACGTGAGGAATGTTGGGTGAGAACAGCCGCCCCGCGGGAGCCCGCCCTGCGTGAGCCCGCCCTGCGTGTGCTCGACCAGGTCGCGTCCTTGGACCGACCGGGACGCCGGATCGAGCCGTTGCCGGGCGGGCTCACCAATCACAACTACAAGGTCATGACCGATGACGGCTGGTTCGTGGCCCGCACCTCCTCCGAACACAGTGCCCTGCTCGCCATCGACCGCGACGCCGAGCATCGCAACTCGGTCGCCGCGGCCAGCACCGGAGTCGCACCCGAGGTGATCGACTATCAGCCGAACCTCGGTGTGCTGGTCATCGCTTGGGTGGAGGGTCGGACCTGGTCGGCCGCCGATCTGCGCAACGGGGACAACCTCCCCCGGATCGCTGCGGCCTGCCGCCGGTTGCACGCCGGCCCGCGTTTCGTCAACGACTTCGACATGTTCGCCATTCAGCGCCGCTACCTGTCGATCGTGCAGCAGCGCGGTTTCCGACTGCCTGCCCGCTATCTGGAATTCATGCCGACCGTGGACGCGATCCGTACTGCAATGTTCGCATCCGCCGCCGCGACAGTGCCTTGCCACAACGACCTGCTAGCCGAGAACATCATCGATTCCGGCGGCAAACTATGGCTGATCGACTACGAGTACGCGGGTAACAACGACCCGTGCTTCGAGCTCGGCAATATCGCCAGCGAATCGAACCTCGGGGTGGACCAGCTCGCCGAACTGGTTTCCCTCTATTTCGGAGGGCCCTCCCCTACGGAGTTCGCCCGGGCCCGCCTCTGGGCACTGATGTCGCAATACGGGTGGACGCTGTGGGCGTCGATCCAGGATGGAGTGAGCGATCTGGATTTCGACTTCTGGAACTGGGGAATGGAGAAATACGACCGTGCCGTGGCCGCCTTTGACGGGGCCGACCTTCCGCGGTTACTGATGGATGTCCGGCAACCCGTCCAACGACCTGTCCAACGACCCGTCGACCCACCTGTCCAACAAGGGGAACAACGTGCCTGAAGGTGTCGAACCCGAATTGCTCGAACTCAGTGCCGACGAACAGCGACTAGCCGAACTCGGCTACAAGCAGGAGTTACACCGATCCTGGTCGGGGTTCTCCAATTTCGCGATCTCGTTCTCGATCATCTCGATTCTGGCTGGCTGCTTCACCACCTTCCAGGTCGGATGGAACAACGGCGGCCCGATGGCCATCGCGTGGGGTTGGCCGATCGTGTCTGCCTTCATCCTGGTGATCGGACTCTGCATGTCGGAATTGGTGTCGGCCTTCCCGACGTCCGGCGGTATCTACTGGTGGGCATCCAAGCTCGGCGGGGCCAAAGCCGGCTACTACACCGGTTGGCTGAACCTCATCGGCCTGCTCGCCATTGACGCATCAGTCGCCTACGGCTGCGCGACGTTCACAGACCTGACCTTGGGTACTTTCAGCGCCTCGTGGGCCTCCCATTACAGCCTGACCCGAGTCTTCGTGATCTTCGTCATCGTGCTGTTCCTGGTTGCCTTGGTCAACATCTTCTCCTCTCACCTGCTTGCCGTTCTCAACAACATCTCGGTGTGGTGGCACGTAGCCGGCGCGGTGGCCGTCGTGGCCATCCTGTGGCTGGTTCCGAACCACCACGCGAGCGTCTCTTCGGTGTTCACGCACACGGTGAACAACACCGGATTCTTCAACGGCTCCACTCACGGCTTCGGATTCCTGCTGTACGTGCTGCCGATTTCAGTGATCCTGACCCAGTACACGATCACCGGTTACGACGCGTCCGCGCACTTGTCCGAAGAGACCAAGAGTGCCGCGAACTCAGCTGCCCGGGGCATCTGGCAGTCGATCTTCTATTCGGCCATCGGCGGTTGGATTCTGTTGTTGTCGTTCCTCTTCGCGGTCCAGGACCAGGATGGAGTCACCAAGGGCGGCGGCCTGATCCAGGTCATCTTCGGTCAGGCTCTGACCTCGAAATGGGCCGGCACGGTGTTGCTGATCTCCGCAGCGGGTCAGTTCTTCTGCACGGTGGCGTGTATGACGTCGACGACCCGGATGCTCTACGCCTTCAGCCGGGACGGTGCGGTGCCCGGCGGCCAGTACTGGTCAAGGCTCAGTTCCAAGCGGGTTCCGGTCTACGGCGTGATCGTCTCCGCGGTGGTTGCTGTGATCATCACGCTGCCCGCACTGGTGAAGGTCGACATCAACGGTGCCCCATCACCGGTTGCCTTCGTGGCGGTCGTGTCCATCGGGGTTATCGGCCTGTACGTGGCGTTTGCCATACCGATCTTTCTGCGTTGGAAGGCCGGTGCGAATTTCACACCCGGCCGCTGGACGCTGGGCGCCAAGTACAAATGGATGTGCCTCGTTGCGGTGATCGAAATTGCCGTGACGTCGATCGTCGCGCTCTTCCCCACCTCGCCGGGAGGCGTTCCGTTCAACAAGGCGTTCGCGTGGAAGTTCGTCAACTACACCCCGATCGTCGTCCTGGGCGCGCTCGCACTGCTGTGGCTGTGGTGGCACCTGTCGGTGAAGAACTGGTTCACCGGTCCGAAGACGACCGTGGACCTGCCTGTCGGCATGACGGCTGCCGATGAGATCGCGGCCGAACACCGGCATCGCGGTGCGGCCACGCCTGAAGCCGTCTAGCCGGTCCCGTTTCAGTACGAGGAGGGGTGATCAGGACGATGGCGGCGGCCATTCGTCCCGGAGGTCCGACATCAAGACCAATGCAGGCCGACACTGGAGAACATCAGCGCGCACCCAATGCGTTCAGCAGGTGGGGCAGTAGGGACCGCAGCGCCTGTCCCCGATGGCTGATGGCGTCCTTGTCCATCGGCTCCAACTCGGCACTGGTGAGCTCGAAGCCCTCGGGCACGAAGATCGGGTCGTAACCGAAGCCATTGGTGCCCCGCCGTTGCCGGATCAAGCGACCAGGCATCACACCCTCGCTCACGTGGCGTTCGCCGGTCGGCGTCACGAACGCCGCCGCGCACACGAACGCGGCGCCGAGGCGGTCCTCCGGCACGTCAGCCAGCTGTTCGAGGACGAGTTCGAGGTTCTTGTCGTCGTCCTTGGCCGTTCCGGCCCACCTGGCCGACAACACGCCCGGCATGCCGTTGAGCGCATCGACGGTGATCCCGGAATCGTCGGCGACGGCAAGCAGGCCGCTGTGCCTGACCGCCTCGCTGGCCTTGAGCAGTGCATTCTCGGCGAAGGTGGCGCCGGTCTCCGGGGCTTCGTCATAAGCGGCGACGCTGTCGAGACCGATGACGTCGACGTCCAGACCTTCGCCGGTACCGCTTTCGATGGCCTCGGCGAGAATCCGTCGCAGTTCAGCGAGCTTCTTGGTGTTGCGGGTAGCCAGCAGCACCTGCCTCGTCACGAGACGAGCGCCTCCTTCTGCAATCGGTCCAACTCCGCGCAGCCACTTATGGCGAGGTCGAGCAGAGCGTCCAACTCGTCGCGGCGGAACGGCACACCCTCCGCTGTGCCCTGAACCTCGACGAAGTCGCCGGAGCCCGTCACCACGACATTCATGTCCGTTTCGGCTCGGACATCCTCCTCGTACATCAGGTCGAGCCGGGGCTCGCCATCGATGACACCCACCGAGACCGCCGACAGCGACGTGACCAACGGTGTGGGCTTGGCCAGTGCCTTGCGTCCTTCGAGCCAGCTGATGGCGTCAGCGAGGGCGACGTAGGCGCCGGTGATCGCAGCGGTGCGGGTACCGCCGTCAGCCTGGATGACGTCACAGTCGATCGCGATCGAGTTCTCACCGAGCGCGGACAGATCCACCGCGGCTCGCAGTGAACGTCCGATCAACCGGGAGATCTCATGCGTCCGGCCGCCGATCTTGCCGCGGACCGACTCACGGTCGTTGCGGGTCAGGGTGGCACGGGGCAACATCGAGTACTCGGCCGTGACCCAGCCCAATCCGCTGCCTTTACGCCACCGCGGCACGCCCTGAGTCACCGATGCGGCGCATAGCACCTTGGTCTCGCCGAACTCGATGAGAGCGGAGCCCTCGGCGTAGGCCTGCCAGTTGCGGGTGATCGTGATGGGGCGGAGTTGGTCGGCGGCGCGACCGTCGGGGCGGGTCATACGCCGAAGCCTAGCCAGCACGCCCGACACGTCGCTTCGCCGCTCCACGGGGCGGCAGCCCGATCGCGCGCGCCGCAAATTCTGTTGTGTGACAACCAGGTGGGCCGCCATCATCGGGCCATCCGCAGCGTGTCCTCCTGCACGTTGCCATCGTCGCAGGACATACCAAGTCGGCGACGCCGCCGCCGGCCTGCCAGGATGGTGAGATGCGTAGCGAGCTCGTTCCGATCCGCACCGGTAGGCAGGCCCAGGTTCACGATATAACCGCCGAATGCCAGGCCTTCCTGGCAGCCGGGCCGCCCGCTGAATCGGCCGACGGGCTCCTGAATGTGTTCCTACCACACGCGACCGCCGGCATCGCCATCCTGGAGACGGGCGCCGGCAGCGATGACGATCTCCTGGCCGCCCTGGAGGATCTGCTGCCCCGCGACGGCCGGTGGCGGCATCGCCATGGCTCGTCCGGCCACGGCCGCGATCACGTGCTGCCGGCGATCATCGCGCCGCACGCGAGCATCCCGGTCCTCGGCGGTCAGCTACAGCTGGGCACCTGGCAGTCGGTATGCCTGGTCGACACCAACGTCGACAACCCCGACCGCCAGGTTCGGCTCAGCTACCTTGCCGGCTGAGTTCGGCGTGGTCGAGGCCGATGAAGCGATGGACCAGCTTGTTGAACGGGATCTCCGGCCCGGTGGCGTCGAATCGACGGCTCGGCGCAGCCTCGTCCACGCGCAGCAGGTCAGCCATCAGTAGCGTGCGATAGACGTCCTTTGCCGTCTCCTCGGCACTGGACACCAGGCTCACGCCGTCACCGAGGACGACCGAGAGCAGACCGGTCAGCAACGGATAATGGGTACACCCGAGGACCAGGGTGTCGATATCTGCCGCGGCGAGCGGTGCGAGGTATGACTCGGCCAGGCCCAGCAGTTGCCGGCCGCTGGTGACGCCTCGCTCGATGAAGGGCACGAATTGCGGGCAGGCCGCCGCGACGACCTCGATATCCGGCGCGGCCGCGAACGCGTCCTGGTAGGCACCGGAGGTCACGGTAGCGACCGTGCCGATCACTCCCACCCGACCGTTGCGGGTGGCCGCGACCGCCCGCCGGACCGCGGGCCGGATCACCTCGACCACCGGGATGTCGTAGCGCTCGCGGGCGTCCGCCAGGCACGCCGAAGATGCGGAGTTGCAGGCGATGACCAGCATCTTCACGCCGGACGCCACGAGCGAGTCCATCACGTCCAGCGAGTAGCGGCGCACGTCGGCGATGGGCAATGGCCCGTACGGCGCGTGCGCGGTGTCGCCGATGTAATGCAACGCCTCGTTCGGCAGCTGATCGAGGACGGCACGGGCGACGGTGAGGCCACCGACCCCCGAGTCGAACATCCCGATCGGGGCGTCGGCGGAGAGCGAGGGCACCGAATCAGCCTACGGGGGCGGTGAGGGCCCAGCGGCCACGGGCCGAGTTACGCACAGCCCCGTCCGGAGACGCGATGCCTGGCGTAACCGAGGATGTCAGGCGTAACTGAGCACCGTCGGCGGTGGCAGACCCCTCAGCTGGTCAGGAAAGGCGGTGCACCGTTCGCCGGCTTCGGGCGCGCCGGGCGGCGGTGGAACGCGTACGCCACCGCAACCCCGACCGCGAAGCCGGACACGTGACCACCCCAGAAGACGTTTCCGCCCAGCCGAGGCAGCAGCCCGGAGAACATCGAGGAGAACACCAACGCGACCGCCACCGCCACCGCGATCCAGGCCAGCTTGCGGGAGAACCACGCTCGGGCCAGCAGGTAACCGAGCCAACAGAAGATGAGCCCGCTGGCGCCGACGATCACCGAGCCGCTCGGCCCGGCCAGCCAGTCCACGAGTCCGGCGGCAAGCACACCGGCCGCGGTGACAAGGACGAAGTAGCGCACCCCGCTGATCAGCAAGAGCCAGGCCAGCACGGCGAACGGCACCGAGTTGGCGACCAGATGCCCGGCATTGGCGTGCAGGAACGGCGAGAAGATAATGCCACTCAGGCCGTCCACCTGCCGGGGTTTGATCCCGAATCGCAGCAGTCGGTGATCGAGCACCGCGTTGACGATCAGAACGGCCCACAACAGGGCGAGCATCCCGCCCGACCACACGGCCGCGCCGGAGAATGTCGAAGGGGCCAGCCCCTTGCGCAGGCTGGTATTGGCCAGTTCATGACGCTGCTGCTGCTTGCGGGCGGCCCGCGCAGCCTTCCCACCGCGCACGGTGGCGGGCGGTTGGGCCGGCCGCGGGGTCGGCTGTGGCTGTCCGGGGGTTGGTGCGCTCACACCTCCACGCTACCGCCCCTAGGCCCAGAGTTGGCCCTCGAGGCGCTCAGCCGCCTGTTGCAGAGAACCGGAGTACGCCCCCGTCGACAGGTACTTCCAACCGCCGTCACACACCACGAACACCACGTCGGCCCGCTCACCGGCCTTCAGAGCCTTGTCGGCCACGCCGAGTGCCGCGTGCAGGATCGCACCGGAGGAGATACCGGCGAAGATACCCTCGTGCTCGACCAGGTCCCGGGTCCGGCGCAACGCATCGTAGGACGTGACGGAGAACCGCGAGGTGAGGACCGAATCGTCATAGAGTTCCGGGACGAACCCCTCGTCGATGTTGCGCAGGCCGTAGACCAGTTCGCCGTAGCGAGGCTCGGCTGCGATGATCTGCACGCCAGGGACCTTCTCCCGCAGGAACCGCCCGGTCCCCATCAGGGTCCCGGTGGTGCCGAGGCCGGCCACGAAGTGCGTTATGGACGGCATATCGGCCAGGATCTCAGGCCCAGTCCCGTCGTAGTGCGCCTGCGCGTTCGCCGGGTTCCCGTATTGGTAGAGCATGACCCATTCCGGGTTCTCGACGGCGAGCTTCTTGGCCATCGCGACGGCCTGGTTCGAGCCACCTGCAGCGGGCGAGGAGATGATCCGCGCACCGAACATCTCCAGGAGCTGGCGGCGCTCCTCGGAGGTGTTCTCCGGCATCACGCACACCATGCCGTAGCCCTTGAGCTTGGCGATCATGGCCAGCGAGATCCCGGTGTTGCCCGAGGTCGGTTCGAGGATGGTGCAGCCAGGGGTCAGCCGTCCCTCGGCCTCCGCCGCCGTGATCATGGCCAGCGCGGCGCGGTCCTTGATCGAGCCGGTCGGGTTGCGGTCCTCGAGCTTGGCCCACAGCCGGACGGGATGCTCGCCCTCCCACCGCGGGGACAGCCGCGGCAGGCCGACGAGCGGGGTGTTCCCCGTCGCGTCCAGCAGCGAGTCGTAGCGGGTCATCGCGCGAGGGTCAGCCGCCTGCCACGGCAGGCAGGATGGTGACCGAGTCGCCGTCCTTCACCGTGGTGTCGAGCGAGCCGGTGAAGCGCACGTCCTCGTCGTTCACGTAGACGTTGACGAACCGGTGCAGGGCGCCCTCATCGGTGATGAGGCGGCCCTTGAGGCCCGGGTGGCTGCCGTCCAGGTCGTCGATGAGCGAGGCGAGCGTGTCGCCCTTGGCGTCGACGGACTTCTCGCCGCCGGTGTAGCTGCGCAGGATGGTCGGGATCTTGACCTCGATGGCCATGCTGATGCTGCTCCTGTCAGAGGGTTCTGGCTGTAGGTGGGAACGCGCGTCGTTCGGTCCATCGTCCCATCCGGGCGCCGGGTGGCGAATTTCACGGCCGGACCGCACCGGCCGGCCG
>JAVEEN010000055.1 GCA_030840445.1 Pseudonocardiales bacterium
GGCTCGGTCAGAGCACCGAGGGCGACCAGCTCGTCCAACCCGGCAACTCCGAGCACGAACTTCCGGATGTTCACCGCCATGTGCTGGCGGGTGATGGCTGGGATCACCACGTGCAGCCGGGATCCGTCGGGGAGCTGCGCGTCCACGAACGGCGAGCTGCGGTCCAGCCGTCGACCGGAGACCCGCAACATCCGCTCCACCAGGTCGGCCACCTGCTCGCTGGTCAGGATCAAGTTGGTCAGTTCCGAACGACCCCTACGGGCGACGAACACCCGGCCGGGCTCGTTGATCCAAATCTCCTCCACCGCGCGGTCCTGGAAGTAACGCTGCAGCGGACCGAACCCCGCGACCTGGTCGAAGACCGCGCGCGAGGCGCTGGCCGGATCACCCAGCGGCGGCAGCGACGAGATCAGCGCCCGATCCAGATACTCCGCAACCACGTCGTCCACGAGTCGCTGCGTTGCCTCCGGTTGCAACACCGGATCGAGCGATCGTCGTCTGACGAGCTCACGGACCTCGTCCTCCACGATGGACAGCGCAGTAGCCACGACTCACCTGTTTACCCTTATCCGACCAACCGGAAATGGGAGCGTAGCCGCCGGGAACGGACCGTGCAGACACTTTCGGAAAGACTGTGGACAAGGGTTGCCGGAGAGTGACCACACGCCGGTCCCCCGCACGTATTTCGGAGGTTGGAGTGGTCCCGGACATGCCGCTGCGTGCCCGGCTGGTCACACTGACAGTCCGCGCGGGACACCGAGCAGTTCGCCGGCTATGAGTGGATGGCCACCGTAAGTTCGACCTCGACTGGCGCGCCAGACGGCAGGCTGGCTACGCCGACCGCAGACCGCGCCACCTGGCCCCGGTCACCGAGCAGTTCGTGAAGCGCCTGCGACGCGCCGTCGGCGACAGCGGCATGATCGGTGAACCCGGGTGAAGAGGCTATGTACACGGTCATCCGTAGACATCGCGCGATCGCATCGAAGCTGCCAACGGCCGCGACCACCGCGGCTACAGCATTGCGTGCGGCGATGCCCGCGGCGTCGAAGGCTGCCTCGGCTGTTAGCTCGGTGCCGACCAGGCCCCGTACCGCTAGCACCCCATTCACCCGCGGTGTCATGCCCGCCACGTACGCCAGGCCGCCGTAGACCACGACTGGTACGTAACGACCCTGAGCCTGCGGGGCCGTCGGCAGATCGCTCGTCACTCCTCAGTATCCTCTTGCACGCTGGTAGACATTCGTGAGTTGCTCACCGGACAACCAGTTCCGGAGGTTCGAGCAGAAGAGGTCGGTAATCAGCCCGTTCTCGGCTTCGACGGTCGAGGCCGAATGCGGCGAGACAATGACATTGTCCATATCCCACAGCGGCGAATCAGCAGGCAGCGGCTCGGTCGAAAAGACATCGAGACAGGCGCCCCCAATCGTGCGGCCGGCCAGCGCGGAGATGAGGGCATCCTCAGTGATCACATCGCCTCTGGCAAGGTTGATCACGATCGCATGATCAGGGAGAAGTTCGAGCCGACGAGCATCGAGCAGGTCGCGGGTTTCGGCCGTCAATGGGCAGCAGAGCACGATCACATCGACTGTGGGTAGCAGCTCGTCCAACTCGGTCAGCTCGATCACCCGGTAGCTTCCGTCGGTGTCGTAGGTACCACCCATGCGGCCAAGTCCCCATACCTCGGAGCCGAGAACGGCGAAGCTCTGCGCCACTCGGCTGCCCACCCGTCCAAGTCCGACCACGGCTACCCGGCGTCCTGCCAGCTGTCGGGTGGTGTAGCGCTGCCAACTACGTTGCGCCTTCGCCTTCGTCAACGCCGGCAGGCCCTTGATGAAGTACAGCGCGCCCATTACAGCGAATTCGGCCAGCGGCGTGGCATGGACTCCGGCGGCGGTGGTGAACTGGATGTCCGAGAGTTCAAGCTCAGTCTGCCTCAGGAACTCACCAATTCCGGCACTCGTCGCCTGAACCCACTTCAACCGCGGACATTGGGTCGGCATCAGTTCCGGAGCCCGCCAGTCGAAGTCATACGCCACATCCGCCGTAGCAAGCAGGGACGACCAGCGTGCTGCATCGGACGTGCTCAGCTGACGGGGCGAGCCATTGTGGTCTGCGCGGTACTTCGGGACCGGCAGCAGGTCTGGTTCGTACAACACCTCGATCCGGCTGTCCACAGCGGCGATCCGTTCGACGTATTCCGGCTCGAGCATCGAGCAGATCAGTACGCGCACCGCTTCCGAGCCTGGTAACACGATTCTCCTGAGCTATGCCATCGTGGTGAGGCAGTCGACGATCAGCTGGAGCGCATCAGCCCACTGGTTCTCGTCCCTGGCGTAACAAGCCCGAAAATGTCCCACGCCGCGCGGACCGAACTGGTAGCCCGGCGACACAATGACATTGGCCTCGCGCTGCAAAGCTGCTGCGATCTCTTCATCTGTCCGACCGAGGTTCGAGACATCGGGAAAAACGTATGCCGTGCCCTCGCGAGGCTTGAGCCGAAGTCCCGGCACCTCGAGCAACCGCTTGATTGTCATGTCTCGCAGCTGCGCCAATTCTGCGATGCGGGTGCGCACGAAGTCGTCGTCCTCGACCAGCCACTTTGTCAACAGATGCTGCCCGTACGCCGGGGCGCGAAGCGAGGTCACGGTCAGGGTCTGCTCGACAGCGCTCATCACATCGGGCGGCCCAACGACGACACCAACCCGGTACCCCGTCAACGACTCGGTCTTCGACGGCCCCAAGATGGTGATACATCGGTCGGCCATGCCCTCGACGCCAGCCAGGTGTGAGTATTCAAAACCTGGGTAAACAAGACGGCAGTACAGCTGATCGACCAGCACTCGAAAGTTGCCCACGACCGCCAGCTGGGCCAGGCGGTTTATGGTGTCCGACCCGTATACCGCTCCCGTTGGGTTGTTCGGGTGCGAAAAGACGAAGAGCTTCGGCCGCTCCGGCAGCAACCGCTCGATCCGGTCCAGGTCGATCAGGGCGACATCGCCATCCTCGATGACCGGAATCCGCTCGACCCGCGCACCGAGAAAGGCAAGGATCCGTTCCACAAATAGGTAGTCAGGATCCGCGAGCAGCACCAGGTCGCCCTCGTCGACGAGCGCGGAAAGCGTGGTAAACAGCCCTGCCTGCGAGCCCGGCGTCAGCGCCAGATTGGCCGAGGTCACCGGCACGCCCAACAGCTCCCCGACCGAACCCTCCAGCGCCTCCAGAACTGCGGGATGCCCGCGGTACGGCGTATATGCCAGCGATCCGTCCGCTTCGGCCCGCGCGTAGAGCGGCTTCGCCCAGTCAGGCGCGGGGAAACGCACGGTGTCGAAATGAGTCGCATCGAGCAGATCCGGATTGCCGCCGGTGAGCCCGAGTGACCGATCTGCCTCTCGGACGGACTTTCCTATCTGGGCGGACCGCTCTGGCATGTGCGTCCGCTTCAAGCGGATACTTTCGGCGTCGGAAAGACCAGTCTGAGCAGAATCCATATCGGGTGCGTTCTCCATGTACTAGGTGGTTGCTATCAGGTTCGGTCTCGCGACAAGAATGTTTCGCCGAACATCGTCGTGCTCGTCGTAGGAGGCCAGCAGGCGCAGATACCCGCCAGCGATATGGTGATTGATCGCTGACGCGGCGCGTGCAGGATCGCCTGCGGCCAGGATCGCGATCAGCTCCTGGTGCTCGTCGACGACAATCTCGTGGTAATCCGCAGATACCGAACGCCGGTTGAGAAGGTAAAGCGCCGCCTGCCACTTGATAGTTGTCCATGCGGCGTAAAGCCGCTCGTGGGCTGCGACCTGGAACACCCGGTCATGAAAGTCGATGTCGAGCCGTACCAGTCGGTCGTGGGCCTTGGCTTCGACCAGGCGCCGCATCTCGTGGACGATCATCTGAAGGTCGTTGAGTGCATCTGAGTCGACCTTGGTACAGGCCGCCGACCACGCCAGCTCCTCGATCGCCGCCCGTAACGTCGCGAGCTCCGTCGTGTCTTGCCGCGACAGCTTGACGACTGAAGCACCGCGGTTGCGCAGCGAAGTGACGAGGCCCTCTTGGCCCAGCCGGATCAGTCCTTCCCGAACCGGGGCACGGCTCACCCCCAACGCGGTGGCGAGCTCATTCTCGCTGAGCTTCGACCCCTGGGCGAGCTCGCCGTCGAGAATCGCCTCGCGAAGTCGGTTGACGACTTCATCAGCGAGCCCGGCATGGCGAAGCGGCTTCATCTACTTCCAATCTGTCGATTGTCGACTTTAGTGTTGTATACGGTCTGCCGCAAGCTCGATGCGTAGGGCGGCGCTGAGGTAGCTCACGAGGGCGACGATCATCATGGTGAGCACGAGCGCGACGAGTCCTGCTCCGATGTCGAGGCCGCCGCGGGCGTGGGAAACTCCGGCCCAGTCCGCGAAGGACGCGCCGAGCGGGCGGGTGACGATGTAGGCGAACCAGAAAGCGAAGATCGGATTGACTCGCAGCCGCCAATACCCGATGGCGGGAATGGCGATGATCCCCGCGAACAGCAGCCCTGAGGAGAAGTAGCCCAGTTGCAGGGTCACGGCGCTCAGGTCACCGGCAGCGGTACCCAGGGCGAATGTGGCCATGACCGTGGCCCAGTAGAACAGCTCCCGGCGAGGTGTGTAGATGCTGTGGATCGACAGGGTCTTCTCGGCCGCGTGCCAGGCGAGCAATATGGCCGCGAGCGCAACGGCGAAAAACCCGGTGGACACCGCATACGGCACGCCGAGTCCGACGTGCAGCACATCAGCCGCCATGGTGCCGAACACGCCGACCATGGACACCGCGAGCCAGTATTTCCACGGCACGTATCGAGAAGCCTTGAACTGAATACCCAAAGCGATCACGAATGCCACGAATCCGAGCACCACCGCTAGGGCGGGCGGCATCTGGTGCACGAGGAAGTCCGAGGCCGCTTCGCCCATCCCGGTGGTCAATGCCTTGATGGCCCAGAAGACGAGCGTGATCTCGGGGACTTTCGAGGCGGCGCGGCGTACGCCGGTCAGGATGCCCTGCTGCTGCGGTTCTGCGGTGGTCACGACGACCATGATCCCAAAGCTGATGTAAGAGCCGGCCCTGACCGGCTGCACTCATTGTGCAAGAGGGCTGTAGCGAGAAGACTCATCCGCGCAACGGGGTTTGACGGAGGCGATCGATATGGCTGCGAAGGCGACGTCACGACGGGGCGGCAAGAATGTCCAGCGACAATGGCGGCCGGCGGCCGGTCGGGGGGTTGTCCCCGAGGAGCTGACGAAGAGAGCGTCCGCAAAGGTTCGGGCACCCCGTGGTGGCGGTGACCTGATCGTGCAGAAGTTCAATGGTCCCGGCGATGCACCCTCGACGACCACCGTGTCGGCTGGACGCGGGCCCAGTTCCACTGCGTAATGATGCCGCCTGGCGTGGCCTACAAACCCGGTGGCCTTGGTGGACTGCACACCTACGCCGTGTACACCGACCTGGATTGGTTCGACCTGGACTGGAACGACCGATCCCACATGGCCTGGGTGCTCTACGGCAGCCGCGCCAACATCTCCTCGGTGTTCTCCCATGAACTTGCCGAGGCGTGCAGCGACCCTG
>JAVEEN010000060.1 GCA_030840445.1 Pseudonocardiales bacterium
ACCGCGAGGCTGTCCTTCCACAGTGACCGCCCTGCCATCGCGCCGCTTGCACCGTTGGCAAGGGCGATCTCGACCTGCTTCACGAAGGTCTCGTGGTCGACACCTGCGGAAAGCACGGCCCAGGGCACGCCGTCCGCAGCGCGGGTTACCGCGGCGCAGGCCTCGGCTGAACCCGGGTAGGCCAGTTTCAGCACCTTGGCGCCGGCGGCGCGCGAGATGCGCGCGGCTTCTGCCACCAGCCGTGGGAAGGCCTCCTGGTACTGCTCGTCGGTCTCGCCGTCGAGCCGGTAGGTGAGGACCTCAACGATCAGCAACACCCCCTCGACCGTGCACGCACGGACGAGGTCGCGGATGTCCTGGGCCACGCGGGAGTCGATGTCCTGCTTGTCCGGCCGCATGTAGAACAGCATTTTGGCCACATCGCCGCCCAGGTCCCGCACCGTTTTGGGTGTGACACCATCGACGTAGCGGGTGTAACGCAAGCCGTCGACGGTGTCGAAGCCGGATGCGTCCATCCCCACGACGAGGGCAGTGTCGGCAAGCAGAGTGCCGTCGTCAACCACCCTGGGGAGAGCGACCTCGGGGTCCAGCAGGATCGCTGGAGCGTAGTTGGCCAGGTAGGTGACAATGTCGGACTTGGCGTCGGCGAGTTGCTCCGTGGTGACAGAGCCTGGGCCGTCCGGCGCGTCGGTCATGACCGCTTTCATGCTGTTGCGTTGGTCAGCGGCGACGATCAGTATCTTGTTCCCTGCGGTGAGGATGCGTGTCATTGCTCGGCGTTCGAGCGTCGTCAGTTCGTTCACGGTTTTCTCCTTCTAATATGGTGGAACGGCTGGTGGAACGGTTGGTGGAACGGCTGGTCTCACCGCTGCGCATTGGTCTGGGCGACGGGCTCCAGGAGCCTGCTCGCAAAGAGAGCGGCACCGTAGGCCGTGTCCTGGGACCGTTGGGAGACCACGAGGCCCGGGAGCACGGCGGAGCGAGCGCGTCGGACGCTTGCCATGGCGGCCCAGCCCCCGGTGAGCACGGTCGCGCGAGCGGGCGGGACCTCCTGGTCCATCGCCTCGATGAGCAGCCTGATCTCGTCGTTTCCGTGGCGGAGGACCGCCCCGAAAGTCTCGGCCGGACTCACTCCATCACCGCGAACGGTGAGTCGGAGGACGCCGTCGTCGTTGCGTGCACCGCGGACTTCGATCGCCCCGTCTGCAAGGGACCCTTCGAACGGCAGAGCGAGTACCCGTGCGTCGAGCTGATCGCGGCCGATCGAGTCCACGATGCCGGCGAGCTGCAGGGCGCGACGCATCAGGATCCCGCTTTTCACACCCGCGACGAGGACGTGCTGACCGGGCACGACGTGCCGCACCGAGTTGATCAGTCGTGACGCAAGCCGAGCGCGGGCTTCGGGTGACAGCGGGGCGTCCAGCACCCGGAGCAGCACCTCGGCGGTACCCATCGAAGCGTGGTAACGATCGTCCGGGATCGCTCCGCCGGAGACGGCCGAGACGAGGTGGTCGTGGCCGGCGACGGTCACCCGTGCGCCGCCGAAAGCCGCCGGAAGCCAGCCGGCGTCCGCCGTGCCCAGGTCCGTGCCCGCGTCCGTTAGGGGCGGCAGGAAGTCCGGCGTGACGCCGAGGTAGTCCATCATTTCCGGCCACGGCTTGCCGCTGTCCTGGTCGAGCAGACCAGTCCGTGAGGCGAGGGAGTATTCGCTCACGGCGCGCCCCCCGAGGGCCGCGGCAACGAACTCGGGCAGGTTGAACCATTGCAGTCCGCCGAGCCCGATCCCGTTCCCGCGAAGGTTGAGGAGCTTGACGACGGAGACCTGGACGCCTACCGGAAGCCCGGTGCGTCCTGCGAACTCCGCCACCAGGTGCGACGGCAGCGCCTCGACCTGGTCTCGGCCGCGCGGATCGAACCAGGCGATTGCCGGGGCTGCGGCCTTGCCTGCGGGATCAACCAGCAGACCACTTTCACCCATCCCGGAGATCGCGATCGCAGCGACGGAGGGATTCTGATCATCGGTCACGGTCCTCAGCCGCTCGGCCGTGGCGACAAGCAGTTCGCGTACGGTCTCCAGAAGGTCGTCGGCGGTCAGCTCGGTCGTTCCGGCTGCCCCTGACCGCCACGGTGTCGGCCGCTGCTCGATCAGGAGTTCAGTGCCGTCCGCGCGGGCGATGAGTAGCTTGATGCCCGTGCTGCCGAGATCGATTCCGGCGACGAGTCGCGTGCTCAACTGATCCTCACTTTCCTAGTCCGGCCGCCCGGTTGTGCAGCCGGCTCCGGGATCCGCATGAGGTGCGAAGACCGTTCCACGAATCCGGTCGGCACCTGCAGATCGGCCCTGTCCAGAACGGGATTCTGGAACAGCTGGGTCAGACGATCGAAGGCGAGCGCCCCCATCGAATATGGGTCCTGGTCGATGCAGCTGATCGTGGGGTCCACCGCGTCCGCCAGCGAGAAGTCGCCGAAGGACACGACCGCGAGGTCAGTCCGGCCGAGGCTATGCATCTCCGAAATGACCGCCGAAGCATGGCGGGCGTTGGAGAGGAACAGCGCCGAAGGCGGCTCCGGTAGGGCGAGAACCGTCCGAAGAGCGGCACGGGCCGCGTCGCTTCCGAGCGGAACATCCGGCACTAGCTCCGCATCACCAGCGATGCCGTGTTCGACGAGCACGTCCTCGTAGGCTGCACGGCGCCTACGAGCGGTCTGGATTCGGCGATCGAAACCGATGAGCGCGATGCGGCGGTGACCGCTTGCTACCAGCCGCTCGACGCCGGTCCGGGCCGCGGCGTAGTCGTCCACGGTCACCGAGTCAAAGCCGGGCAGTGAGCGGTCCACCGTCACCACCGGCATCGATGTCCGGTAAGGCTCCAAGAATTCGAGATGCTCACCCACGGGCGCAAGGATGATGCCGCGGACGTGCTGACTGGCCAGGCGGAGCAGCTGGTTGCGCTCCCGCTGGGGGTCGAAGCCCGAACTGCACACGACGACCGCCAGGCCGAGGCCGATCGCGCGCTGCTCGACCGCGCTCACGAGAGAGGAGAAGAACACGTCATCGATGGAGTCGACGACCACTCCGACGGCGTTTCCAGCCCCGGTCTTGAGCGATCGGGCCATCGTGTTGGGTACGTAGTTCAATTCGACGATCGCGCTCTGCACGCGGTCACGCAGCTCCGGCGCTACCGTGTCCAGGCCGTTGACCACCCGCGAGACCGTCTTGATACTGACATTCGCGGCTGTCGCGACATCTCGAATGCTGGCTCGATCGCCCACTTCGTTCCTTTCGGACAACGTTGTCTCGGTCGGTCGGACAACGTTGTCTCGTATCGTGTCCTGTCCCCCGAGGGCTGTCAAGTCGAGTGGTGTTGAGCCGGCTTGGTGCAGCTGGGTCCACCTAGCGGAACAGCTGTCGACCACCTACCGCCATGTTGGCATCCAGTTCGGAGTGTCGAAGCGGGCATCTTCGACGTCACCGCGCCGACCGACACCGCCGGGCGCTGCTGGGCATGGTGCAATCGGTCGCCGCCTGGTTCCAGCCCGAGGGCCGGCTACCGGCCCAGGTGGTCGCTGCCCAGTACCTCGACGTGTCCGCGCACGCGGTGGGGGCGACACCGGCGATCCTGCGCCGGGTGCGCGAGGGCAGCGCCGCCGTCCCGGCCTGACCGGTCAGCGATTGCCGAATCGCGGCGGCCGCTTGGCCAGGAATGCCTCGGCAGCTTCGCGCTGATCCGCCGTCAT
>JAVEEN010000075.1 GCA_030840445.1 Pseudonocardiales bacterium
GACTTCGGTGACGAGTTCGAGTTCGGACTCACCCTGATCCTTGACGCGCTGGCTACCTTGATCCGAGTTTGAGTAAATTCACTAAACACGGCAGAGGTTCGCAGCGCCCGACTAGGCGAGGAAATTAGCGGCTTTGGTCGACCTATTTCCGTTGCCCGCGATTCGGCCAGCAGCCTGCCACCTCCGCTACCGGTGCAAGACAGCCGCTGAGTTGCGCACTATTGCGCTCCCATCACTAAACGTTTAGTGTCTGGCACCGGTGTCTGGCACCGATGCCAGACACCAGATGGAGGCGAAATGGTAACCCTCGCGCAGGTGGCGGTCCTCGCGCAGGTTTCGACTACGACTGTCTCACGCGTGCTGTCCGACGACCCGGGACTATCGGTACCGGAACTCACGCGCCAGCGGGTCGAGGACGCCGCGCACACGCTGGATTACCAGCCGAGAGCTCGGCGCGGACCCGCGCACGCGCACCGAGGTGGCCGTGGCCGCTCGGTCCTGCATACGGCGGCTGTTGTCTACAGCTTCTCGCCTGAGGAAGAGACTCGCGACCCCTATTACAGCGCCATCCGCCTGGGCCTCGAACGGGAAGCGCACCAACAGGGAATCATCCTTCATACCGTGCCATTCCAGCGCGGCACCGGGCTGCGGCTACCTGATGAGCCACATCTCATTGCCGTTGGTCGGGTCGCAATCGACGCCACGGTTGCTTCGATGTCCGCCAAGCAGGTACTCATCACGGTCGATGACGAACCCGCCGGTGGCGGTGTCGACTCCGTAACCGTTGACCTTGCTGCAGCAACGAGAACCGTGCTCGACCACTTGCTGACGCGCGGACATCGACGGATCGGCTTCATCGGCGGCGCAGCGGATGGTCTCGTGGACGCTCGTCAGGCCGAGTTCGAGCGCTACATGTCCGCGCACGGTCTCCTCGACGCCAGCTGTGTCCTCATCGGCCAGTGGTCGCCGGAGTCACCGCAGTCTGGGTACGACCTGATGGCTCAAGCGATCGAGAGAGATCTCCGCTGCAGCGCGTACTTCATCGCCAGCGACCCCCTTGCCGCGGCCGCTATGAAGGCACTCGCAGACCGCGGCATTGGCGTTCCCGCGGACGTCGCGATTATCGGCTTCGACGACAATCCGGTAAGCGCCTGGCTGCACCCCGCATTGACCACGGTCGCCGTCCCGTCAGCGCAAATGGGCAGATCGGCAATCGATCTGCTTCGCCAACGCCAAGAGGGTCGGAAAGTTCCCCTGAAAATCATTGTTCCAACGACCCTGATTATCCGAGATAGCTCGGGTCCAAAGGATCCGCCTAACACGCCTGCAGGAGGCCGAAGGTGACGTCCAAGTCAGCAAGCATCGCACGTGCGAGATTTCGTCTGCTGTGTTTGGCCGCCCTCGTGGCGCTCATTGTCGTGGGTAGCCAGACTGTTTTGGTCACCACGCAGGCTCATGCTGCGCTACCGACGTTAGCTAACCCCGGATTCGAAAGCGGGCAGAGCGGATGGAGCTTCGGCCCCAATGCAGGCGTGACCGGCACCAACGTTCACTCCGGGCGCCAGGCTGGGTACATCAACGCTGGAGGAGGTTCGATCTCTCAGACGCTCACGGCCGACGCCGACCGGGTCCTAGAGGTAAGCGCTTGGGTTTCGACGAGCGGACCGGGCGCTAGCCTCAGTGCCGCTGTCGGATCCGCCGCACCGGCGCAGCAGGTCCTTGGCGTCCAGTCGACCTACCAACAGATCAAGCTCGCCGGCATCAACGTCAAGAAGGGCGAGACCGTCACGGTGGCGTTTGGCGCGCCGACTGGCGGAGCAATCACGATAGATGACGTACAGCTCGACCGCGACGGTGCGAGCGCAATTCCCAACCCCGCCCTGGTCATCGGAGCAGTACGCATCGCGGCCAGCAGCGGAGGTTGCATCGACGGCGGGTCTACCGATAGCCGGCCTGCCCCCGTGCGGCTGGCAAGCTGCGGCCTAGTATCACCAACGCAGTTATGGCGCGTCCTCAACACCTCCGCGACACCTCGCGCGACCGGCGCCGCGCAGCAGTTCCTCAACGTCGGTACCGGACGCTGTCTTGCTGTAGCCGGCAGCAGCCCGTCGCCGGGCGCGCGGATGGTCACCACCTCCTGCCAGCCCGCAGCGTCACCTGAGCAGCTGTTCACGGCCGCGACTATCGGCGACTTCGGTCAGGTGATGCCGGCCAACAGCACTCTCTGCGTCGATGCGAAGGGAACCGGTCTTACGCAGCAGGCGTGCTCAGACAGCGCGGCTCAACAATGGCGCCTCGATGACGGCGGCCTCTCGCTGGTGAACTCCGGCTTCGAGAACGGAACGACGGGATGGACATTCACCGGCAACACCGGCGTGGTTGCGATCAATGCTCACACAGGTCACGGAGCCGCCGAGCTCGCTTCCGCGGCAGACAGTCTCGACCAAACCGTGACCTCCGTCGGCGGCGTCCTGCAGCTCGCCGCTTGGATATCTAGCACCGGTCCGGATGCGAATATGACCGTACGGGTCAATGGAAGCGTTGCCGCGGCACTGCGCATTCCGACTTGGAACGGGTACCAGCGCTACTCCGTTGGAGGCATCGATACCCGCGCAGGAGACCGCGTAGAGGTTCAGTTCAGCGGCGCATCCAGCGGTCGGACGGACATCGACGACGTATACCTCGATGCCGACCACGCCGAGATTACCGTGAGTTCGTCGGATCAGACCGCAACCGATCTCTTCACCTGGGCAAAGGCCCAGGCAAACAACTGGGTGATTCAAGACGGCGCGTCCGGACCCCTGAACGTCGACGAACGCAACCCCTCAGGCACGGGCACCGGCACCTACCGGGCCAGTTACTGGGCCGGATACAAATATCGGACCGGCTTCTACGGCCGTGACACAGCGCATCAAGTCATCGGCGCACATCTGCTCGGCCTCGATCTCGAGAACAAGAACATGCTTCGCGCGCTCATCGCCTCGGCGACCCCGGCTCGGGGCGGATATCCGGTCTGGTCGATAAACTTCGACACCAGCACCCCGCTTGCCATCGACTACAAATCCGACACGAATTTCGTCCGCGAACTGCCGACCGTGTTTGAACTCGTTCAGAAGAGTGATGAAGCCTTCCAATGGACGGGCGATAAGGACTATGTCCTGAGCAACACGATGTGGAGCTACTACCTCAACGCAGTCTCAGCATTCATCGCTAGCCACAACGGACGGATCCCTAACGGCCAAGTTCAGGTTGCCGAAGGCACCGACGGGAACATCTTCGACTCCGTAGCGAGTTACAACGAAAACGGCGCCACTCTCATTGAGGCCGGCGACGCGATCGCCTCTCAATACCAGGCTTACCTCTCGTTCGCCGATCTCGCCGCAGCTCGCGGCGACCTGGCGACCTCGAGTACGTACAAGGCACGTGCGGGTTCGCTGCGGGTCTACTTCAACAGTTCATGGAGCAAGTATCCGGGAACGACTGATCTGGTCCGGGGCTACCAGCTCGCGAACGGACAGCCCGTGGCTGTCCTGGGGTGGGGCAAGGAGAACAGCATCTTCATGCCGCTCAAGGGCATCGTTGCCGCAGGCTCCGGTCTCGACTCGTACCTGGCTGCCATCGACGCGAACGAGACCGATCCGGCCCAGCAGTCCCCGAACATCGAGGCCCTGACCTACTTGCCCGACACCTTCTTCGCCAACGAGCAAAACGACCTGGCCTGGAAGTGGATGCAGTACATCTACGCCCACCGTGCCGCGCCCCATGTGAACGCCCGACAAGGAGCGAACGGCACGTATCCAGAAGTGTCCTTCACCCTCGTATCCCAGACGATTACGGGACTGCTCGGTCTTACTCCCTCAGCGTCGGCAACCAGCTTGACCACGCAATCGCGTCTACCGAGCGGGATGTCATGGTTGAAAGCCGATAACGTCCCCATCGGTGCGGATCGCGTATCCGTCCGCCAGGAACAATATGATCGATCCACCCTGACGAACTCTTCCGGGCCCACCACACTGTCCTGGACCGTACGTTTCGATGGCGCACATCGAACCATCGACATCAATGGTTCACACATACCGGCCCGGCAGACACGACTCGGCGACGGGACCCTGGTCTCGGAGGTGACGGTCTCCGTGGGACCCGGCCAGTCGGTTACCGCAGTGGCACGCTGAGCTTGCAGATCCTCCCGCCGGCCGTTCCACTCACCACCACCCGCCGCGTACTCAGCCCAGCACACGCAAGTTTGACGGTGCCTGGGCCGGCGGGCCCGCTGCAACCGTGGCGGCGATCGAATCGACGGACCAGTCCGGCGGCGTCTGCAGCGCGACCGGGTGTGCTATCTGCAGCACTTCGAGGGTGGCGCCGTCGAAACTCAGAACCTGGCCGTTCAAAGCCGCCGATCGATCGTCGAGCAGATACTCCATCAGCGGCGCGATTTCCTCCGGTGATCGGGCGCCGGGCTTCGGCGTTCCGCGCACGACGCTCATCCGGGTCATGGCCCGAGGGCGGATGCAGTTGACGCGGATCCCGGTGCCCTCGACCTCGATAGCCCAGCTGTAAGTCAGTGACAGGATCGCGCCCTTGGTAGCCGCATAGACCGATGAGCCTCCTAGACCCTGGGCCGAACTCGAGGTGGTCGTGATCAGCACACCCGCGCCGGCCTTTCCGAAATTGCGAAGCGCATGGATCCCGACATGCATGGTGCCGATCAGATTGCTGTCGACGCTGATCCGGATCGGCTCCGGCGTTTCATCCACCACCGGGGTGATGTGATAGACGCCCGCATTCGAGACCACACCGTGCAGCCAGCCGTACTCGTCGACGGCTCTGGCTATCAGCTGCTCGGCGAAGTCCCAGTCGGTGACCGAGCCGACGACCGCGATCGCGGTGCCGCCCGCGGCCAGGATCTCCTCGCGCACCTCCGTTACCACCTCGTCGCAGTCGTTGACGACCATGTTGGCACCGAGTCCGGCCAGATGAAGGGCGTAACTGCGGCCCAATCCGCGGCCGGCGCCGGTGATGACGATCGGCTTGCCGCGCAGGCCATCCTGTTGTGCGGGTCGAGACATCATGCTCCTCCGGAACGGTGTCGACGGACGGCGGAATAGGCGGCCTCGACGAGGGCCACGATGCTGGGATCGTTCCAGCCGACGGCGGTCATCCGGCTACGCGTAACGGCGAAGCCCGCGCCGAGGTCGGCGTCGGCCCAGGCGATCGAGCCGCCTGCTCCCGGGTGACCGAAGCGACCAGGCCCGCCGTCCAGGGGCGGACCGAGCGGCGCCTCGGTCGAGCCGGAAACCCAGAACCCGAGTCCGCGAGCCACCGCGCGGCCGGTAACCGTGTCGGTCCGCTGCTCCCACACCTGACCCGCCCGGCGCGCCCAGCTGCGCTGGTCCAGCACCGCCAGCCTCCCGTAGATGCGTGCCATAGCGGCAGCGGTGCCGATGCCGCCGGCACCCGGCAGGCATGCCTGCCGGACGTCGGACCTGCCGTACACCTCGGGGCCGGTGTCCAGGTGAGCTGGAATCGCCAGCCGGAACAGGCCCATGTCCTCGCGTGGGGCAGCATCCACCATCGCGACGAGCGATACCACGCGATCCTCGATGTCGACCGGAATCCCGAGCCAGAAGTCCGTCCCGCCGGCCGGTTCGCAGACCAGCCGCCGCACGAGGGTTGCGACGTCCTCGCCTGTTCCGGCGGCTAGTTTCAAGGCCTGGCCGGCCAGCCAGCCGTAGGTGTATGCGTGATAGCCGACCCTGCTGCCTGGTTCCCACATCGGCGCCATTGCGGCGAGGGCCCGCACCATGTGGTCCCAGTCGCACATCTGCTCGACGGTGGTGTCAGGCGGCATCTGGGGCAGTCCAGCGGTGTGCGTCAAGACGTGTCGCAGGCTCACCCGTGACTTGCCCGCGACTGCGAACTCCGGCCACAGCTTCGCGATCGGCTCATCGAGGCTGAGCGCACCGGTTTCCAGCAGCTCCGCGCAGGCCGCGGCGACGACACCTTTGGTCGCCGAGAACAGCGGAAACAGGGATCTAGAATCCACCGGTCGCTGCCGTGCGATATCGGCCCAGCCGGCCGCAACGTCCACGATCTGCTTGCCGTCGACGACGGCGCTGACCTGCAGGCCGAGTTCACCGAACGTGCGGATACCCTTGCGCGCGGCTGTTTCGACGATGCCGTCCACATCGGCCAGCACGTCGGCGGGTACGGCATCCAGCTCGGCCTGCGTCATCGGCTGCACACCGCTCCTGCGGTCATGCGAGTCGGCACCGGCTGCTCGCCGATGCCGGTGAACTGTTGCCGCACTTGCTCAATGTTCCTCCATCTGTGCCACCTGTGGCGTGTGCCAACTGCTGAACTATTTGCCGATCGCCATCTCCTGCGCATTGGGATTGCCGATGGCGAGCCCGGATGTCAACTTCGAGAAGATGGCCAACGCGGCGCAGGCCATCGCGACGATGATGACGGCGAAGGCACCGGCCTCACAGATCGAGCCGTACTGCCATCTGTTGAACATGACCGGCGTCGCGACCTGGTAGCCGGGCCCGGACAGGAATACGACGAGCGACAGCTGCCGGATCGTAGCGAGAAACACGAATGCGCCGCCTGCCAGCACTGTGGGCCACATGAGCGGCATGAGGATGCGTCGCAGCACCGTGGACTGGTTCGCCCCCGCAACTTGCGCAGCCTCCTCAAGCTCTTGGTGCAGGGCCACCACCCCGGCCTGGCCGTAACGCATGCCGTACGGCAGGTAGTGCACCACCAGCGCCAGCAGGACGATGTACTGGGTGCCATAGATCCCGATGTTGACCGTCAAGTAGGTGCGCAACACCGCAAGGCCCAGCACGATAGCGGGAATCACGAGCGGCAGCGTTACCAGGAAGTCGACCGCACGGGTCAGCCCGCTACGCCGGCGCACCAGCAACCACGCGGCGAGGACCGTGATCAGCATGACGCAGACGGCGGATCCCACCGCGAGCACCATGCTGTGCCACAGTCCGTCGGTCACGTTCGGATCGTGCAGTACCGCCGAATACGTGCTCGTCGTGATGTGCTTGAACCCATCCAGACTCGGAACCTGGTACGCCTTGAGCAGCGAGGCCCACGCGATCATAGCGAGCGGGACGACCACCAACACCGGCACCGCGACCGCGAAGACGGCCGCCGGAAAGCGCCAGTTGCCCAGGTCCAGACGCGTCGGACGGTACGCCTTGCCACGGATCGTCCCGTAGCGCTGCGAGCGGGCAGTCGCCCGCTGGTAGTTGATCAGCCCGAGGACCGTGAAGATCATCATCATGATCGAGAATGCGGACGCCGAGCCGTAGTCGGTGAAGCCGCTGTTGATGCGCGAGTAGATCTCGGTGCTCAGGACGCTGATATGGGCCGGCGAGCCGACCAGGGCCGGCACCTCGAACGACTCGGCGCTGATGATGAAGGACAGGAAGAGCGCCGCCAATAAGGCTGGGCGGATCAGCGGCAGGGTCACCTTGAAGATTGTCTTCGCGCGCGAAGCGCCGCTCATGGCCGCGGCCTCTTCGAGCCCGGGATCGGCCGCCCGCATCGCCGGAGCGATCAGCAGGAACATCACCGGCAGCAGCGTCATCGCCTGGATGAACACCATCGACCCCATCGTGTAGATCGGGAACTCCGAATCTCCACCGAAGACTCCGTGCCACATGGTGTTCAGCAGGCCGGAACCCGGGCCCAGGAACAGCAGCCAGCCCATGCCCTGGATGAAGGTCGGCACCGCAAAGGACACGATCAGCAGTCCATAGACCGCCTTGCGTCCTGGCGTGTTCGTTCGTTCAACCAGCCACGCCAAGCCGGTCGCGAGCAGGACCGCAACTGCCGACGAGCCCACCGCAAAGATCGCGGTGTCCTTGAGCGAAAGGTAGGTGTATTTGTCGGTGAGGATGCCTCGGAAGTTCTCCCAGGTCGCATGACCGTCCTGCAGCGTCCGCCCGCTGGCGAACGAGGAGATGATCAGGATGACGACCGGCGGTATGACGAGCACCGCGATCAGCAGCAGCAGGACGAGCGCGAAACCCTTGGCCTTGATCGTGTTGACCAGCAGCGATCGGCGCCTGGCCATGGTGATGGTCATGCTGTTGCCAGCCCCAACTCGTCCTCGACGTTGCTGCTCAGCGCAAGCGTGCGGTCATCACGCAACACGAGGCAGCGACGTGAGGATATGTCCAGCGCCACCGAACTCTTGGGCCGGTAGGGGGCCGAGTCGGCCGGGACCCGGATGCGCAGTTCACGGCCGAGCGTCTCGACTAGCAGATCGACCGATTCGCCGAGAAAGATGCGGGCGCGCACCGTGCCGATCAAGTGGCCCTCCGGCGCGCGTTCGTCCTCGGCCAACGGGGTCGTCTTGACGCTCTCCGGACGGACGACCAGAACCACCGGGTCACCTTCGGCGAGATCGCAGGTTGCGCTGCCCGAGGCGCGCACTCCGCCTTCGAGTTCCACCTCGATCAGGTCACCGACCCGGCCGGCGACCTGGCAGGTGCCGAAGACCAGGTTGGCCGAACCGATGAAGTCGGCGACGAAGTCGGAGCCGGGCTGGTTGTAGATGTCGTTCGGATTGCCCTGCTGCACAATGACTCCGTCGCGCATGATCGCGATCTCGTCCGAGAGCGCCAGTGCCTCGCCCTGATCATGTGTCACGTAGATGGCAGTGACACCCAATTCGGTCTGCAACCGCTTGATCTCGAATCGCATTCGCTCGCGGAGCTTGGCATCGAGGTTGCTCAGCGGTTCATCGAGCAGCAGCAACTTCGGCTTGCCGACGATCGCACGGGCAAGCGCGAGCCGCTGCTGCTGCCCACCGGAGAGCGCGGTGGACGGCCTCTGGGAGTAAGCGCCCATGCCCATCAGCTCCAGCGCCTCATCGACCAGTCGGGTGCGTTCCTTGGCTGCTAGCCGGTGGCGGCGGGCAACCACCGTCAGCGGAAACTCGACGTTCTCCCGCACCGTCATGTGCGGCCAGATGGCATACGACTGGAAGACCATCCCGATCGCCCGGCGGTAGGCCGGTACCAGCACACCGGTCGTGTCGTCGAACACGTCCGCGCCATCGATGGTGATCTTGCCGAAGTCCGGATGTTCGAGGCCGGCAATGCATCTCAACGTGGTGGTCTTGCCGCATCCGGACGGACCGAGAAGCGTGAAAAGCTGCCCCGCTGCGACTTTGAACGAGACATCGCTGACCGCGGTGATCCTCTCACGCTCATTGCCTGAAAAGGTTTTGCGGAGATTCTCGATTCGCAGCATGTGAAAGTCCCAGCTGTAGACGGCGTGATCGATCGGACCGAAACCAATAGCGTCGGCCGGCGTGCACTTGCGCCACGCCAGCCGACACCAACCTTGGAGTTGTTTACTTTCGGATGAACTGGTTGCGGAAGTCGACTGTGTACTTTGCGGCCGCTTCGCGGTAGGTGCTGAATTTGTCGACGATCGCCGGGTCAGCAGACTCGACGAGCTTCCAGGTGCTCGGGTCGGTGCCCGGGATATCGAAGGGAACCAACTTGGCCGTGCTGAACGGCGAGGTGTCACCGTGCGATGCCCAGGTCTGCTGGCCACCGCCGGCCTTTTGGTCCAATGACCAGTCCAGCAGCAACGTCGCGGCGCACGGGTGTGGTGCGTGCGCCGAGACCGAGTACGTCGAGTAGAACGAGACCATCGGGCTCAACGGGATGAACTGGAAGGGCGCGCCTTTGGCGATGCCGTCCGCCTTTTGGTAGCTGTCGGGGACACTCCACGCGATCGGGAACGTACCGGCCTCCATCAGGTCGCCGACGCCGCGGGCCGAGACACCCTCGGTGACCTTGACGTTGGCGGCGAACTTGTTCATCAGGTCGTTGCCGATCTGGGACTTGACCACCTGGTAGGAGATCGGCGTGCTGGTGTCGAAGCCACCCGCGATCTTGCCCTTCCACTTCGGATCAGCCAGATCCTGGTACGACTTCGGGGCATCCGCGGCAGAGACAAGTTTCGTGTTGTATGCAGCACCCATCACGAAGCCGTTGACGCCGAAGTAGTAAGGGTTGTTCTGCGCAGGGTACAAGCCAGTGCTGTTCGGCGAGCTGATCCGGGCGAAGTACTTGCTGGTCCGCTCCAGGTTGCCGTAGATGTCACCGTAGACATCGAAGATGTGCTTGCCGGCGTCTTCTTCCTCCGTCAGGTGCTGGACGAGGTCAGTCGTGCCGACGTAGGGGGTGAGTGTCACGCCCGGGTACTTCTTCTCGAACGCGGGCTTGATGTAGGTCAGGATCGCCGACGAGCTCGTGTACAGCACAACCGAGCCCTCAGTCTTGGCGCAGCTGTACAGGTACTGCTCGCGGTCCGCGCCGGTGTATTTGGTGACCTTCTCGACCGCGCTGAGAGGCGCGTTTGACCCCGAACCACCCGCGCCGCCCGGCGAGCCGGCGCTGCTCGAACTGCCACAACCAGCCGCGAGCCCGGCAACGGCGAGCAACGCAATCACCGGCCGCGACCTGTGGAATGTCCTCATTGAAATGTCCTCTCCTGGTTCTATGGCGCCACGGATGACGGCCCTCGCAGTTAGCGCGACCAGCCGGCCCGGCGCGCCTCGGTGGCCGCATCGAACCTGTTCTACGTTGTGAAACGAGCTACCCGCCAAGAGGCGAGTCAACGATCGCGCGCAGGAACTGTGGTACCTGTGAGCGCGATTGGTAAAGGACCTCGGCGGGCAGCAACCCTTGCCAACGCGGCAAGTTCTCCCCAGTGAGCATGAAGTATGGGTCTCCAGCGCAGACTCGGCAAGATCTTGACACCCCCCTGTTCTGGTCATAGAGTCAACGCATCCGTTGACGAGGTGGTTAGGCTTTCACTATGCGAATTCGCGTGCACTGATGCCGCCCGATGCGGAAACGAACCAGGTATTTTCCGGCGTGCGGGTCCTCGACCTGTCGCGGTGGGTGGCCGGTGAGTTCGCCACCAAACTGCTGGCGGACTTCGGCGCCGAGGTCATCAAGGTCGAGAAGCCGCGAACCGGAAGCCTCACCCGTCAATGGGGGCCGTTCCCCAGGGATGTCCAAGATCTGGAATGTAGCGCGCTGTTCCTTCATCTGAACACCAATAAGCGCTCAATCGCGCTTGACCTGACCGGCGCCGAAGACCGCGAGTTGCTGCTACGGCTCGTGGCGGGCTCAGATGCCCTGGTCGAATCCTTCCGACCAGGCCAACTCGAGCGACTGGGGCTCGGTCCGGACGTGCTGCACGCGGTGAACCCGCGGCTGGTCGTCACCCGGATCAGCGCGTTCGGCCAGGACGGACCGTACCGGGACCGCGAAGCGACCGGCCTGGTGTTGCAGGCGATGGGAGGCCCGATGCATTCGACCGGCGACGCACACCGGGCGCCGCAGCGAAAACCTGGCAATCTAGAGAACTATTCGATCGGTCGCGCGGCCGCCGAGGCGACCTTGGCGGGATTGATCTACACCCGACGAGCCGGCACCGGATCGATCATCGACGTTTCGGGCCAGGAGGTACTGCTGTCAGGAGGGGATCGTCGAGCCTCCTACCTGCTGGCAGCTTCCTACGCCGGCACCGATGCACCGCGTGGCATTCGCAGTGCCCACCGCGGCCAGTCGAAGTTCACCGGCCCGTTCAAGACCAAGGACGGGTACGTGGTCATCTACATAACCAACCAGGCCTTCTGGGATCGCTTCGTGGACCTGATCAGCAGCCCGGATTCGGACTTTCACCAGAAGTATTTCGGCAAGCAGATCATGCTGGAGGATTGGCAGGAATTCCGGAAGTACGTGGCGGACTGGTTCGCCCAGCGTCCCAAGCTGCAGGTCATGGAGGACGGCGAGGCCGCCCGAATCCCAGTGACGGCATTCCTGGAAATGCACGAACTGCTAGCGCACCCCCACTTCCGCGAGCGCGGCGTATTCGTCGCCGCCGACCATCCGGTTGCCGGCACGCTGGAATACATCGGCGCTCCCTGGCGAATGGCCAACGGCTACCGGCTTCGGCATACCGCGCCGTTGCTAGACCAGCATTCGAGTCAGATCCGGGCCGAGCTGGACCGCAGCGCGCCGGCAACGCCGCCGAGCACTATCAGCTGGCCTTCGCCGAAGCCAGGAACAGCCAGTCGGGCACCGCTGGAAGGGATCCGAATCGTGGATCTCACGGTCGTGTGGGCCGGCCCCGGTGGCACGGCACTCCTCGGCGATCTCGGTGCCGAGGTGATCCGTATCGAGGGGAACAACCGGATCGCGCGGCAGGCTTCGGCCAGCCAAACCAAGGAGTCGATGGCCACAACCGGCTATAGCGCGGCGATGTTCCCCGATCGCGAGCCACAGCCACGGCCTTATGACCGCAGTGCGATCTTCAACTGGCACTCGCGCAACAAGCTGGCCGCCACCGGCAATCTCGAGACACCCGAGGGCCACCGGGCCATCCTCGAGCTGATCAAGATCAGCGACGTGTTCATCGAGAACAACTCCAACGGAACCCTGGAAAAGCTCGGCCTCGGGCACGAACAGCTAATGGAAATAAATCCACGGCTGATCGTCGTTCGGATGCCGCCGATGGGCATGACGGGTCCGATGAGCACTTACCTCGGTTACGGTCCGAACTTCAACGCGCTGGTCGGCATCGCCGCCATGGACGGCTACGAGGGCGAGACGCCCGACACCGCCGGAGACAACTATCACATGGACGAAGCCACGCCCACGGGAGTCGCGATCGCCGTCCTGGCCGCACTCTGGGACCGCGAACGAACCGGCGAGGGCGGCCTGGTCGAATTTGCGCAGTCCGAGAACGTCATGCAGGACATCGGCGAGTTCGTCCTGGACAGGCAGCTGAATCAGCGCAATCCCAGGCTGCTCGGCAACGCCGATCCGTACCTGCTACAGGATGTATTTCCCTGTCGGGAGGACGACCGGTGGATTGCGATCTCGATCCGGAACGACCAGGACTGGGCGGCGGTTCGCTCGGTCATAGGTGCTGCGGACTGGCTGGCTGACGGCGACACCGCCGAACTACGGGTGCGCAATTCCGTCCCGTTGCGGCGCCATCTCACCGACTGGACGCGGGATCGGCCATCCGAGGCCATCCTTGCCGCGCTGCATGCGCTGGCCGTGCCCGCCGGAGAGGTCATGTCAGAGCTGCGCCTGCTCAGAGATCCGCATCTGGCTGCGCGGGACTGGTTCAAACTCCGGTCCCATCCCAACGTGGGTACCCACCGCTACCCGGGCCATCCATGGCGGGCCCAAGGATTCGACACGATGTTCGGTCGTCCGGTGCCGGCTTTCGGCGAGGACAACGAATACGTCTACAAGCAGTTACTGGGTTATTCCGACGCCGAGTACGACTCCCAGGTCGAGCGCCGGTTGATCAGCGACGAGCAGTTTGCATGACCCGAACGGAGTTGATGTGAGCGAAACCGAGACCGAGTCCCTGATAGGTGACGAGGCACGCGCGGCGATCGGTTCGGAGCTGGGCCGCGCCGTCGGCACGGTCGTCAAGAAGGAATTCCAACGTTGGGCCGCGGCGGTCGGTGACCGCAACCCGCTGTATTTCGACGAAAATTACGCCCGTGCCAACGGATACCGCGACGTGGTCATGCCACCCATGTACCTCGCTCACGTCACCGGAGGAGTGGTGGACCTCGACGAGCTTCGGCCTGACGGAATCCCGATCAGGTCCGGCGGCTCCGGTTCTGTCCAGCTACCCAGGTGCCCGCGCCGAATGGCGGGCGGTGATGACATCACGTTCCTCGAGCCGGTTCACGCCGGCGATGTCATCACCTCGGTCCGATCGCTGGCGGGCCTGGAACAGAAGTCCGGTCGATCGGGTGATTTTGTCCTGATGCACTTTCGCACCACATACACGCGAGATGACGGGGTACTGGTCGCCGAGACCGCCAGTTCGTTGATCGCCCGACCAGCCAATTCCTAGACGGGACGACGATGGCTGAGCAGATCTACTTCGAAGACGTCAACGAGGGCGACGAGATACCGAGCCTGTCGCTCGAGGTCGACCGCGTACAGATGTTCTTCTTCAGCGCGGCGACGTACAACGGGCACCGCATTCACTACGACCAGAGCTGGGCGCAGGGTGTCGAGGGGTACCAGGACATCCTCGTTCACGGTCCGTTGCAGGTGGCGCTGCTGGCTCGTGCCATCACCGATTGGGTCGGCGGTCGCGGCAGGTTGGTGAACTACGCCGTCCAGAATCGTGCCACCGCGTTCCCAGGCGAAGAGCTCCGGTTCAAGGGCACCGTGACCGGCAAGCGGGAAGAGGGCGAAACCTGCCTGGTCGAGCTGAAGGTACACGGCGAAAAGGGTTCAGGGCAGATCCTGATGCCTGGTACGGCAACCGTGCGCCTACCCAGGCGAGGTCGGTGATCATGGGCCTTCGCGGCGAAGCCGCGATCATCGGCATGGTCGAACTTGCCCCGCACCGCAAGCCGACCCGTACGCCGCGCTTTTCCATCGAGCAGTGGGCCTTGCTGTCGGCCTCGGCTCTCGCCGACGCAGGCATCGACGCGAGCAGCGTGAACGGACTGATCAGCAGCGGCATCTCGGAGTCGGACAAGTTCGCGCCGGCGACCCTGTCGGAATACCTCGGCATTCCGATCAATTATGGTGAGGTCGTCGATCTCGGCGGCGCCACGGCAGCGGGAATGGTTTGGCGCGCGGCCGTTGCTGTCGAACTCGGGTTGTGCGACTCGGTGTTGGTCATGTTGCCCGGCTCGCGAGACTTTCCGACTTCGAGCCGACGTCCGGCCGCCGACCGCGGCTACTCCGGCGCGTCCAGCAACAACTTCGGTTCGCCTCAAGCCGAGTTCGAGATCCCCTACGGCAACCTCGGCCAGAACGCCCCGTACGCCCAAATCGCCAGGCGTTACGCCAGCACGTTCGGTTATGATCCGCGCGCCACCGCCAAGATTGCGGTCGACCAGCGGACCAACGCATGCGCAACACCGGATGCCGTCTTCTACGGCAAGGCGATCACGGTCGAGGACGTCCTCGCGAGCCCGATGGTCGCCGATCCGATTCACATGCTCGAGATGGTGATGACCTGCCACGGCGGCGCCGGAGTCATCGTCGCCAATGCCGAGGTGGCGAAACGGAGCCGCAATCGACCGGTCTGGATCAAGGGCTTCGGTGAGCGAATCTCCTACAAGACCCCGACCTACGCCGAAGATCTGCTCCGCTCACCGATCTCCCAGGCCGCGCAGACAGCCTTCGGCATGGCGGCCATCGGGCGGGACGAGGTAGACGTCGCTTCCATCTATGACTGCTACACGATCACGGTGCTCATGAGCCTCGAGGACGCCGGCTTCTGTGAGAAGGGCAAGGGGATGGAGTTCGTCAGTTCGCACGATCTGACTTTCCGCGGTGACTTCCCGCTCAACACAGCGGGGGGCCAGTTGTCCTTCGGCCAGGCCGGCATTGCCGGCGGCATGCACCATGTGTGCGACGGCGCGCGCCAGATCATGGGCCGCGCGGGTGCCGCCCAGGTCCCAGACTGCAACACCGCCTTCGTATCCGGCAACGGCGGCATCATGAGCGAGCAGGCCGCGCTCATCCTCCAGGGCGACTGATGGAGCACTCGTGACCAACAAGCCGATGCCTGAGCCGACCCCGGTCAGCGCACCGTTCTGGCAGTCCCTCCGCGAGCACCGGATTCGCATCCAGTACTCGCCAGCTGCCGAGCAGTACGTGTTCTATCCGCGCATCCTGGCGCCGCGCACACTGGCCGACGACCTCGAATGGCGTGATATATCCGGCCACGGGACCCTCTACACATTCACAGTCGGCGACCGGCCGACCGCACCGCCGTGGAGCGACTCGCTGCCTCAATTGCTTGCCGTGGTCGAGTGGGACGAAGGTCCCCGCGTGAGCACCGAAATCGTCAACGCCCAGCCGGGCGAGCTGAAAGTCGGCATGCGCGTCCAGCCGGTCTTCTGCGACTACCCGGACGATGGCATCACCCTGCTGCGCTACGAGCCGGAGAACTGACTATGCAAGATTCTGCTGACAGTCACGATGTTGTGGTCGTGGGTGCTGGTTTTGCCGGGTTGTACGCGGTGCAGCATGTGCGGTCGTTGGGGTTTTCGGTGCAGGGTTTCGAGGCCGGTAGCGATGTCGGTGGAACCTGGTATTGGAATCGGTATCCCGGGGCGCGTTGTGATGTGGAGAGTGTGGATTATTCGTACTCGTTCTCTGAGGAGTTGCAGCAGGAGTTCGAGTGGACCGAGCGGTTCGCTGGGCAGCCGGAGATTCTGCGGTATATGCAGCATGTGGCGACCCGGTTTGATCTGTACCGCTCGATCCAGTTCGACGCCCGGGTGGTCAAGGCCCGCTATGACGAGCAGGGGCGGCGGTGGCAGGTGGAGCTGGAATCGGGGGCGATGTGCTCGGCCCGGTTCCTGGTGTTGGCGACCGGGCCGTTGTCGGTGCCGCTGGTGCCCGAGGTCGCGGGCATGTCGACGTTTGAGGGGTCGGTGTATCAGACCAGTCAGTGGCCCAAGACCGAGGTCGATTTCACCGGCCAGCGGGTGGCGGTGATCGGGACCGGTTCCTCGGGGATCCAGTCGATTCCGGTGATCGCCGAGCAGTGCGATCAGCTGTATGTTTTCCAGCGGACCGCGAACTTCAGCATCCCCGCCCAGAACAGCGCCCTGACCCGCGAAGCCCTCGACCAGATCAAAGCCAACTACCCCGAACGCCGCCGACTGGCCCGCGAGGACCGGATCGGGACCCCATACCGGTATCGGCCCTATGGCGTGATGGAGGTGGATGAACAGGAGCGGGCCAGAGCCTTCGAGGAGGCTTGGCAACGCGGCGGCACCCACTTCACCAAGTCGTTCACCGACATCGTGCGCAACGAGGACTCCAACAAGTACGCAGTCGACTTCGTGCACCGCAAGATCAAGGCCATCATCGGTGATCCAGAGCTTGCCGATGCGTTGCTGCCGAAGGACCACCCCCTGGGCAGCAAACGAATCTGCGCCGACACCAACTACTACCAAACCTACCTCCGCGACAACGTCACCCTCATCGACCTCCAACGCACTCCCCTGGTCCAGCTGTATGACACCGGCATCCGCACCACCACCACCGACTACCCCATCGACAGCCTCGTACTCGCCACCGGATTCGACGCCCTCACCGGCTCATTCCTCGCCATCAACATCACCGGCCCCCGCCACCAGACACTGCGCGACACCTGGCGCGGCGGCCCCCGCACCTACCTCGGCCTCGCCGTCGCCGGCTACCCCAACCTTTTCTTGCTCTCCGGTCCCGGCAGCCCCTCAGTACTGGCCAACATGGTCGCCACCGCAGAACAACAAGTCGACTGGCTCGGCAACCTCCTCACCCACTTACGCCAACACCACCTCACCACCGCCGAAGCCGACCCCACCGCACAAGACCAATGGGTCGAGCACGTCAACGAACTCGCCTCCCACACCCTCTTCATGAAAGCCGACTCCTGGTACCTCGGCGCAAACGTCCCCGGCAAACCACGAGTTTTCATGCCCTACGTCGGCGGGCTGCACGCGTACCGCACGTTATGCGACGACATCGCCGCGTCGGACTATCGTGGTTTCAGCTTCACGGGATGAGCCGTTGGCCGGCTTCGGATCAGCGGAATGCGTCCAGGCCGGTGAGTTGTGCACCGAGTACGAGGGTGTGCACCTCGTGGGTGCCCTCATATGTGTAAACGGTTTCGAGGTTGACCGCGTGCCGCAGGACGGGGTACTCGGTGGTGATGCCACTGCCGCCGAGGATAGAGCGCGCCTCGCGGCAGATGTCCAGGGCCGCGCGCACATTGGCGAACTTGCCGAAACTGATCTGATGCGGCTTGATCTGGCCGGCATCCTTGAGATCGCCCAGCCTCCGCGCGACGAGTTGCGCCTGGTTCAACGAGACCGCCATGTCGGCCAACTTCTTCTGCGTCAATTGGAAACCTGCTATCGGCCTACCGAACTGGGTGCGGGAGCAGGCGTAATCGATCGTCGCGGCGAGCGCATCCCGGGCCGAGCCCGCGACACCCCAGATGATGCCGTAGCGGGCTTCGGTCAGGCAGCCCAGCGGCCCGCTCAGCCCCCGTGCGCCGGGCAGCATCGCATGAGCGGGCAGCCTGACATCGTCGAGGACCAGCTCGCTGGTCACCGAGGCGCGCAGCGACAGCTTGTGGTGAACGTCGTGCGCGGTGAAGCCGGGTGTACCGCGCTCGACAAGGAAGCCCCGGACGCTGCCTTTCGTGCCGTCGGCCTCGTCCTCGGTGCGGGCCCAGACGACGGCCACATCTGCGATGGAACCGTTCGTGATCCACATCTTCGCGCCGTGCAGGATCCAGTCCGTTCCGTCGCGTCGCGCTCGGGTGCGCATCGAACCCGGGTCAGAGCCGGCGTCGGGTTCGGTCAAGCCGAAGCACCCGATCAGCCTCCCCTCGGCCATCCCCGGGAGCCAGCGCTGCTTTTGTTCCTCGCTGCCGTAGGCATGAATCGCATACATCGCGAGGGAGCCCTGCACGCTGACCAGCGAGCGCAGGCCAGAATCGACCGCCTCGATCTCAGCGCAGACGATCCCGTACTGGGTCGCGGTCGAACCCTGGCACCCGTAGCCCTCCAGGTGCATACCCAGCACACCCAGCGCACCGAATTCCTGCGCCAGGTCGCGTGCCGGCAGCTCGCCGCTCTCGAACCAATCGCGAATATTCGGCCGCAGCCGATCATCAGCGAATTTGCGAACCGTAGAACGCAGCAGCCGATTCTCATCTGCAACGTCGTCCTCGAGATCCAGCAAGTCAAGGCGGCCGCGCGCGTCACTCATAGGCCGGATGGTACCCACATGGCGCTTGCCGTTGTCAACACTCTCGTTGACAGAGCGGCCTGGACTCCGGTTGAATGAGCAGCGTGGCGCCGCTCGCCAATCAGAGAATGTAGCGTTTCCTTCAGGGGAAGGACTGCAGTGACCGGTCGCGAGATGCCGAATTCGACAGCTGCCGACGACATCTTCGGCGCGTGGCTGACCAGGTTCGGAGCAGCCCTCGCGGACGGCAGTGTTGACGGAATCGTCGAGCTGTTCGTCGCCGACGGTTACTGGCGAGATATCCTCACGTTTACCTGGACCTATCAGACCTTCGCCGGACCTGCTGAGATCGCCGCCAGCATGAACTCGCGCCTGGACAGGGTAAAACCACGTCTGGTCCGGCCGGCAGCCGACCGCACCGCCCCCAGAATCGTGAGGCGTTCAGCCAAGACAGTCGTCGAAGCCTATTTCGATTTCGACACCGAGGTAGGTCGATCCACCGGCTTCGTCCGACTGCTGCTCGACAACGACAATCCGTGCGACTCCAAGGCATGGATTCTGCTGACGGCGCTTCAGGAGTTACGCGGTCACGAGGAGCGAATCGGCGAGCGCCGCCCCACCGGCATCGAGTTCTCCCAGACGTTTGCGGGTGACAACTGGCTCGACCAGCGCGTCAAGCAGAGTCAGTATCTGGATCGAGATCCCGAGGTGCTCGTTATCGGCGCCGGCCAGTCCGGCCTGATCCTGGCCACCCGGCTCGGCCAGATGGGCGCTGACACCCTTGTGCTGGAGCAGAAGCCACGCATCGGCGATGGCTGGCGAGATCGCTACCACTCGCTGACGCTGCACAACGAGGTCTGGGCAAACAGCATGCCGTACATGCCATTTCCTCCGACCTGGCCGACGTTCGTCCCGAAGGACAAACTCGCAGGCTGGCTCGAGACCTATGCCGAAGCCATGGAACTCAATGTGTGGACCGGGACCGAATTCGTCGGCGCCAGCTACGACAAGGCCACCCGTACCTGGCTGGCCGAATTGCGGGGACTGGACGGCACGGCACGCACGGTTCGGGCCAAGCACGTGGTCCTGGCGACCGGGGGCGCCGCTGGCGCACCTCACGTGCCCACCTTGTCGGGACTCGACACATTCACCGGCACCGTTATGCACTCCAGCCAGTTCACCAGTGGCACCGACTATGCCGGCAAACGCACCATCGTGATCGGAACGGGCAACAGCGGACACGACGTCGCCCAGGACTTGCACGCCAACGGCGCCGCCAGCGTGACCATGGTCCAGCGCAGCCCCACCTGCGTACTGAGCCTGGTTCCGAGTGGAACCATGATCTACGCGCTGTACTCGGAGCATCAGGCCATCGAGGACCTCGACCTCATCACCGCGGCGATCCCCTATCCGGTGCTCAAGGAGACCTATCAGTGGATCACGCGCAAGACCTGCGAGCTGGATGCGGAGCTCCTCGATCGCCTGCACGCCATTGGATTCGAGACGGACTTCGAACCGGACGAGACCGGTTTCTACATGAAGTACCTTCGTCGCGGCGGGGGTTACTACATCAACGTCGGCTGCTCCGACCTGCTGGCCAAGGGCGAGATCGGGTTGGTCCAAGCCCGCGACATCAACCGATTCACCCCCGACGGCTTGCTGCTGAACAACGGCGAGCAGCTCGATTGCGACCTGGTGGTCCTGGCCACGGGGTATGAGAACCAGCAGGAATTGGTGCGCCGGCTGCTGGGAGACGAGGTCGCCGATCGGGTCGGGCCGATCTGGGGTTTCGACGAGAACTACGAGCTTCGCAACATGTGGCGGCGTACCAACCAACCAGGATTCTGGGTCATGGGTGGCAACCTGCTCGACTCCCGGATGCACTCGAAGTTCCTTGCGCTACAGATCAAAGCGGACCTGATCGGCGTACTGGACGGGCACCGGTCCGAGTGACGTGCTAAACCAGCTAGGCGGGATCGTTGCGCAGGCCGTTAACCAAAGTGTCCGCGAAAGCGGCGCCGATCGCGCCGGCGTCCGGCAGCGTGCCATCCTTGTCCCGGTACCAGCGGTGAGTCCAGTTGAGCATGCCGATAATCCCGTAGGCGACCACCCGCGCCGGGGATACCGCACGGAGGCTGCCGTCATCCATACCTGACTGCACGATACCGATGACTGCGTCGTCGAAACGTCTGTTGATCTTTCTCATCTCGCGTGCCCAGCCGGATTTGCCATCGCCGAGGCGGTTCAATTCCTCCTGAATGTATACGAACAGGTAGGGGTAGTACTCGGCGTAGGAGGCCATCACGGACGCGATCAACAACTCGAGCTTGTGCGGTGCGGCGTCATCGAGGTCTCGAATCTCCTCCGCGCGACGCACGTTGGCTTCCGCGGCATCGCGGACAACGTCCTGGAAGAGATCCTCCTTGCTCGCCACGTAGTAATAAAGCGAAGCCCGGTCGGTGCCAAGCGCTTCGGCTATGTCGCCCAGACTCGTGCCGCCATATCCCTTCGCCCGGAATACCCGGGCGGCAGCGTCCCGGATTTCACGACGCCGCTCCGTGTAGCTGGCGCTGCTGTCAGCAAGTGCCGCGGCGCGGCGGCGGCCGATACCGCTAGCCATGTCGACGCTCCGATCTGCTCAGGACGAACTGCCGCCCGAGCCCGGGGCGAGGCTCGGCCAGCCAAGTGTAGAGCAGGCCGATGACCAGCCTGGTCAGAACAATGTGAACATGAAGTCCGTGATCCGGCCCTGGGGTTCGTCGACGAAGCAGGCGCGGACCCTTGGCCGTGCCTGCAACCTGTCCGCGGCGTCGGAGATGTTGCTCAGGTCCAGCCCGGTGACGACATTCAACAAGGCGGTGTCAGCGCCGTCGAATGTGACATAGGCAATAACCACGGGCGGCTTGGGCATGCCCGCGAACGTCGCCGTCAGGATGGTGAACGTCTCCACGACTCCTTCCGGTCCTACCTCCACCCAATCCTCGGTCCGTTGAAAGCACACGTCGCAGAACGAGCGCGCCGGGACCAGCACCCGCTTGCAGGACGGGCAGCACACTCCCATGATCCGTCGATTGTCCTTCAGCTCACCGAAGAATCTGCTTGCAGCCTCGCCTGCGAAGTACGTGTAGTCGAACTCCCAGCGTCCGGGAATCGTAATCAGCTCAGTCATTCTGTCCGGCTTTCTGCTTGGGAGGTCGTTCTATTCGGGAGACTCGGCGCCGAGTACGCACACCGTTGAAAACTGGGTGGCACCACCCTGACCGGTTGCCACTGCGCGTACGACATCCGGCACCTGACGCTCACCGGCGAGACCGCGGACCTGCAACGCACACTCAGCGATCCGGACCATTCCCGTCGCGCTGACCGGGTTGGCGGCCTGTGGCCCGCCGGAAGGATTGAAGACCGGAAGGCTGACATCGTCAAGCTGTTCTTGCACGAAGCGCGGGCCGTCCTCCGGCGCGCACATTCCTAGCGCGGGATAAGTCATCGCTTCGGCACTCGAGAAGGGCGAGTAAAGCTCGATGACGTCGACCTGCCGGCGAGGGTCGGTGATTCCGGCATCGGCGTAGGCACGGCGGGCCGACAGCTCCAGGGTCAACAGGTCCACCAGCGAACCCGCGGGCCGGTTGATCCGATCCCCCATCGCGTAGCTGTCGGTCATCGAGGACAGGCCCTGGATCCAGGCAACGCTTCGCGACCCGACGACATCTCCGGCGGCAAGCACCATCGCGCACGCACCCTCGGACATCGGACAGGCCTCGTATCGGTGAATCGGCCAGGCCAGCAGGGGTGAGTTCATGATGTCCTCGACCGTGACATCGAGCTTGAGGTGGGCTAGCGGATTGCGAAGCGCATTGCGATGGTTGCGGGCAGCGATTTCAGCCCAATCCCTGGACGTGTAACCGTATACCCGCATCGACATGGACGCCCTGAGCGCCGCCATGGTGATCGTCGTCAACGGAAAGTCTTTCTCGTAAATGGGATCGAAGACCGTGTTGAACACGTTCTGCGATGAGGTCGCCTGTCCCATTCGCTCGACCCCGACGACGAGTGCCATCTTCGCTCGTCCGGAAGCGACATAGTCAGCCGCCGCGAACGTGGCCGACGAGCCGGTCGCGCCACCGGTGTTGACCCGAAGGAACGGCTTGCCGCTGCCGAGAACGGCGGTCTTCTCGACACCGTTCTCACCGGACAGGGCATCCGGTGCGACGCCGGCGATGATGACGTCGATCGCATCGATGTCGACGTTCGCGTCGCGGAGCGCCTCATCCACGGCCGCCCAGATCAGCTCAGCCGAGCTCAGCTCCGGATGAGCCCGCTTGTAGGGCGTCTGCCCGATCCCGATGATGCCGACCCGCGCGCTCATGCTGCCTCGACAACAATGGCGGTGTGGGTCTGGCCGGCAACCGTGGATGACCCGGTAGCCATGGCCCGTCTGGCTCCGGCCACTTGGTTGACACCGGCCTCTCCGCGCAGCTGCAGGATGCTCTCGACGATCCTTACGAGCCCCATGGCGGGTGGGCAGTAGCCGGCCGCACCGCCTCCGGATGGGTTGCACCGTGGATCATCGGCCAGCTGCTCGAGCCCCTGCCCGGCCGCGGCGAACCCGATCGATTCCAGGCCCATGGCTTCATCGATGAGTGTCAAGCCGTCGACCTCGACCACATCGAGCTGCGAGCTGGTTGTGCCTGCCTGCGTCATCGCACGACCAGCCGCCAGCTGGAGCCCTTGTAGGGCACGGAGATTGCGGTCACCGAGCGCGTAAGGCTCTGACGACTGGCCCGCTCCGATAACCCGGATCGGCGCCGGCTCGACGGACAGGATGAGGGCAACCGCGACATCCGCCCAGAGCGGTAGGTCCGCTGGCACCAGTGGATAGGGCGCCGCCGATTGGTATCCGCCGCTCTTGAGCGCCCGTGGATTCGCTCGAGCGGCCTCGTCGCGACGCAGTGACGCTCGTGTTCGCTGCTCCTTGTGGTGGTCGGTCGCCAGGTACAGTTGGGCCCGCATCGCGGAAAGAACGAACTCGTTCAAGCCGATCGGCCGCCCGTAGATCGGATCGAACAATGTCTGCGAAAACTGGTCATAGTTGTACTCGCTCGACCTGCCCCATGCCGCGACGACCGATCGTCGGGCCCGGCCGCTTTCGAGCTTGGTCATGGCGCCGACGAGAGCACCGGCCGCGTCGTCGGAGAAGCGGATCTCCTCGCGAAGATACGCTCCTGCGGCCGGAGCGGTGACCATGCTCGACAGCGAGCGGCCATCCACCAGGTCGTGGGCGGCCAACACCACCGAATCCACCGCGTCTATGGATTGGTCCGCGTCCTCGAGCGCCAGAGTGACGGTGTCGAAGATGAGTTCTGAGAGGTCCTTCGTCGCATCGTGCCAACCGATATTGAGCGCGATTCCTTCGATGTAGACAGGGGTATCGACGACTGTCATCAGCTTTCCAACTCACTCGGGACGGCTTGCATGGCCTTGACCAGCGTCGACGGGTCGCCGACGTAGTTGGCGATGGACTCGAGGAACGTCGCGGGCTGAACCCCGTCGACGATTCGGTGATCGATGCTGAACGAGATCTCTAGCAGGTCCGCGATGATCAATTGTTCTGCTACTACCCACGGGCGGCGGTTCACCCTCCCGACCGCCAGGATCACGCACTCGGGCGGGTTGAGCATCGGCACGCCCGGCCCTACATTTGCCTTCGCCCCGATGTTGGTGATGGTGGCGGTTCCCCTCGTCACATCAGCCGGAGTGCACTCACCCCGGCGAGCCTTCTCCACCAGCTCGCGAATGGCGCCACCGAGCGCCGGCAGTGACATCGTCTGCGTCCGCTTCACATTCGGCACGAGCATCCCCCGCGGTGAGGCGGTGGCTATCCCGAGGTTCACGTCCGAGTGCAGCAGGATGTCATCGGTATCGCTGTCCCAAGATGAATTCATGATCGGCTGTTCGACCAGGGCCTGAGTCATCGCCGCGGCAATCACGGTCAGGATATTTATCCGCGACTCCGGCGTAGCCTCAGCGTTGGCATCCTGCACGAACTGGAGCGTCGGCGTCACGTTCACGGTGGTCCAGGTGCCTGCCTGCGGGATCTCACGCATGGCTCGGACCATCCGCGCCGCCGTGCCGCGCCGCAGCGAATCAGCGTGAATGCGACTCGTGGCGTAACCCGAGGACTCGGGCTGCGCGGCCGCCACGATCGGTTCAGGCGGGGCGGCGGTCGCGGGTCGTGGTCGGCGCCGACGGACAGCGAAATCTAGATGCGGTCCGGAACCCACCAGCATCGTGCTGCCGTCGTCGCTGGACGTGTCGGTCTCGCGAGTTTGAGGATGCTCCTGATCATCGGGGGAATTCGGATCCACCACGTCGACGAGAACGGTGCCGACGTCTACCGTCTGATCTTGGGCAACAAAGAGTGTGCGCACGGTGCCTGAGTAGGGCGACGGCAACTCCACGCTGGCCTTGGCCGTTTCCACGACCACTAGTGGCTGGTTCAGTTCGATGGTGTCGCCCTCGCTGACCAGCCACTCGATCACGGTTCCCTCGGTGAGCCCCTCACCGAGATCCGGCATCAGGAAACGCTGAACGAGACTCATGTCGTGACCCCATATCTCAACGACGTGTCGACCGCATCCACGATCCGGTCCATGCCGGGCAGGTACTCGTGTTCGAGAGCGGCCGCGGGATAAGGCGTGCTCATGGCGCCGACCCGAAGCGGTGGGGCCTTCAGAGCCGCGAAACAGTCACCCGCCACCCGTGCGACGAGTTCGCCACCGAACCCACCGAAGACGGGAGCTTCGTGGACCACCACCATCCGACCGGTCCTGGTCACCGAGCCGACCAGCATGTTGATCTCGAGCGGATTCAGCTTGAACAGGTCCAGCACTTCGATGCTGACCCCTTCCTGCGCGAAGTACTCCCGCACGGCCAGGCACAGCTTGACGGTCGGCCCGTAACCGACCAGGGTCAGATCGCTGCCCTGGCCGGCGATCCGCGCACCCGGCGCGTCCGGCTCCCGCTGCGCGAGTTCGCACTCCTCTTTCACCCAGTAGTCGTGCTTCGGTTCGAAGAAGATCACCGGATCGTCATCCTCGATCGCCTCACGCAGCAGCGCGTACCCCTGCGACGGCGTGGAGGGCGTGAACACCTTGAGCCCCGGGGTCGGGATGAAATACGCCTCAGGCGAATCAGAATGATGCTCGGCGGCACCGATGTTGCCGCCATAGGGCACTCGGATCACGACCGGCATGGTCTGCTGGCCACGCGAGCGGTACCTGAACCGCGATAGATGCCAAGTGATCTGTGCGAATGCCGGATAGACAAACGAATCGAATTGCATCTCGACGACCGGCCGATAGCCACCCATCGCAAGTCCCACGGCCGCGCCGACCAGCGTCGACTCCGAGATTGGAGTGTTCAACACGCGGTCTTCGCCGAATTGTGCGATAAGGCCATCCGTGACCCGGAAGACGCCACCCAGGTCGCCGACATCCTCGCCCATCAACAGCACTCGGGGGTCTGCCTTCATCGAGTCGCTGAGTGCGGCGTTGAGCGCGGTCACGAATGTAGTCACGAAGTCGCCTGCGTTTCCTCGTTGAATGCGAGCCAGGCGCGGCGTTCGGCTTCCAGATGCTGAGGCCGGGTTCCGTAGACGTGATCGAAGATCTGTTCCGGCTGCACCGGTGGCGGATCTGCGACGCACGCCGCCCGAACCGCGGTTGCGCAGACCTCGGCCTCCTGGTCGATGGCGTCGAGGTCCGACCGGGTGACGAGGCCCGCGCCAAGCACGAAATCACGCATCCGGATGATCGGGTCCCGAAGTCGCCAGGTCGCAACCTCGTCCGCCTTGCGGTAGCGATCTGGATCATCGGAGGTCGTGTGCGGCCCGATGCGATAGGTCAACGCTTCGACCAGGGTCGGGCCCTCGCCAGCGCGGGCCCGCCGGGCCGCCCTGGCCGTTACCGCGTAACAACCCAGCACGTCATTACCGTCTACCTGCACACCCGGAAGGCCGAAGCCCTCGGATCGTCGATACAACGGAAGCGGTGCCGACCTCTCGACCGGGTTGGAAAGCGCGTACTGGTTGTTCTCGCAGAAGAAGACTACCGGCGACTTGTAGAGCGCGGACCACAGGAGAGACTCGTGGACGTCGCCGGTACCGAACGCGCCATCGCCGAGGTAGGCGATAACGGCGGCGTTCTTCTGATCCCGCCGCAAGGCCATGCCGTATCCGACCGCATGCGGGGCTTGGCTGCCGATCGGGAACGTGTAGAGCGCGATGCCACTTGCTTCGACACTCCAGCCGCCACCCTGAATCTCGCCGCGCCAGACCGAGAGCATCTCAGCGGGATCGATACCGACGGTCAGGCCGACGCCGAATTGCCGGCCCTGCGGGAAGGCCCGATCACCTGGCTGCAGCGCAGCGGCACTGCCAACCTGTGCGGCCTCTTGCCCGAACACCGGGCCCCAGAGCTTGAGGTATCCCTGTCGCTGCAGGTTTATCGCCTCGACATCGGCGCGACGCACGAGAATCAGCCGTCGGTAGAGCCCGATGATGTCCGCGTCACTGAGACCCAACGGGTAGTCAGGGTGCTCGGTAAACGTCCCATCCTCACTGAGAAGTTGGACGGCGGACGGGTCTAATTCCATGTTCCCCAGTGAACCAATCTTGATCTGTGCTGTCAACAGGCATGTTGACAGACGTGCTTGTGCATGTTACAAAGCGCGATGGAGAATGCTGGGACTGCACAGAACGTTAGACCGTGAAGGAGAGAATCCCATTTCCGCTCCGGAGAATCATCGCGAGCTCATCGAATTCTATTTCGACCGGGTGGACAACCATGATGTCGACGCTCTCATGACCGTCTTTCACGAAGAAATTGTCTATCACCGCCCGGGTTACGAGCCACTCCGAGGTGCGGCCAGGATGCGGCAGTTCTACCAGGACGAGCGGGTCATCGACGTCGGTCGGCACTCTGTTGATCGAGTTCTACTGGACGGCGACTATGCAGCCGCCTACGGCACCTTCGAGGGCACGTCACGGCAGGGCGCCGCCCTAGCGATGACATGGTGCGAGATCTACGGCTTCCTCGGTGACAAGATCAATTATCGGCGAAGCTACTTCTTCACCCCAGCAGCCATCCAGATCTAACAAGCCCGCCGGCGCGCACAGATCAAACCGGTACCAATGCGCCGGTGACCGCCGGCATCACCTCATCGACGAACAGTCGCATCGACCGACGCACCGCGGCTGCGTAGTCGACGGGCAGACCAGGAGACAACCAGCATGCGGGTTCGCCAACGCCGAGGTCGCCCAGATGGAAGCGCAATTGGGCTACCGGCGCGCGCCTGCGCAGGTAGCCGAGCCAGCCCGACGAAGGTGCCGCGTCGCCCGAAGGCAACCAGCGCCTGACCAGCGCCTGACCAGCGCCTGACCGCCGCCGCCGCCGGCTAGATCAGACCGCTCTCGCGCTCCAACCAGAGTGCCGCGGTATCGGTGGTACCGCCCTGTAGTTCGGTCAGCTTCGCCCGCGACGACCACAGATGAAGATCGGTGTCGAGGACATAACCCATCCCGCCTTGTAACTGATGACAGTTCAGGGTGGCCCACTTGTAGGCCTCGTTGCATTTCATCTTCGCGATCGCGACCGCGCGGTTGGCGATCTCGCCGCGGCCAGTCCACCACGCGGCCTGGGTCGCCGTCAGCCGGGCAGCGTCCAAGGCGATCCGCATGTCCGCGACCAGGTGCTGAACCGCCTGGAAGCTGCCGATCGGCCGACCGAACTGCTCGCGCACCTTCGTGTACGCCACGGTCTGCTCGATGACGGCGGCAGTGCCACCGACCATCTCCATGCATTGCAGGGCAATCGCGGAATTTGCCAGCCATGCCAGGTCGCCCTCGGCCAAGCCGGTGCCGTCCGGCCCGGTCAGCACGGCGTCATCGGCGACGAAGTAATCGCTCAGTACCACCTCGCTCTGCTGGTCGTGCGCGATCGTCATGAGCGCCCGCGCCAACCAGCCTGCGCCACCAGGCTGGATCAGGAATCCGTAGGTGCGCTGCGGTTCACGATGGACCGATGTTCGCGCGGTCACCATCAGCACGTCCACCGCTTGAGCGTTCTGGACAAACAGCAGCCTCCCGCTCAGCAACCAGCCATCGGCCACCCGAAGCGCGCTCAACCGAGGACGGAGATCGGCGGCATTGGATGGATTCCACGTCGCATGGCTTGCGCGGAGCCGACCCTCGACCAAGTCGGGCAGGTACCGGGACTTGAGTTGATCACCACCGAGCCGAGCGACGCCGAGGCCGAAGACCATGGTCGAGTACACGATTGTGGGGCACAGAGCACGTCCAGCCTGTTCGAAAACCAGACCGAGTTCGTACTGGCCGGCACCGGCGCCACCGTACTTCTCCTCGAACGGGATGCCGAAGATCCCGGCGCTCGCCAGGGCCTGCCACAAGGTGGGCGCAAGCCCGTCGGATCCCGGTTCGCGCAGTCGCCGCACGAGCGAGGTCGGGCATTCTCGCGTGAAGAGCGAACGCGCGACAGCGCCTAGTTCCAGCTGTTCGGCCGAGTGGGTGAGATCCATCCGTGGTGCCTCTCAGGAGTAGTCCGTGCTGGCTGGGGGCTAGCGGCCCAGCCGGGGCATCGTGTACCCGCGCTGCGCGATCACATCGCGCAACACCTCGTTCGTGCCGGCGCCGAAGCGCATGAGCGGTGCGTTGCGGTACAGCTTCTCGTACCTGCCTGCCGCCGGTGCGGCCGGATCAGCTGTACTCAGCGCGCCAGCCAGCCCGAAAATCCTGGTGCCCACGTCGGCAATCCGTTGCCGCAACTCGCTCGTGAACACCTTGGCCACAGTTACCGTGATCGTCGGCATCTCCCCGATCTCCAGCAGGGACGCCGCTTCCAACCCCATCAGCACGGCGGCCTCGACATCGGCGTCGAGCTGGGCGATCGCGCGCCGCACCTCCGCGTTATCGACGGGCCGGGTGCCGTCCTCCAGCGGTAGCCGTACCAGCTCCTTGAGCTCGTCGACGTGCCTGCGAAAATCACCGGCGTTGGTGAGCGCGCCACGTTCGAGGGACAGCGCGCCTGTGATGTACTGCCAACCCTCGTTCAGCTGGCCGATCAGGTTCGTGCGCGGTACCCGAACATCGGTGAAGAACGTTTCGTTGGTGCGGTAGTCGGCCCACGTGATGAGCGGGCGGACCTCGACGCCGGGAGTGTCGATAGGGACGATGATGACGGAGATCCCGCGGTGTTTGGGCGCCTCCGGGTCCGTCCGAACGCACAGCCACTCGTGGGTGGCCACGTGCGCCTGGCTGTTCCAGATCTTGGACCCGTTGATAACCCATTCCTCGCCGTCGAGTTCGGCGCGAGTCTTCAGGCTGGCGAGATCGGTTCCGGCGTTCGGCTCGGAATAGCCCACGGCGTAGCGGACCTCGCCGCGCGCGATCGGTGGCAGGAATTGCTCGCGATTCTGCTGCGTGCCATGCCGCATTATCATCGGGGCCACCGACGTCACGGTGAGATCGGGACCCTGGACGCCCCAGTATTCGAACTCGTCCATCAGGATGTGCTGGTAGATCGGACCGAGACCCATGCCGCCGAATTCCGCCGGCCAGTTCAAGCCGAACCAGCCCTTGGCGCCGATCTTCTTACGAAACGCGGCGACCTCGCCACCTAACAGCGTGGTGCGGTGCTCACCAACCTCGGCCAGGAGTTCGGGCGTGACGTTCTCGCGAAGAAAGGCGCGCACTTCATCGCGCCAGACAGATTGGGCGGCGTCCAGTTCGAAGTTCACGCAGCGCAGTATGGGTGCCTCGACTGACCTCGGACAAGCGCCTTGACCACCCACCGGCACGGACAATTGCCGCACCTACCGAATCGTGTAACGCTCGGCATCCCCAGGCTGCCGGTTGTTACACGATCCAGGGTTTTCATGCATGCTGTCGCTGGTAGACCTCGCTCATTGGCGTCATCGCGATCGAGACGTCCAGCAACCGCACCCCGCTCATCCCCAGCAGCTCGTTCAGGCCATCGCGCAACGAGGCAAGGTCCTCGGCTCGCCGTGCGGTAACACCTAGCGCCTGCGCGACGGCGACCAGATCGATCGCGTCTTCGAAGGTGCCCTCGCGGGTATCCAGATCGCCCAGTACCAGCTTGTGATACTCCGAGCCGTAGCCACGATTGTTCATCACCAACACCAACAGGTCCCGACCGAAACGGACCGCGGACTGCAGCTCCTGCAGGTTCATCGCCATGCTGCCGTCACCTTCCAGGGCAACGACCAACCCGCCCGGCTCGGCTACCGCCGCCCCGACAGCGAGCGGCAACGCCTGCCCAATCAGGGCAAAACCGCAGCCGAACTGAAACCGGCGGTGATCGTTCGTGCGCAGGTATGGCGCGAGGAAATACCAGAAGTGCCCGATGCCGACGACGAAGTAAGCATCCTCGGGCAGCACTTCGTTGAACACCGAGACCACGGCCCATGGGTTGGGCCCGTCCGGTTCTGGTGCAGCGATCAGCGCCTCCTGGCGGCTACCCTCGACCGCGAGCCGATCAAGGGTGGTCTGGGTTCGCAACCCCACGCGCGGCTCCGGCAACTGCTTCGCCAATGCCTGCACCAGATCAGCGGCATCACCGGTCAGGTGGACTACCCGCTCGGGCGCCGGATCCCAAAGCTCGGAGGGTGCGCGGTTGTCGATCCGGACGATCGAGGCGCTGCCGAAAGCCGCGCCTGCCTCGGTGTTGTAGAGGTCCAGCGCCGCCCCGACGATGAGCACGACATCGGCCTCGGCGGCAAGCTCCCGGGCGAGGGGGGTGGCCATCCAGCCCGTCAGCTCCAGCCGGAAAGGCTCGCTGCCCAGGACACCCTTGGCGCCCACCGTCGTGAGGAAGGCGGCGCCCAGACCACGTCCCAAGTCGAGCACCTCGGCGATGCAACCAGTGGCGCCGTGGCCCACGACAACCAGCGGAGCCCGGGAGCCGGCCAACAACCGGACGGCGGCATCGAGGTTCGGCTCATCCCGCGGCGCCACCGGCTTAATCAACGGCGCGGCTTGGGGAAGCTGCTCTAGTTCAGCCCCGAACACGTCGATGACGACCGAGAGGACGCATGGTGTGCCGCCACGGGCGATAGCCAGAGACCGAGCCAGCGCATCAGCCAGGTCGGCGGCCGAGTCGACCCGGATGTAGATGGCACCGCACGCCTGGACCCAGGCGGCCTGCTCGGCGGACTGGGCCTGCCCCGGCGGGTACTCGCTGGTCTCGGCAGTGATCAACAACACAGATCGGCGGGTTCGCACGGCGGCGGTCAGTGCGGCCAGCGACTGTGCCAGACCCGGTCCCATGGTCACGGTCGCGACGCCCACATCGCCGAGCGCCGCGGCGTAACCGTCGGCCATGCCCAGCGCGCCGGCTTCGTGCCAGGCGGGGCACCACAGGGTGCCCGGCAGTCGGTTATAGGCCGAGATCCAATGCATATTCCCGTCGCCTATAACTCCAAAGACCACGCTGACGCCGTGGCCTGCTAGCAGCGCGGCGAACGCCTGGTAGGCCTTCACTGTTGCCCCCTTCATGCCCTGAGTCGGGGTCGCCGGCACGCGCGACTGGGCGCAAGGCTAACCGGCAAAGTGCCGGAACGGCACTACGGTGCTTCGCGACAGGCCCCCTTGTGCGAACGCGGTGCAGGCCCGACGCTGTGCCACACAAGCCACCATTACCCGCAGGAGGAAGACGATGTCCGCACGACTCAAGGGCAAGATCGCGATTGTCACCGGTGCTGGTTCAGGAATCGGCAGGGCTGCCGCGTTGCGGTTCGCCCTCGAGGGCGCGGTGGTCGTGTGCGCCGATGTGTCCGGTGAGAACGCCGACAAGACCGCCGCCGAGGCGAGCGCCGCGGGATACCAAGCCGTTGCCAAGCAGGTCGACGTGGCCAACGCGGAGCAAGTGCGGCGATTGGCTGACGAGACCGCCAGCGAGTTCGGCCGCATCGACGTTCTGTACGCCAATGCCGGCGTCGGCGGGGTCGGCACCGCGATGGACACCGACGAGGCCGAATGGGCCCGGGTGATCGGCATCAACCTGACCGGGGTCTGGCTCAGTGCGAAGTACGTCCTCCCGCACCTGCTGGCCGCAGGCGGCGGCTCGATCGTCAACCAGGCCAGTATCGGCGGGCTGGTCGGGGTACCAGCGGTTGCGGCATACGCGGCGGCCAAGGCCGGGGTGATCGGGCTGACCCGCCAGATGGCGCTCGACTACGGGGGCGCCGGCATCCGCGTCAACGCGATCGCGCCGGGAACCGTGTCGACCCCGCTCGTGCAGGGCATCTGGGAGAGCGGCGCCGGCTTGGTCAGCGGCGGAGACCTCGCGGCGCGCGAGGCAGCGGCCGCGGCGATCTACCCACTCAAGCGCATCGGCACCCCGGATGACATAGCGAACCTCGCACTGTTTCTCGCCAGCGACGAGGCCAGCTGGATCACCGGCGCGGTTTACGTCGTCGACGGTGGCAAGACGGCGAGCTAGCGTCCGACCTCACCGTCGTCAACTCCAACGTTGACAGACGGCGTCCGGTCATAAATGCTACGGCTACGTATACGTAGCACTCTCGGTGCCAATAGGAGGAACCATGGACTACGGACTGTTGTTCGAGATGGGTATCCCCAAGCCTTGGACGGCCACCACCGAGGCAACGGCGTACTGGAACAGCATCGAGCAGGTGAAGGTCGCCGAGCAGTCCGGCTTCACGCACGCCTGGGCCGTCGAGCACCATTTCCGCGAGGAGTTCTCGCATATGGGCGCGCCCGAGATCTGGCTGGCGGCTGCCGCCCAGCACACCGAGACGATCCGGCTGGGCCACGGCATCGCGCTGTTGCCGACACCGTTCAACCACCCGGTCCGCGTTGCCGAGCGCATCGGCGCCCTGGACATCCTGTCCCATGGCCGCATCGATTTAGGCACCGGTCGTTCGATCGCCGAGCACGAGATCGACGGCTTCGGCATCGATCCCGGTGACACTCGCGGGATGTGGGCCGAATCCGTGGAGCTGATGCAGAAGCTGTGGACGCACCGTGACGAGAACGTCAGTTTCGACGGGCAGTACGTGAAGCTGCCTCCGCGCAAGGTCTTTCCGCGTCCCGTGCAGGATCCGCATCCACCGATGTGGCTGGCCGCCACCAGCCCGCCCAGCTACCAGTTGGCTGGGGAGTACGGGCTCGGCGTGCTCGCATTCGGCATGGCTATCGACAAGGACGCGATGGGCCGCCGGCTGGCGGAGTGGCGCGCCGCCATGGCGACGACAACCCGCGACGTCTCGATGAAGAACGAGCAGGCGGCAATTTTCATGATGTCCTTTTGCGCTCCGACCGACGACGAGGCGATCGCGACCTGCGAGCAGGCCTTCGTCGAATACCTCGACGTCACGATCGACCATTTCCTGCGCTGGGGCGAGAAGCGCGAACTGCCGCCGGGCTATGAGTGGTACGCCAAGGCGGTGAAGCAGGGCGCCCAGTCCGGAAAGGCCAAATTCGAGTACCTCATCGAGAACGGCATGGTGCTCGTCGGCTCGCCGGCCACGATCACAAAGACCATCGAGGAGTTCAAGGACACCGGAGCGACACAGATGCTGGTCGCGATGCAGTTGGGCGCGATCCCGCATGAGAAGGTGCTTGAATCCATCAAGCTGTTCGGCAGTGAGGTCATCCCCAACGTCGGGTGACGACCTGATCGGTGCGGCGTCCATCCACGACAAGAGGAGGCATGGCGTGACCACGGCAACCGTTCCCGGTCCGCTGGCGGACCTGCGGGTGCTCGACGCGTCCAACCTCATCGCCGGGCCGTTGACGACAATGCTGCTTGCCGACCTTGGCGCGGACGTCATCAAGCTCGAGCATCCCCGCGGCGGCGACTCGCTGCGCACCCACGGCGCGCAGAAGGACGGCCATGGCCTGTGGTGGAAAGTGCTCGGGCGGGGCAAGCGCAGTGTCACGCTGAATCTCAGCCATCCCCGCGGGCAGGAGGTCTTCCGGCAGCTGGCCGCCAACGTCGACCTCGTGGTGGAGAACTACCGGCCCGGCACCATGCAGCGGTGGGGGCTTGGTTACGACGTGCTCAGTGCCGCCAACCCGGGTCTGGTGATGGCCCACGTCACCGGCTTCGGACAGACCGGGCCGCTGTCGGCCAACCCCGGCTTCGGGACTCTGGCCGAGTCGATGAGCGGGTTCGCCAACCGCAACGGAGCGCCGGACGGCCCCCCGACGCTGCCTCCGTTCGGGCTGGCCGACACCGTTGCCGGTATCACCACCGCGTTCGCCGTCATGACGGCACTGTGGGCGCGGCGGATGACCGGGCACGGACAGGAGGTCGACATCTCGATCATCGAGCCGCTGCTCACCGTGCTGGAACCGCAACTGATCGAGTACGACCAGATGAACACCGTGATGGGCAGGATGGGCAACCGTTCACCCGTCAATGCGCCGCGGAACATGTACCTGTCACGCGATGGCCGCTGGGTCGCGATCTCGACCAGCACCCAGTCCACCGCGGACCGTCTTCTCGTACTGGTCGGGCGTGCGGACTTTCTCGAGCAGGCCTGGTTTCAGAACTCCCACCAACGCGCTCAACACAGCGATGAGTTGGACGAGGCGGTCGGTTCGTGGGTACTCACCCGCGACGCCGACGAGGTCCTCGCGGCCTGCCGCGAAGCGGGTGCACCGGCCTCTGTGGTCTTCACCGTGCCCGATATTCTGCGCGATCCTCAGTACGCGGCCATCGGCGCCATCGCCACAGTCGAGGATCCGGACCTCGGCCCGCTGCGAATGGCCAACACCCCGTTCAGATTGTCGGCAACGCCGCCGCGCATCCGGTGGTCGGGTCCGCGGCTGGGCGAACACACCGACGAAGTGCTCGGCAAGCTCGGTCTGAGTGCCGACGAACTGAGCGAGCTGCGCGGGCTCGGAGTGCTGTGAGGACAGCACCAGGCTGGACAACGCAGAGCGTGGCCGAGTTCGAAGTACTAACCGCTGCGCTCAGCAATTGGGGCAGATGGGGGGCCGACGACGAGTTGGGCACCGTCAACCTGCTCACGCCAGAACGTGCCGCCGCTGCGGCGGCAGGGGTTCGCTCGGGTGTGACGGTCGGCCTCGGCCGGACCTTGACCA
>JAVEEN010000115.1 GCA_030840445.1 Pseudonocardiales bacterium
GTACGGCCGGATGCATAAATGGATAAGAACCGGAGACCGAGAACCAAGACCAACACGAAACCGGCGACAACCGCCGCCAGGTTACCTACGTGGCCCATACCCTTCCTCCCCTCTAGTCGACTAGGTCTCAAACCCGTCGAACAGCCAGGAGGCCGGGCCCGTAGAGGCGGACACCGATGAGAATGGTCGGGCCACTAAGCCCGGAAATGTCCGGTTCCCACGCCAGACGATGGCGGGGCTGGGTATCTCCTCATCCTCGTCGTTGTCACGGTCTATCGAACGAACACATAGATCTGTATGTCAATGTGCGACGTCGGCCGCGCATCCTGTCTCCTGATCTTGTGAGGCTATATCGATATGCCTGGCGGTCAAGCCAGCCAGGCCGATTCGTCGTCGGCTGTCGGCGTCGAGTCGGCGGTATCGGCGCCGATCACCTCTCGCACGATGCCGTAGGCGACACCTGGCGAGTAACCCTTGCGGGCCAGCAGCGCTACAAGTCGACGGATTTTGGTCGGCCCATCGAGTCGGGTCATGCCACGCAATCTTCGTTCGACCAGCTCCTGCGCGGTCCGACGCTCGGCCTCTTGGTCGATACCGGCGACCGCCTGGGCGACAACCTCCGCCGCAACACCCTTGTTGCGGAGCTGCCGAGTGATCTCGCGGGCGGAGAGGCCGCGTTCGGATTGCCGAGTCTGCGCGAAGGTCGCCGCGAACGCGCAGTCGTCGATCAGCCCAACGTCGCCAAGGCGGCCAAGCACCCGGCTGGCGACCTCCGTCGGCACCTGCTTTGCGGCCAGCGCGTCAGCCAGTTCGGCTCGAGTGCGATCTCGAACGGTCAGGAGGCGCAAACAGATGGTTCTCGCGACCGATTCGGGATCGGCCTCGGGGTCTGCCGCGATGTCTTCGGGTAGTCGTTCCGCGGACGGCATCGGTCGTACGAGGGAAGGTGGTGGCGGCGCGGTTCCCGCACCGCCACCCGTCGAGCGTCGTGCCATTCGTGACTGCCTAGAAATCGACCGGGGCTGGCAGCGGAGCCTCTTCGGTAACCTGTGCGCCGACGCCGAGCTTCTCTTTGATCTTCTTCTCGATCTCGTCTGCAAGATCGGGGTTGTCGCGAAGGAAGCTACGGACATTTTCCTTGCCCTGACCGAGCTGATCGCCTTCGTAGGTGTACCAGGCACCGGATTTGCGAACAATGGCCTGATCTACGCCGACATCGATCAGCGAGCCTTCCCTGCTGATGCCCTGGCCGTAGACGATGTCGAACTCGGCCTGCTTGAACGGCGGCGCAACCTTGTTCTTGACCACCTTGACCCGGGTTCGGTTACCGACCGCGTCACCGCCGTCCTTCAGGGTTTCGATCCGGCGGACATCCAGACGCACCGATGAGTAGAACTTCAGCGCCTTGCCGCCGGTGGTGGTCTCCGGCGATCCGAACATGACACCGATCTTCTCGCGCAGCTGGTTGATAAAGATCGCAGTGGTGTTCGAGTTGCTGAGTGCTCCGGTGATCTTCCGCAGCGCCTGACTCATCAGCCGCGCCTGTAGGCCGACGTGGCTGTCGCCCATCTCGCCTTCGATCTCGGCGCGCGGGACGAGTGCAGCGACCGAGTCCACCACGATCACATCCAAGGCGCCTGACCGCACCAGCATGTCCATGATCTCCAACGCTTGCTCACCCGTGTCCGGCTGGCTGACCAGCAGCGCATCGGTGTCTACTCCGAGTGCCCGGGCGTACTCGGGGTCCAGTGCATGTTCGGCATCGATGAAAGCCGCGACACCACCGGCCGCTTGCGCATTCGCCACAGCGTGCAACGCGACCGTCGTCTTTCCCGAACTCTCGGGACCGTAGATTTCGACCACGCGCCCGCGCGGAAGGCCACCGATCCCAAGGGCGATGTCCAACGCGATCGACCCCGTCGGGATCACCTCGATCGGTACGTACGGACGCTCGCCCAGCCGCATAACCGAACCTTTGCCGAACTGCTTGTCGATCTGACTGAGCGCGACGTCGAGCGCCTTGTCACGGTCGAATGCTGCTGCCATCTGCTGGTACCTCTTTCAAGTCTTGGGGAGTTCCTGGAGTTGGCTGCGACGCTAGATCCGACCTCCGACAGTTTTGCCGGCGAAACCAGATCTGTGGACGGACACTCTCTCGTCCACAAGAGTAGACGAACGTCTGTTCGATTGTGCTAAGGACACGCCGGGCAGAATACGGACGCGCCGAAACAGCGGCCAATCCGATTCAGCATGCAGGTTCAGCCGCTGCCGGCCGGTTTAGTGAAGCTTCGCCGGGACTTCGAACTCCTGGCAGATCGCACGCCAGACCGCCTTGGGCGAGTCACCTCGGGCCAGCGCCTCGTCCACGGTTGCGCCGAGCAGTGTTATGCGGTAGTCGGCCGCGATCGAATGGGCGTAACCACTCCCGAAACGCAGCTCCATTCGCTGCCAGAACTCACTCAAGCGCACCGCAGCAGTTTATCTGTTGGCAGACGGCGACGTCGTCGGCCAGGATCGTGGGCGTGGCTTCCCCATCCGTGACGTCCCCGTCCCCGTCTTCCCCGACCCCGTCCCCAGCCTCCCCGACCCAGGCTTCCGCCGCTCCCGATCCGGCCAGGTGGTTCAGCCTGGAACGGCTCACCGGGGACCTGGTCGATCTGGTTCCCTTGGCCTACGAGCACGCCGAGGGATACTTCGCGGCAGTGCACGCCGCCGACGGTGCCGACGGTGCCGCCGATGTCTTCAGGTGGTTGTCCCTCGCAGTGCCCCGGACGGTGGACGACGCCCGCCGCCAGATCGCACTCGCGCTCACAGCGCGGGCCAGTGGTGAACGGCTGCCGTACGCGCAGCTCGACGCCACGACCGGGGAGTTCATCGGCACCACGAGTCTGTATGAGGTGTACCCGGAGCTTCGGACCCTGGCCATCGGCCACACCTGGCTCGGCCGGCCCTGGTGGCGCACGGGGCACAACACGGACTCGAAGCTGCTGCTACTCGGTCACGCCTTCGAATCCCTCGGCGCGGTCCGCGTCGTATGGCACACGGATATCCGAAACGAGCGGTCCCAGGCCGCCATCGAACGGCTGGGCGCCGTCAGAGAGGGCGTGCTGCGCAAGCACCGGATCCGTCGGGATGGCAGTTGGCGCGACACCGTGCAATACGCCATGACCGACGACGACTGGCCCGCGGCACATGCGGTGTTGACCAGCGCGTCGCGCCGAGCCTGAGCAAAATCCGCCGACCCACCCCGGGCTAGCCACCCTGCCCGACCCACCGGAGCCGGGCTGCGGACACGCGGCCGTCGATGTCGTACCCACGAGGCAGACTGGAGTAGTGGACACCCTCTTCTCACCCGCTACCCGCGCGTGGTTCGAGGGTGCGTTCGAACGTCCGACCGATGCTCAGCTGGGGGCCTGGCAGGCCATCGGGAAAGGCGAGCACACCCTCGTCGTGGCGCCGACTGGTTCGGGCAAGACGCTGGCAGCCTTCCTGTCGGCCATTGATCGGCTGTCAGCGCTGCCCATTCCCGAAGACCCCATGCAACGATGCCGGGTGCTGTACATCAGCCCACTGAAGGCCTTGGCCGCCGACGTCGAGCGCAATCTCCGCTCCCCCCTGGTCGGGATCTCACAAGCCGCGCGCCGCTTGGGCCTGGCCGAACCTGCGGTCCGGGTCGCCACCCGTTCCGGCGACACCACGCCTGAGGACCGGCGCGCCTTCGCCCGGCATGGCGCGGACATTCTGATCACCACACCGGAGTCACTGTTCCTTCTCCTGACCTCCGCCGCTCGGCAGGCGCTCGCCGGAATCGAGACGGTGATCATCGACGAGGTTCACTCGGTCGCGGCCACCAAGCGCGGCGCCCACCTGGCGGTGAGCCTGGAGCGTCTTGATGCCCTGCTCGGTCAGCCGGCCCAGCGGATAGGCCTGTCGGCAACGGTCCGGCCGGTCGAGGAGGTGGCCACCTTCCTCGCCGGCGGCCGACCGGTCAGCATCGTGGCGCCGACGTCGACGAAGCTGCTCAGCCTGTCCGTCGTGGTCCCGGTCGAAGACCTCACCGAACTCGGGACCGGCCCGGTCGGCGAGGACGCCGATCCCAAGCAGCGCTCCTCGATCTGGCCGCACGTCGAGGCGCGAGTCCTCGATCTCATCGATTCACATCGATCGACGATTGTCTTCGCAAACTCCCGGCGGCTGGCCGAACGGCTGACCTCGCAATTGAACGACCTTGCCGCCGAGCGCGATCCGGAGCGCGGCATCGTGGCCCGGGCTCATCATGGTTCGGTCTCGCGGGAGCAACGCCAGGTCGTCGAAGAGGAACTCAAGGCGGGCCAGATCCCGGCCGTGGTGGCGACGTCATCGCTGGAGCTGGGCATCGACATGGGGGCGGTCGACCTGGTGATCCAGATCGAGTCCCCGCCATCGGTTGCCGCCGGGACCCAGCGCCTGGGCCGCGCGGGTCACCAGGTAGGCGCCGAGTCCTACGGCGTGATATTTCCCAAGTATCGTGGTGATCTGGTCGAATCCGCGGTCGTCGCAGAGCGCATCCGTTCCGGTCAGATCGAATCGCTGCGTTACCCGCGCAACCCGCTCGACGTGTTGGCCCAGCAGATCGTCGCGATGGTGGCCATGGAGACGGTGACCGTCTCTGAGGTCGAAACCCTGATCCGCCGCAGCGCCCCGTTTGCCACCCTGCCGCAATCGGCTCTCGAGGCGGTCCTCGACATGTTGGCCGGCCGATACCCCTCGGACGCGTTCGCTGAACTGCGTCCGCGCCTTGTCTGGGATCGGATCACCGGTGAGTTGACCGGTCGTGGTGGGGCTCAACGGCTGGCCGTTACGTCGGGCGGCACCATCCCGGACCGTGGCATGTTCGGGGTCTTTCTGGCCAGCTCCGACGGCCCCGGTAAGCGGGTGGGTGAGCTGGACGAGGAAATGGTCTACGAGTCCCGGGTCGGAGAGGTGTTCCTGCTCGGCTCCTCGTCGTGGCGCATCGAGGACATCAGCCACGACCGGGTGCTGGTCACGCCGGCACCCGGACAGATCGGCAAGATGCCTTTCTGGAAAGGTGATTCGATCGGCCGGCCCGCTGAGCTCGGACGGGCGCTGGGCGCATTCGTGCGCGAACTCGACGCCGCGGCCGAACCCGTAGCACTCAAAAGAGCCCGGGATGCCGGTTTGGACGAGTGGGCCGCCGGCAACCTCATCAGCTACCTGGCGGAGCAGCGCCAGGCCACCGGCCAGCTGCCGACCGATCGCACTATCGTGGTCGAACGTTTCCGGGATGAGCTAGGTGACTGGCGCCTCGTAATCCACTCACCGTTCGGCGCGCCGGTGAACGCTCCGTGGGCACTCGCAATCGCCGCCACGCTGCGTGAACAGCACGGTATGGACGTCCAGTCGATGCACTCCGACGACGGCATCGTGCTGCGGTTGCCGGACACCACCGCCGAACCGCCAGGATCCGACCTGGCCGTTTTCGAGCCAACCGAGATCGAGTCGCTGGTCACGGCAGAAGTCACGAATTCAGCGCTGTTCGCCTCGCGGTTCCGCGAATGCGCGGCCCGGTCCCTGCTGCTGCCCAAACGCGATCCGCGCCGCCGGTCACCACTGTGGCAACAGCGGCAACGGGCGAACGCATTGATGCAGGTGGCCAAGGACTACGGTCAGTTCCCGGTTGTACTCGAGGCTATGCGGGAGTGCCTGCAGGATGTCTACGATTTGCCCGGACTGGTCGAGTTGATGCGTCAGCTGCAGTCTCGCCAGGTGCGACTGGTCGACGTCGAGACCTCCATGCCATCGCCGTTCGCCCAGTCGCTGCTCTTCGGCTATGTGGGCATGTTCATCTATGACGCCGATGTGCCGCTGGCCGAACGTCGGGCCCAGGCGCTGACTCTGGACACTTCGCTGCTTGCCGAACTCATGGGGTCACCGGACCTGCGTGATCTGCTCGACGAGTCCGCGATCGCCGAGTCGATTGCTGATGCCCAGAGACTGAGCGTCAACCGTCAGGTCAAGGGCATTGACCCGACGGCTGACCTGTTGCGGGAGGTAGGCGATCTCACCACCGACGAGGCCGCCGCACGTGGCGCCGTACCGGCTGACCTCGTGCAATTGCAGGCGAGTCGCCGGGCCTTGGCGGTTCGCATCGCCGGCCAGCAACGCTGGATCGCCATCGAGGATGCCGGCCGGGTCCGGGACGCTCTCGGCGTGGCGCTCCCGGTAGGGGTCCCCGAGGTCTTCACCGAGCTGGTCGCCGATCCCCTCGGTGACCTGTTGTCGCGCTACGCCCGCACGCACGGCCCGTTCACGGTCGGCGAGCCGGCCGCGCGCCTCGGACTCGGGGTAGCGGTCGTGGCAGCGGGTCTGGACCGCCTGGTGGCCACCGGCCAGGTGGTGGCGGGCGAGTTCACTCCAACCGTGTCCGGGCGTCAGTTCTGCGGAGCGGGGATGCTGCGAGCGATCCGTCGCCGCTCACTGGCGGCGCTGCGCCGAGAGGTGGAGCCCGTACCGCAGGCCACCCTCGGGCGGTTCCTACCGGAGTGGCAGGGCGTCGGGGGTAGCCGCCGGTCCCGCGGGATAGACGGGCTGGTACGCGTGATCGAGCAACTTGCGGGCGCGGCGGTGCCGGCAAGCGCGCTAGAGAGCCTGGTGCTGCCGGCCCGGATCTCGGACTACTCCCCCAGCATGTTGGACGAACTGACGAGCGCCGGCGAGGTGCTGTGGGCGGGTTCCGGCTCGCTGGCGCGCAATGACGGCTGGATCACCCTGGTGCCCGCCGAGGCTGCGGCGGAATTGCTGCCGCCCATCTCCGATTCAGGATTCACCCCAGTGCACAAGGCAATTCTCGCGCTACTGGATGGCGATCAAGCGCTGTTCGCTCGAAGCATCCTCGAGCGAATGAAGGACGAGACGATCAGCGAGAGCGACGTGGGGTCGGCCATCTGGGACCTTGTCTGGTCGGGTGCGATCACCAACGACACCCTTGCCCCGGTGCGGGCCCGACTCGGGTCGGGTCGCACCACGCACACCCGGCGGGCTGTTGCCCCGAGAGGTCGGTACGGACGGCCGTCACGCAGTGCGCTGGCCGCCGCCGCGCACGCCGCGAGAAGTGCAGGTCTGCCGGCGCTCCCCGGTCGATGGTCCCGGTTGCCGCGACGGGCAATCGAGGACACCCGAAGCGCCCTGATGCGCACCGAGGTGTTGCTGGATCGCTACGGCCTGCTGACCCGCGGGGAGGTGGCCGCGGAAGGAGTTCCAGGTGGCTTCTCCGCGGTGTATCCAGTGCTGAGGCAGGCCGAGGAAACCGGTCGTTACCGTCGAGGGTATTTCGTCGAGGGTCTCGGGGCCGCACAGTTCGGCGTGTCGGGCGCGGTCGACCGGCTCCGCGGAATCGCGGCGTCAGCGGCTTCGGAGACGATGCCGCCCGGCGAAGCCATCGTGCTGGCGGCAACGGACACCGCCAACCCCTACGGGGCCGCGCTGGCCTGGCCGCAACGCGTCAGCCAGCCCGACCCCGACGACGGGAAGCGCGGCCACCAGCCGGCGCGTAAAGCCGGTGCGCTGGTCGTACTGGTGGACGGGGCCTGCGTCCTGTACGTCGAGCGCGGCGGTCGAACCCTGCTGTCCTTTGTCGACGACGTGACCACGCTTCGACATGCGGCCGCCGCGCTGGCGGTCAGCGTCAAGGACGGCGCGTTGGGCAAGCTGCATGTCGAGACTGCCGATGGGCAGCGCGTGGCCTCGTCGGCCCTCGGTGCGGCCCTGGAGGGTGCCGGATTCCGGCCATCCCCACGGGGCCTGCAGTTGCGGGGTTGAGAGGGGTTGGGAGATGCCTGAAGGCGACACCGTTCATCTCACCGCCCAGCGGCTACGGACCGCGCTCGAAGGCAGGCCGGTCACTCAGTTCGACGTACGAATACCGTCATTGGCGCTCACGAATCAAGTCGGAACCACCGTGCGGGAGGTCGTGCCGGTCGGCAAACATATCTTGATGCGGTTTTCCGACGGGAGAACATTGCACAGCCAGCTGCGCATGGACGGGGCATGGAGGGTGAATCCGGCCGGTCAGCGGCCCCGTGGTGGCCGGGATCATGCGATCCGGGCAGTGGTCGGGAATACCGACTCAGTTGCGGTCGGGTATCGGGTGCACGACCTCGCGCTGATCGATACGGCTTGCGAATCCGAGGTCGTCGGTCACCTCGGCCCGGACCTACTCGCAGCACAGTTCGATGTGGCCGAGAGCATCCGACGGTTCACTGCGCAGCCGGACCGTCTCATCGGCGACGCACTGCTCGACCAGCGCTTGGTGGCGGGAATCGGGAACGTCTACAAGTGTGAGCTGCTCTTCTTGCACCGCCTGAATCCATGGCAGACGGTCGCGGCGACCACCGACCTGGAGGCGGTGCTGATCGACGCGTCGCGGCTACTAAAGGGCAATATCGGCCGTTTCAACCGGTCGACCACCGGCTGGACCCAGCCCGGTCAGCAGTACTACGTGTACGGGCGCAGGGGTCGGGGCTGCCGCCGATGCGGCACCGCGATCCGGCAGGACACGCAAGGGGACCCCAGCATGGAACGGGTGCTGTACTACTGCCCTAGCTGCCAAGCGGGGTCTAGTTCTGCGGCTCCGCGTTCTGGGTAGCCGGCTGATCTGCCGGAACTGACTGTGCCGACTGGGCATCGCTGATCGCGGGTTGCTGGTTGGTACCGATCGCCGAGGTAGGCGCAGCGCCGGATCCGCCGGCCATCGATGCCCGAATCTCCTCCAGACGAGACTGCGCGGCCATGTTCGTGGTGGCCTTCTTGACCTCCAGCATTCGGCCCTGCACCGAATTCGAGGCCAGCTCGGCCTGGCCCAGCGCATTGGTGTAACGCTTCTCGATCTTGTCCCGCACCTCTTCCAGCGACGGGGTATTGCGAGGTGCCGCCAGCTCGCTCATCTGGTTCAGCGAGGCCGAAACCTGCTCCTGCATCTTGGCTTGCTCTAGCTGGCTGAGCAGCTTCGTCCGTTCAGCGAGCTTCTCCTGCAAGAGCATCGCGTTGTCCTGAACCGCCTGCCGCGCCTGCTGCGCAGCACCGATGGACTGGTCGTGCAGCTGCTTGAGATCGGCCACAGAGGCCTCCGCCGTCACCAACTGGTTGGCCAGCACGCCCGCGGTCTGCTCGAACTCCGAAGCCTTCGCCTCGTCGCCGCTCGCGCGCGCCTTGTCGGCGAGCACTAGGGCCTGGCGCGCTTGCGCCTGGAGCTGTTCGATCTGACCGAGCTGACGGTCGAGTTTGAGTTCGAGCTGGTGCTGGTTACCGATGACACTGGCCGCCTGCCGGGTCAAACCCTCATGCTGCCGCTGTGCGTCCTCGATGGCCTGCTGGATCTGGATCTTCGGGTCGGCCTTCTCATCGACCTTGGCGCCGAACCAGGCAGACATGTACTTCCACGCCTTGACGAAGCCGTTAGCCATGCTGTTCTACGACCTTTCGATGTCCCTATATCTGCTCAACTCGGTCATCCGCGCCGAGGTTCCCAGCACAGCTGCCCGCTTCACCGACCAGTCTGCCTCATCCCGTGGACGCCGGTCCAAGAACGTTGCCATCGAAGGCGGCATCGCCGACCTCAGGGCGCAGTGGCGGCAGGCCCGCGACGAGTACCGCCACATCGGCTCGGATGTCGCAAACCTCGGCCGGTGCGATGACGAACGAGGACAGCCATCTCAAGACGGTGGGCGCGCCCCGGCGGCCGTGCCTCGCCAGTAGCACCTCAGTCGCCTCGGCGACCCGCATCCATCCGGTCGAACGTACGTCGACCCGGGCCAGGACGGCCAGGGTGTCGGTGTCTTCACCGCCGAGGGCCTCGAGCAGGGGGTGCTCGGAGATGGCTACCGCGGCCTGCAGGAGGGCTTCGGATAGCTCCAGGTGCCCGAGCTGGCCGATCAACCGATCGATCTCGGCCACCAACAGTGAGTTCAGGACGTCCTCACGGGTCCTGAAGTGGTTGTACAGAGTCGCTTTGGCGACGCCGGCCGCCGCCGCAACCTGGGCCATGGACATCCTGGTCCCGCTGAGTTCCACCGCGCGGCCCGCGCCGCTGAGGATCGCCGCACGGCTTCGCGCCATGGCATTTCCGGCCCGCGACGGCACCCCGCTGTGCTGGCTGATTTCCTGCGCGCGCAGTCGCACAGCCGAACTCGCCGCGCCATCACTGGTGGGACGGAACAGCGCGTCGGACAGCGGATCAAGGGACCGGGGGGTCGATGCGCTCATGAACGCCACGTTAGGCCCGATGACACGCGGCGCCGGTAGCTGCACCACGGACACGCCAACAGTCTCGACGCTGGGTTGAGGCTTGGACGGCGATCTAGGCGGCGGACTGTTCCGACCGGGTCAGGCCGCCACGGTCGGGAAAGTCCGCACTTGCGGACCGTCGGAGTCGAGGTGCGGAGCCGGCGTGAGGACCGGGCCACCCGTGCGGCTGCCGAGCACCATGGCTCGGTCAGCCATTCGTTCCTGTCGACGCAGGGTGTCCGATACCGCCATGAAGACCTCGGACAGCGGAACGTCGAGGGCCTGGCAGATCGACGCAAGCAACTCCGAGGACGGTTCTTTATGGCCCCGCTCGATTTCGGATAGATAGCCCAGGCTCACCCGGGCCGCGGCCGAGACTTCCCGCAAGGTGCGGCGCTGACGCAGACGCACTGCGCGCAGGGTCTCGCCCACTACATGGCGCAGAACTGCCATTGCGATAACCCCTTCGTTTGTAAGGTGCTGTCAGCACCTCGATGCCGCACCACCACTTTGCAATCTCCAGCGTAGTCGCGCCACCGACAACACTGTTTGGACACCTGTACAACGGTTTCTAGCCGGATCGTGTTCCAATCACCATCGATGGCAGGTTGCGTGGCTATTTCGGCTCGAGTTCAGGCAAGACGGCGAGTGCGCCGCAGGGTGAAAGCCCGCACAATGTAGTCCAAACCGGTCAGTAGCGTCAGTACCAGGGCGGCCATCATCACCCCGGTCGCAATCGCATGCCAGATTCCTGAGAGCGGGAGCACCAGCAGCCCGATGGCCCAGGCCTGCACCATGGTCTTGAGCTTGCCGCCCCGGCTCGCCGCGATCACGCCGTGCCGGATCACCCAGAAGCGAAGCAACGTGACGCCGACTTCCCGGACCAGGATCACCACGGTCACCCACCAGGCCAGCTCGCGGAGCATCGACAGGCCAACGAGAGCGGTACCGATGAGCGCCTTGTCCGCAATCGGGTCAGCCAGCTTGCCGAATTCAGTGATCAGTCCCCGCTTGCGCGCAATATCGCCGTCGACCAGGTCGGTCAGGCTGGCCACCGCGAAGATGACGCACGCCACCGCTCGCCAGGCGCCGGAGTGCCCGTCAGTATGAAACAACGCGGCCGCGAAGAACGGGACGAGAACCAGCCGGAGCATCGTCAGCGCGTTGGCGATGTTCCACACCGACACGGTGGTCACCGGGTCCGCAATCGGATCCGAGCGGGGCCCCAGATGCGTCATCGGGCGGATCCGGCAACGACCCCTGCGATGAGATCGGCGCCGGAATTGTCAGTGACCACGGCCCGGACCAGGTGACCGCGGCGCAGGGCATCCAGGGTCGCCGGCGACCCGGTCAACGTGACGGCGCCATCGGTCTCCGGAGCCTGGTGGGCTGCTCGACCGGTCACCTCACCGTCGAGAGTCTCTTCGACCAGGACCTCGATCAGCTCACCGATCCGGTCCTCCGCCCGCTGACTGACCAGCTCGTCGGCCAGGGCGCTGACCCGCTCGACCCGGGTGGCGATGACCTCCGGAGCGAGTTTGCCGTCGAATCCGGCCGCGTCGGTGCCCTCCTCGTCGGAGTATCCGAACACCCCCACCACGTCGAGTCGGGCCAGCGTGAGGAATCGCTCCAGCTCGGCCAGATCCGCCTCGGTCTCGCCCGGGAAGCCGACGATCACGTTGCTGCGGGCACCAGCCGTAGGCGCCACCGCTCGCGCTTGATCGAGCAGATCGACGAAGGATTCGGTGGAGCCGAACCGTTTCATCCGTCGCAGCACTGGGGTGCTCGCGTGCTGAAAGGACAGGTCGAAGTACGGCACCACACCCGGAGTCTGGGCAATCACCTGCAGCAAGGAGGGTCGCAGCTCGGCCGGCTGGAGGTAGGACACCCGGACGCGTTCGATGCCCTCGACTCCGGCGACCTGGGGTAACAGCGTCTCAAGGGCCCGCAGGTCACCGAGGTCCTTGCCGTAGGAGGTCGAGTTCTCGCTGACCAGAACCAGCTCGCGAACGCCGCTGCCGGCCAGCCACTGCGCCTCGGCCAGTACATCAGCCGGCGTACGAGATACGAACGCACCACGGAACGAGGGGATGGCACAGAAGGTACAACGCCGGTCGCAGCCCGACGCCAGTTTGAGATATGCGACCGGCGAGTTGTCCAATCGCTTGCGGGCGGCGGTCGGACCCCATTGATGCCCGGGCACTGCGACCTCCGACACCGCCTTGGGCCGTTGCGCGGGGCTGATGGGGAGCAGGGTACGGCGGTCCGCGGGGTGATGCGGTGCGATCGGGCGCCCGGCCAGCACATCGTCGAGCCGGTCGTCGATAGACGAGTAGGAGTCGAAACCGAGGATCGCGTCGGCCTCGGGCAACGCCTCGGCCAACTGGTCCCCGTAGCGTTCGGCCAGGCAGCCCACCGCGACCACGCGCTTTCCACCCTCGGCCGCCGCGAGCAGCGTGTCGATGGAATCCTTCTTCGCCGAATCGATGAACCCGCAGGTGTTCACGACCACCACGTCGGCGTCCTCGGATTCGACCAGCTGCCAGCCACGTGCGGACAAGGTGCCGGCCAGCTCCTCGGAGTCGACCTCATTGCGCGCGCACCCGAGCGTTACCAGCGAGACGCTGCGGCCGGGGCCATCGGAGGTGTGGCGCGAAGGCGCACTGGTAGGACGGTGCAATCGCGGCGGGGACACACGCCGAGATTACCGTTCGCTGGGCCTGGCGAATTCCTTGTCCCACACCGAGGGCTGACTAGACCCGACCTGAGCGAGGCGGCCGGGCGAGACCGACCGCCGCGCGACGATAGGCTCGGGCCGTGTCCGGACCCGAACCTGAGCCGGTGCGCGGGCTAGCACTGGTCCGGCGCGCCCGGACGGCTGACGTTCCCAGCATCAAGGGACTCATCGACACTTACACCGGACAGCGACTGCTGCTGGCCAAGGACACCGTAACGATCTACGAGTCGATCCAGGAATTCCGGGTGGTGGAGCTCGAGGACGAGATCATCGGTTGTGGCGCCCTGCACGTGCTGTGGGAGGACCTGGGCGAGGTCCGGACCCTCGCCGTCGCGCCCGAACACCGCGGACATCGAGTCGGCGACGGGCTGCTGGCCGAACTCATCATCGAAGCCAGGGCATTGGGCCTGCGCAGACTGTTCGCACTCACCTTCCAGACCCGGTTCTTCAGCCGGCACGGGTTCGTCGAGATCGAGGGCACGCCGGTCGAACCGGAGGTCTACTCCCAGCTGCGTCGTTCCTACGATGCCGGGGTCGCAGAGTTCCTGGACCTCGAGTACGTCAAGCCGAACACCCTCGGCAACTCCCGGATGTTGCTGACTCTTTAGCCGCCGGAAAAGCGCTCCCGACTTCGTCCCGCGCGCCTCAGTGGTAACAAGAGTTAAAGCTCGTAACATCAAGCACGGAGGTGTTGCCCATGACCGTGTTCCAGCTCAACCGTCCGCAATCGAGCACCCTGACGCCGACGGCGACGCGGCCTGCTCATCTTCCGGTCCCGCCGGGACGGCATGCCAGCGCGATGCGCGCCAAGCTCTCAGTGCGCCGGATGTTCTATGTCGCACGACACCTGAGTCACTGACGAAACCCGCACCAACCGAATGAGGGCTTGACCGCACCGGTCAAGCCCTCATTCGTCGTGAGCGGATATCCAACAGGCACGGACCTCAGAAGGGCGCCTGGTCTTGCGGGGCCTCGGACTCCGCATCCTCGTCGTCGGCAACCAGGTCGTCAGCGGTTCCACCATTACGAATGGTGTAGATCAGGCCCGCAAGTTCGTCCGGCTTGACCAGGACATCGCGAGCCTTTGATCCCTCACTCGGCCCCACGATCGATCGCGACTCCATCAAGTCCATCAAGCGTCCCGCCTTGGCGAAGCCGACCCGCAGCTTGCGCTGCAGCATCGAGGTCGAGCCGAACTGGGTGGACACCACCAACTCGACTGCCTGTAGGAACAGGTCCAGATCGTCCCCGATGTCCTCGTCGATGTCCTTCTTGGCGACCACCGCGGCCGTGACATCCTCGCGGTAGCTGGGCTGCAGCTGGTCCTTACAGTGATCGACGATGGCCTTGATCTCGTGATCGGTCACATACGCGCCCTGGATACGCGCCGGCTTGGACGCACCCATCGGAAGGAAGAGTCCGTCGCCTTTGCCGAGCAGCTTCTCGGCCCCCGGCTGATCCAGGATGACCCGAGAATCGGTGACCGACGAGGTCTTGAAACCGAGCCGGGACGGCACATTGGCCTTGATCAGTCCGGTGACGACGTCCACCGATGGGCGCTGAGTAGCGATCACCAGATGGATGCCGGCGGCCCGGGCCAGCTGAGTAATCCGCACGACCGCATCCTCGACGTCACGAGGCGCGACCATCATCAGGTCGGCGAGCTCGTCGATGATGACGAGCAGGTACGGGTACGGCGTGTACACCCGCTGGCTTCCGGGTGGCGGAATGAGTTCTCCGCTGACCACCTTGCGGTTGAAGTCGTCGATGTGCCGGACCGCCGAGGCTTCCATGTCCTCGTACCGCATATCCATCTCGCGTACCACCCACGCGAGCGCGTCCGCCGCCTTCTTGGGGTTGGTGATGACCGGCGTGACCAGGTGCGGAATGCCTTGGTATGCCGCGAACTCCACCCGCTTCGGGTCGATGAGCACCATCCGGACCTGGTCGGGCGTGGCCCGGGTCAGGATCGACAAAATCAGTGAGTTGATACAGGACGACTTACCGGCGCCCGTGGCACCGGCAACCAACAGGTGCGGCATCTTGGTCAGATTCGCGACCACGAACCCGCCTTCGACATCCTTGCCCAGCGCGGCCAGCATCGGATGCTGATCCCGGAGGGCGACCGATGAGCGCAGCACATCGCCCAGCATGACGATCTCTGGATCGGTATTCGGGATCTCCACCCCGACCGCGGACTTGCCGGGGATCGGGCTGATGATCCGAACGTCGGGGCTCTTGACGGCATAGGCGATGTTGCGGGTCAGCTGGGTGATCCGCTCGACCTTGACCCCCGGGCCCAGCTCGACCTCATACCGCGTCACGGTTGGGCCGCGGCTGAATCCGGTGACCGCGCAGTCGACGTTGAACTCGTCGAAAACCTGCGACAGCGAGGCGATCACCTCGTCGTTGGCCTTGGTGTGCGCCAGATGCTGTGAGCCGGCCTCGAGGACGTCGGTCGGCGGCAACGTGTAGAAGCCTGCCCCGCCGTTCAGTTCCAGCTGCGTAGGACGGGTGATCGGCGGCAGGTCTTCGGCAGGCATCGGCTTGGCCACCCGCGGCTTGCGTGGTTTGGGCAGCAACCCGGCGTCAGCGTCGCACTCGCTGGCGATACCGCTGCCAGCTGAGCTCCGTTCCACCCCCACCGCATCCGCGACGGTGGCGCTGAAGGGGAAGGGATCGTCCAGGAACGGATCGGACTGGTCCGTGCCGGGCCGTCCGGGCTTCGCCTGGTGCTTCTTGAGATGCAGCCGCTCGGCGAGGGACTCGTGGTCGGTGGGATCGCTGTCCGCAGCGTCCGGCGCGTGGTGGGCGAAGAGCTCACGTACCAGGACGGGCAGCTGGTTCAGAGGCGTGGCGGTGACCACCAACGCACCGAACGCGCCGAGCAGGAAGAGCACCAGCACGACCAGGCCAGCCGGTAGTACCCGCTCGAGCAAGCCTGCGAACGCACCGGCCGCACCGCCGGCACGCGACCAGTCCCTGCGAGTGGGCGAATCACCCCAGAGATGCAGCAGGCCGGTGACACTGACCAAAGCTGCGCAACTGCCGACCAGGATGCGCCCGCGGTGTTCGGGCTCCGGTCGCTGCCGGAGCACATGGATCGCGCAGATCAACAGCAACGGAGGTATCACCACGGCGGCGTTGCCGACCCCCAGCCTGAGCACGGCGGTCATGGCGTCCCCGAGTGATCCGGCTGCGTGCAGCCATACGGCGATCGCGGCAATCACCGCCAGGCCGAGCAGAGCCAGACCTGCTCCGTCACGTCGGTGCGCCGGCTCCAGGTCGCGAGCAGTAGCGGCGTTGCGTCCCACCGCGCGGGCGAGTGTGCCGACGATCCGGCCCAGCCCGAACCAAATCCGGACGAGCCCACGCACCATCATCGCGTCGAACGTCGCGCCCTTGCGTGAGGCCGGTTTCGTGGGGCGAGCGGCAGCCTGACGCGAGCCCGTCCCACGGGTCCGCGTCGAGGCGGCCGGCGACCGCTTGGTCGGCGACTGTCGGGGCTTGGTACCACTTGCTCCTGCCACCGGGTAACCGTAACGCTAAGGTCCAACTTGAGGTCGCAGCGACACCGCTCCCCGGCCCATTGCCGGTCCTGAATCGACGATCCGATAGGGGGTTTGCCGGCCTACAGCAGGCCGGCGGCGGACAGGTCCGCGCGTAGGTGGCTGATCTCGTGTTCGGTCGCGTCCACCATCGGAAGCCGGACGGGGCCCGCCGAGCGGCCCTGCAGCGCGAGGCCGGCTTTGACCAGGATGACGCCCTGGGTGCGGAAGATGCCCGTGTAGATCGGCAGTAATTGGCGGTGCAACCGCAGCGC